>JAGRPB010000006.1 GCA_020439945.1 Verrucomicrobiia bacterium
CTGCGCGACGTCAAGACCACCCTGAGGATGGAACGCTTCGCGGTGAGGACTCCGGCGATGGCCCACAAGACGCTCTGGATGATGATGATCGGGTACAACCTGATTCGTTGCCTGATGCAGCAGGCGGCCATCTCGACGAATCACCCCCTCGGAGAACTCAGCTTCAAAGGTATCCTCGATCACGCCACCGCCAGCCTGGGCACCTTGCTCTCCTACCGGGGAAAGCCCAGGCAGCTCGATCGCTGCCGAGAGAGCATCATCGAGATCTGCGCCACCAAAACGCTGACAATCCGGCCTCTCCGTCTCGAACCCCGAGCAGTCAAACAACGGCCAAAAAGCTATCAATACCTAACCAAACGCCGTCACGAATTTGAAGAAACTCCTCATCGCGGCCGCCCCACCACGGCTGCTTAACTACGTGCCATTCGGGTCAGGCGACAAAACCTGGCACAATTCCTTTCCATACTCTGGTTTTTGGAGCGCCTACGCAGGTTTCTGTCAGAAAATCTTGAAAAAGCGCCGGCCAAATCAGCCGATGCTTGGATTCACTTCGCCGCCGACCCGGAACTGGTGTCCCGGCGAAAACTCAACTCGGTCAGCGTTTTCTTGACCGGCTTGAGCTGCTTTTCGGGGAGTCGATCCACGTCCTTCGCCAGGCCAAACCACTCCGCCGACATCGATTCAACCCGGTCGGGAAAGAGCTCGGAAAGATCGTTCGTCTCGGTGCGATCGGCATCGAGATCGTAGAGTTCCCAGCGCCCCTGTTTCGCCGACACCAGTTTCCACTTCCCCTGCCGCAGACCTCGATCCATCCCGAAATGGAAATAGAGCGTGTCGTGCGGCTTCCGGGTCTCGCCTTTCAGGATCGGCAGCAGCGATTCGCCCTGCAGCGGGTCGATCTTCCGGTCGCCGATCTGTTCCGGATAGGTCGCGCCGGCCAGGTCGATGAAGGTCGCCATGAAATCGATGAGATGCCCTGGTTGCCGAGTCACCGAACCGGGCTCCGTTTTCAAACCGGCAGGCCAGTGAGCGATGAGCGGCGAGGAGATGCCACCCTCGTGCTGGTTCTGCTTGTAGAGACGAAAAGGCGTGTTGCCGGCGTTGGCCCAACTGGCGTCGTAGGTCCAATAGGATTCCGGATCCCAGGGTTGCTTGAACCGTCCCTTCGTCCGCTCGAAGGGACAGGCACCGTTGTCCGAACAGAAAAGAAACAGGGTGTTGTCCCATTCCCCGTTCTCTTTCAAAAACTTCACCAACCGTCCGACGTTCTGATCGAGCACATCGACCATGGCCGCGAACACCTCCATGCGATCGGACTCCCACTGGCGATCCTCCGCAGAAAGGCTGTCCCAGGCCGGAATGTGATCCGGACGAGCGCTCATCTGCCATTTCGTCGGCAGCAGGCCGCTCTCCAGTTGCCTGGCGAAACGCGTGGCCCGCAGGTTGTCCCAGCCACCGTCGTAGCGTCCCTCGTATTTCTCCACCGCCGTCTCAGGCGCCTGCAGCGGATAGTGGGGCGCGTTGAAAGCGGTATAGAGCAGGAAAGGCTGATCTTTCTTGGTCTCGAAATGCTCGCCCAGGAAATCCATCGCGAAATCCACCACCGCGTTGGTGGTATAGAATGGCTTGCCGTTCAACGTCTCGGGCACCTGCCATTCCTCGCCGTTCAAGCGGAAGGTATCGTCCCCGACGAAGTAGTTGGTCGCGCCCGAGAGGTGCCCCCAGTAACGCTCGAAACCGAAGTCGGTGGGCTGCCTGCTGAGGTGCCACTTCCCCACCATGGCGGTGAAGTAGCCTGAATCACGAAGGACTTCCGCGATGGTCGCGCCGCGTTTCAGCGATTCCGCCCCCGCTTCGTCGCAGTAGAGCCCGGTCAACAGGGAAACGCGCGAACTGTGACACTTGGCCGTGTTGTAGAACTGGGTGAAGCGGAGCCCCTCGGCCGCCAAGGCATCGAGATTCGGCGTTTCGATTTCCGAACCGTAGCACCCCATGTCGGCGAAACCGAGATCGTCCGCCATGATCAGGACGATATTGGGCCGCTCGTCGGCACGGACGCCCATCTGGCTGACGCCAACCGTAAGAACCAAACCAAGGATCGAGAGAATGCGAGGGGCTTTCATGGGAATCATCTTGCCGGCGATGTTGAGTGAATGGTGAGTCGCTGGCAAGCGACGAAACGCGGTTGAGGGTTCAGCTTTCGATCGGCTGAATCAGCACGAAGGGCGAAACCACCAGGGCGCGGAAGGTCGCGCCGCTCTCTTCCCAGTAGTCCGCGTGAGGCTGCGACGGGGAGACCAAATCCCCGCCCTGTCGCCATTCCGCCACCCGATCGGCATCGTCGTCGGCAAAAGCCTGACCGACTTCCGTCAGTTTCAGGGAAGGGTCGACATAGAGGAGGGCTCCGGCTTCAAAGTGGGAGCGCAGGTAGATCCAGCCAACTTCCCCGGTGTATTTCTCCAGCTTCTCTCCGGTGGTCGAGGTGTCTTCGCCCAACATGCCGTAGCGCATGGGTTCGTCGGAAGGGTCGGAGTCATGGGGGAGGTTCTTCATGGCTTTCTCTTTCACCCAACCGGAACTTCCCGGGAAGGCAACGTCTTTCCCGTTTCCGGCGGAGCGCACCCTCCATCGATCCAGTCGATCGCCATCCCAGTATTTTCGATGCCCCTCTTCGCGGGAATCGGACTTAACTCTCGGTCATGTCCGAGACCCTTCGGCACCATGAGTTTTCCAGGACGCGCCAAGGCGGCGTCGTTTCCGATCTCCACCTCTTTTCCCGCCGCTCCGATGGTGACTCTCTCTTCGGCGAATTCGAGATCGACGCCGCCAACCATGGCATCGACGCCCTGGTGTTGAACGGCGACACCTTTGATTTCCGCTGGAGTTGCCTGCCTTCCGAATCTCACACGATCGCCGCGGCCATGGAATGGCTCGACGCCCTCCTGGAACGACGCCCTCACTGGACGGTCCACTTTCTCCTCGGCAATCACGATTGTCTCGACGCTTTCCGGCCGGAACTGCAGGCGCTGGCCGCGCGACAGGCACGCTTCCACTGGCACGAACACCGGCTCCGGCTCGGCGACCGCCTCTTTCTCCATGGCGACTGCGCCAACTACCGGATGAGCGAACAATCCCTCGGGCGGTTTCGTGAAAAATGGCGCAACGACCGCCCACGCGGCTCAAGCGCAGCGCGCCTCTATTCCGCCGCCGATGGGCTCGGCTTCAGCCACCTCGTCCACGGGCTCTGGTTCCCGCAATCGCTGACAATCTCGCGGATCGCTCATCACCTGGACCAGGTCGACCCGGGTTGGGAAGCCAGGGCCAGCCACTGCTATTTCGGCCACACCCATCGCCCCTTTCACCATCGCCAACGAGGCGGGGTTCGTTTCTCGAACACCGGTTCGGCGATCCGCGGGATGGGATTTCGACCGCTGTTTTTTGAATGGCGGGAACCCGATTCGGACCCGTCACCCGGATTCGTTCCAACGTGAAAAAACGATGAAATCAAAAGTCACCTGTTACTCCGGCGGCGAAAGTCGCTTCATGGACTGGTCGCAACGTTGGCGGGGAGCATTTCTCCGGCCCTTGCTCGATCGTTGTTCCGAGCTCGGCCTGCGGGCCAATCATCTCACCCTGCTCTCCCTGTTGTCCGGGCTCGGGTTCGTGCCCGCACTGCTCTGGGGATCTCCCACGCTCGCCCTGGCCTGCCTTGCGATTCACGTCATCCTCGACGGACTCGATGGCCCCCTCGCCCGCCACCGCGGCCAGGCCTCCAATCGCGGCTCTTTCACCGACACGATGGCCGATCAGATCGTCGTCACCGCCACCACCCTGGCGATGATTCACACCGGTCACGCCTCCGCCTGGCCTGGCGGTCTCTATGTGTTTTTCTACGCGGTCGTGGTCGGCTTTGCCATGGTGCGCAACGCCCTCAATGCCCCCTATTCCTGGCTCTTTCGACCGCGATTCGTCGTTTTCGCGTGGTTTGTGGTGGAGCTTTATTTCTGGCCCGGGAGGCTCGACGCGGTCCTGTGGATCGCTTCCTCCATTCTGGCCATCAAAGCGATCACCGGCTTCGTGAAAATACAACGACGACTCTGATTCGCTTCACGCGCCCGGTTTCGCCTGGAACGTGATCTCCACTTCCGGACGCCTGGCTTTGAACTTCGCCAGGAGCGGCTCGAAGTCGAACTCGCCCTCGCGCGGCGGGTAGATATGGAGGTTTTCCAGCGTTTCGATTTCGGCGAGCGCGGCGAAATGCTCGGGAGTCAGACTCTCGGAATTTTCCACCGCGAATCGGGTCAGCTTGAGCTTGGCCAGGCCGCGCAAGCCCTCGGGAGAGATGCGGATTTCCTGACCGCGTGGCGCGGCAAAGTCGACGCGCAACTCGGTGAGATGGGGAAACTCCTTCACCAGGTGCGCCAGGTGGGAATCGTCCGGAGTCAGGGGCGAATGGTAGAGCGACAGTTTCTTGAGGTTCGGCATGCCGTGCAAGGTCAGCACCGCGTCCCGGAGTGCGTCGGGATCGTCCTTGTTGAGATCTCGCAACCCCATGCAACCGCCGATGAGAACGTCTTCGGCGGCGATACCGGCGAAGGAATCGAGCTTCGCGAAATGATGCCCGTGCCAGATGCGAACCGTTTTCAGGTCCGGCAACTGCCTCATGAAATCCCAGTCGCCGTCACCGGCCTTGGCCGAATTGAGAGCCAGTTCCTGGAGGTGGACCAACTTCCCGATGAGGGCGAGTTCCTCGACGGAGAACTCGGGTTTGCCGCTGTGAAACAGCTTGAGGCAATGGCCCTCGGCATCGCGCGTGACACGGGCGCCATGGGATTCGAACCAGGCGGCCGCACCCGCCTCGTCACTCGGCAAGGTGTCAGCCCCGCGGGCTGTCGCGGAGAACAGGATCATCGAGAGGATCAGGAGATTTCGTTTCATCGTGGCCACATCTTGCGCCGAATTCCCGGGCGCTGCCAATCTCGAAATCAGTCGATTCAAGAGGGTTGTATCGGCGACTCAACCCTCTTGGATCACCCACCTCTTTCCGCTTGCCGAATCCAACGGCGCCGAAGAATCTCACCCCATGACAAGCTCCCGATTTTTCGCCGGCCTGCTCGCCGCTCTGACCGCGGGCGGAGTTTCCTCCGTTTCCGCCGACGTCAGGCTGCCGCAGTTCTACGCCGATCACATGGTCCTGCAACGCCAGATGCCGATTCCGATCCGGGGCTGGGCCGACCCGGGCGAAGCGGTGACGGTTCAACTCGGTCCCGATGCTGCGACGGCGGAAAAAACGACCGCCGACGACGAGGGACGCTGGCAGGTGAGTCTGCCCGCCCGGGAAGCCGATGGGGGCGCCCTGGAACTCACGGTCTCGGGCCCGAAGAACACGGTGACCCTCCGCGACATCCTCATCGGCGAGGTCTGGCTCTGCTCGGGTCAATCGAACATGGAGTGGACCGTCGGAGCGAGCCTGAACGCCGACGAAGAAGCCGCCGCCGCGAATTTCCCCGAGATCCGGCACATGAAAATCGAGCATCTCACCTCCGGCACGCCCCGGTCCGACGTGCCCGCGACCTGGCTGGTCTGTTCGCCGGAAACGGTCCGGGGATTCACCGCCGCGGGTTATTTCATGGGACGCGAACTCCACCGGGAACTTGGAGTGCCGATCGGCTTGCTGAACATTTCCTGGGGCGGCACCCGCATCGAACCGTGGACGCCGATCGAGGGTTTCGCGGATATCGAGGCGCTCGCGGACACCTACCAGCGGGTCTCCACGACCCTGCCCGGAAATCCGCTCTACGAAGCCGGTCTGAAACACCACCTCGAGGCAACGGCGACCTGGCTGGAGGAAGCCAAAAAGGCACTGGGATCGAACCTCGCCGTCGCCCCGAGCCCGGCCTTTCCTCCGGAATTGCTCCCCCTGACCGGCAACACCGATCCGACCGCGATCTACAACGCGATGATGAGCCCGGTGGTCGGCTACGGCATGCGCGGCGCGATCTGGTATCAGGGCGAGTCGAACCACGTGGAGGGAATGGCTTACTTTGACAAGAAAAAATCACTCCTGGCCGGGTGGCGGAAGCTGTGGGGCATCGGAGAATTCCCCTTCTACTTCGTCCAGATCGCCCCTTACCAGTACGGGGATGAAGATCCGGCGATCCTGCCGCGATTCTGGGAAGCGCAGAGCGCGTGCCTGGAGATTCCCGGCACCGGCATGGTGGTAACCAATGACATTGGCAACCCGACCGACATTCATCCGAAAAACAAGCAGGAGGTCGGTCACCGCCTGGCATTGCTGGCCCTGAAACACACCTATGGAAAGTCTGATCTCGTGGCATCGGGTCCGCGATTTGATTCCATGAAAGTCGAAGGTGATCGCGTGACCCTTCGTTTCGAAAATGTCGCCGGAGGCCTGAAGACCCGCGATGGCCAGGCCCCCAGCCACTTCGAGATCATTGGCGAACAGGCGGCTTTCGTCCCGGCCCAGGCTACGATCGAAGGCGGTGACACCGTGGTGCTCAGTTCGCCGGAAGTGAAGGAGCCGGCCGCGATGCGGTTTGCCTGGGACAAGCTGGCGGAACCGAACCTGGTGAATGGCGCCGGATTGCCGACCTCGGCGTTTCGCGCCGGGGAAGTGCCGAACTACGACTTTTTCTCGCTGAAAGTCGACGAGGCAGGCGACTATGAACTGATCTACGACCTGGATCTCAAGAAGCTGGGAGCGGAACTGAAATATGAGGTCGATCACGCCGCGCAACTCGATGCGGCGTTCGATCGAGTCGGCTATTTTCTCGAACTGAATCGGGACGGCAAACTTCAATGGCTCTGGATCGCGATGGATCCCTTCACGGACGACGCCTCGAAACTCGGGATCCCGACCCCGGCTTCGGGCGCGGTTTTCCAGCAGGCGGTGAAAAACGTCCGCGTGTTGAGCAATGCCGAGGGCATCCCATCGGGCGACGGCCTGGCGGTCAATCTCGAGTTCTGGCCCCACAACTACGGTCCCCTGAATGCCGCGAAAGTGCCGGGCGCCTCGGATCAGGCGTGGGACATCGGCGACGAACGGGTCGACCCGGTTGGCGGCTACGGCAGCATGCAGATTCACCTGACGGCCGCAAAGCAGACCCTGATGGCGATCAATCACTGGAGCGCCGGTCCCGGAGCGGACATCGGCATCGGGAACAGCACGGGACAGACGCTGGACTGGACCTTTGCCGGCAACGCGGGCAGCTACGAAGCGGCGAGGCTGCGAGTGCTGGTGCGGAAATCGGCCAAATGAGAAGGCGTATCTCCCGGACCGACGGCTGGATCTCGGAAAAAAGTCACCGAAAAACCACAAAAAATGATATTTTCACGTGATAACTAGGGCCAGAAATGTTAATATTTATGAAATATCTGGTCTAGCGAATGACTTTCTCCCGCGTCCCTTACTCGATCCTTATCATTGCCCTTTCGGCGACTTCCGCGCAGGCGGGGCTCTTTTCGAAAGAAAAAGCGATGCCGAAAGAACTGGCGGTGCGAACCACGGCCTACACGCACACCGAATCGGATCACATCGAATACGGAAAGAAAACGGCCGCCGGAACGAAGCTTCAATACGGAAAGAAATACAGTTCAGCCGCCGCCGACTGGTCGAAGTTTCCGCTGGGAACCAAGTTCAAGATCGACGGAATGGACACGACCTTCGTGGTCGACGACTACGGCAGCGCGCTGGTGGGCACTGAGACCATCGACATCTACAAGCCTTCCCGTTCAGCCATGAACGACTGGGGCGTCCGCAACGTTGACATCAAGATCCTGGAATACGGCGACTTCGAAAAGAGCCGCGAGATTCTCGAGCAGCGGACCAAGTATTCGCACGTCCGCCAGATGCTGGCCGGCATCAGGAAAGATCCCGGGCCTGAGCTCCAAAAGAGCAGGAAGTCGCCTGTGTCCCAGCCCGAACCGTCGCGTCCTCCGGTGCTGGATTCAACGCCGGCGATGCAGCTGGCCTCCAGCACACCGAAACCCACCCTTCCCGCTCCGGCACCGAAACCAGCCCCTGCCCTGCCCTCACCCGCTCCCGTGGTCCAGAAGGCACCGCCTGCCACCGAACCCGCACCCATGGTCGTGGCGGAGGCCGCACCTCCCGCACCCGCACCCGAACCCGCCAAAGAAGTGGTTCCATCGCCAAAACCGGCACCCACACCAGCCCCGGCCCCGGCCGAACGCAGTTTTCGCAAGGTGCAGCCTCTCCAACTCGCTCAGTTGAATGCCCCGGTCGAGGAAGCACCGCAACAACCCGAAGCGGCTCCCGATCACTCCGAGCCAGCTCCCGTGGTGGCGAAATACCGGAAGCGCGAGTTTCGTCCGCTGACGCTCGCCGCCAACGGATGAGTCAGCTCGCCGGACATCCAATTCCGGCGTCCCGCATCGCGGCGAGCAACGCGTCCACCTGAGCCTCCCGATGGGCGGAGGAGATCGTGACCCGCAGGCGGGCCTTTCCTCTCGGCACCGTGGGATAGCGGATCGCGGGAATCAGGAACCCTGCTTCCTTCAACGTTTCGGCCGCGGCGAGGGCCGCCTCGTTTTCTCCGAGAATGACGGGAACGATGGCGCTGTCCGCTTCCATGGAAAGTCCCTCAGCGAAGTTCCCCACATTCCTCCAAAGCCGATCGCGAAGTTCCCTCCCCGCCTCTGAAGCGATCAAACGCACGGCCGCTTTCGCGGCGAAGACGATCGCCGGCGGTGGAGCGGTCGAGTAGATGAAACTCCGGGCCCGGTTGATCAACAGGTCGATCACCGCGCGCGACGCGCATAGGTAACCGCCCGACAATCCCGCCGCCTTGCTGAGCGTTCCCATCTGGAGATCCACCCGGCCATCCTCGATCCCACACGCTTCGGCCAGTCCGCGCCCGCTGTCGCCGAGAACCCCGAAGGCGTGGGCCTCGTCCAGCATCAACCAGGCGCCGTACCGTTCTTTCAGGGTCACGATTTCAACCAGCGGTGCACGATCGCCGTCCATGCTGAAAATCGATTCGGTCACCACCAGCACGCGACCGGTCGAGGGTTTCACTCGGGCCTGTGCCCACGCGAGATGGCTTTCCAGTTTATCCAGATCATTGTGTGGAAAAATTCGCAAGGTCGCACCGCTCAGTCTCGCGCCGTCGATCAGCGAGGCGTGGCACCACTTGTCGAGGATGATCACATCTTCCTTCCCCGCCAGCGCCGCCAGCGTTCCCATCGCCGTCGCGTAGCCACTGGAGAAAGTCAGCCCCGCTTCGGTTCGCTTGAAAGCGGCAAGTTCCTCTTCGAGTTCCGCGTTAGGGCCCAGCGTCCCGCACACCAACCGCGAAGCACCGGCACCCGCGCCGAATCTTTCCACGCCCTCGATCAGGGCCGACTTGAGCCGGGTATCCGTTGCCAGACCGAGGTAATCGTTCGACGAAAAGTTCAGGTAGTCGCGATCCTCGATGGACACGACAGGCTGTTGGGGAGAATCGATCCGACGAAGGCGGCGGCGCAAATGCTTGGCCTCGAGATCGGCCAGTTCGTCTTCCGGAGTGCGCATCGATCGATCGGGTCACTCCGCCTCTTCGGAGGGCAGGAAACGGGAAATGGTCAGCAGATCGACCGCCTGGCGGAGCACCCGGTCGCGCAGAATGGGCTTATCCCAACTGGTCTGCTCGCCCCGGCTCCGCGCCACGTAGTAGTCAAGTTCAGGATCGGTGCCGGCCACCAGCGCGGCCTCGTTCATTCTCGGACGACCGTGATCGAAGACGAAACCGGCCAATGGCTCTTTTTCACTGGCCCGGAAAACCGCCTGCTTCACCTTGGTCGAGGATGGCGTCCGCACGTCGGGGATAACGCCCTGCTGGAAGAGCGATTCGCCCTCGGGAAGCACCACCTCCGCCACCGCGTAGCGCAGGATACGGTCGCCCCCGACGGGAACGTCGCGATACTCAACCGTCATGCCGACGGTTTTCTCGCCGATCACGAAGCAGTTCTTTTTCTGCCGCAGGACGGCGGCAATAATCTCTCCGACGTTGCCGGTTTCCCGGTCGATCAGCACGAGGATGTCGCGATTCCACCGCTTCGGCGCGTCGCGGGAGGTGAACAGGATCGGCCGCTCCTCGCGCGGATGCCGGATCTTGAAAAGAATCTCGCCGACCTCCCGAAACCGACTGAGAATCGACGAGGCGATCTCGAAATCCGCCATCGCCTGGGGCGACCGCAGATCCACGATGAGCGTGCGCACCTCATCCCCCGCGCCAAACTCCGCCAGCGCCTCGTCCAATTCGTCGATCTCCGCCTTCTTGAATTTGCCGAACCGAACGTAACCGATCGACGGGTTCAGTTTTTCGGCGTGAAACGAAAACGGCGAATCCTGCGCCTCGCGGCTGGCCTTGGTGAGCAGCATGGCGCCGAAATCGAGGCGCTCCAGCAAACCCTGCATCGCGGCGCGATTGAGTTCGAGGTAGCTGAGCGTCTCGTGCTTGATGTAGTCGCTTCGCAAGATCCGGAAGGCTTCCTGAAGGCTGGCCTGATCCATTTCGTCGACCAGTTGATCGAGCGCGGCATCGGCTCGGGAAGCGATCTCGGCCTCCGGCGGTTGATCCGTGGCTTCCGTTTTCGGCGCCGGTTCATCCGCCCACGACGCGGCCGATACCGACAAAGCCAGGGCGAGGAACGATCTGAAAACGTGACGGGCGCGGGATCTCATGAAGGACGGGAACCGGATGACCGCTCAGCCTACTTCCTTCGGGAAATGGTTCAACGCACGAATCGCGGCCGGTTTCGACCAGGTATGGGCCTCGATGATCGCGGCGGTGATGTAGCGCTTTGCCCGGCGGATGGCTTCGATGACCGGATAGCCCAGGGAGAGGTTCGCGGCGATGGCGGCGGAAAGCGTGCAACCGGTTCCGTGGGTGTCGACATCGATGACGCGCGGGGCCGCAAAACGTTCCCATTCCCGGCCGTCCCACCACAGATCGACCGCTTCGGCGCCCGACTGCCAGTGACCGCCTTTCACCAGGACGGGGCATCCGTAGCGATCGAAAAAATCCCGGGCCGCCGTCTCCATGTCCATCGCCACCACCTCGGCCACTTCGCGATTCAGGAGAACGGCGATCTCGGCGAGATTGGGCGTGGCGACGGCGGCGAGGGGCAACAATCGACGCCGGTAGCTGTCGATAGCCTCCGGCTCCAGCAGCACATCGCCGGAACTCGCCACCATCACCGGGTCCACCACCACCGGAAAGCGGCCGGTCCGCGCCTCGAGAAAGTCACTCACCGTCTCCACTCCGGCCGGCGTTGCCAGCATGCCCGTTTTTGCCGCACCGATGGCGAATCCCTCGTCCACCACTTCCATCTGCCTGGCCAGCAGATCCGGCGAGACCGCCTCCCACGCCACCACCTTGCCGGGAATCTCCGCCACCACCGCCGTCACCGCCCCGAGCCCATAAACGTCATGGGCGGCAAAGGTCTTGAGATCGGCCTGAAGACCGGCGCCGGAGGAACTGTCCGATCCCGCCACCGTCAGAGCCACGGGCGTTTCCTGCTGAGGTATTTCCATGGGCCCGAGCAAAGCAGAGATCGGAACAATTGACACCTCGGAATCGACCGACAACGCCGATCCGGAAATGCTTTTCTTGCTTTACCTTCGAAGCGAATTTTGGAATTCTCCCCCCTGTGACACGGGTGAAATCCATCTCCTGTCTGGCCGGGATTCATGTCAGCGTCGACGAGTTGCTTTACATGCCGGCTCTGGAGACGCCGCCGGACCGTCGTCATCCTTTCGCCTACTTCATCACCATCGAAAACAGCACCGACCGGCCCCTGACGCTGATCGGCCGCAAGTGGGTGGTGCGTCAGGAAGAGGGCGGCACCCTTGTGGTCGAAGGCATCGGGGTGGTGGGAAAAACGCCCTATCTCCTGCCCGGCGAAACCTTTTCCTACAACAGCTATCACGCCGTGTGCGCCAACTCGGAAGTCTCCGGCGGATTTCTCCTTCAGGACGATCACGGGCGCACCTTCGCCGCGCGCGTGCCCGACTACCATCTCGAGGTTCCGTTCTGGGCGGCTTGAAAAAGCGAAAACCCTACGCTTCGGCTTTCGGCGGGCGAATCGCCAGCGCCAGCCAACCCGCCATCATCGACAGGCCGCCGAGCGGAGTGACCGGTCCCAGCCAGCGGGCATTTTCCAGCAGGCAGAGCCCGTAGATGCTGCCCGAAAACAGGATCACGCCGATCAACCACGCCCAGACGGCGAACTTCTGGCGGCGTCCACTCAGACCAAGGGCGGTCAACGCCACTCCGTGGATCAGGTGATAGAAGACGCCGGTGTGCCAGGTGTCGACGTGGTCGCCGGCTTCCAGGACCTCTTTGAGCGCGTGAGCGCCAAACGCGCCGAGGGCGATTCCGACCAACGTGACAACGGCGCCGAGGCGAGTGATTTGAGTGGGGGGCATGTTCGTGGGTTTGAAAATAAACGGCCCGGCATTCAAGCCTCGGCCAGTCCGCCGCGCAAGCGCGCATCCTCCAATCCGCCGCTTGCCCGGGGCGGTGTCTCTGACTTACGGTCGGAAACGATAAAAACCCTCACCTCACTCCTCATTCTCGCGCTTGTCGCGGCGACGCCCGCCTTCGCGGCCACTCCCGCCGAAAAGGGCGAACTGGTTCTGGAAGAAAACTTCGATGGCGATTCGCTGGCCAAAGGTTGGGCCGTCCAGTTCGGCGACTGGAAACCCGTCGACGGCGTGCTCCAAGCCAAGCAGATCGCGGCCGACAATCACCCGGCCGCCGCTCGTCGCGCGTTACCGATGCAGGATGGCATCTTCGAAATGCGATTCCGGCTTGCCGGAGAGGGAAAGGCTTTTCATTTCGGCTTCGATCCGGCTCCCAAGCAACTCGACAAGCGCGGACATCTCTTTTCCGTCATTGTCACCCCCACGATGGCGAAGCTGATGAAGCACGTCGACAAGGACAAGCCCAAGGAAGATCCCAACGAAGATCTCGCCGTGGCCGAACACGCTTTCAAAGCCGGCGACTGGTATCGACTGACCGTTGAAAAAACTGGCAACGATGTGGTCGCCCGAATCTCAAGCGAAGAAGGTGCCACCAAGCTCGAACTGAAGGCCACGCATCCCACTTTCCACGTCACGACACCCACCCTGGTTTTCCGCTGTGTTGGCGACGGGATCGAAGTGGACGATCTCAAGGTCTGGAAAACGAAGGCCTCCTGACCCAGCGTCGCTCTTGACGGCTGCGATGTCTCTTGTCTAGATGGCGCCATGATTCGTCTCGCCCCCCTGTTTCGTCGCCCTCTTTTGATGGCGACCGCCTTATTGCTCGCTGCTTGCGGCAAAAAGAATGAAACTTCGGACACACCACCACCTGAACCCGAGTCACGCGGTCTGATCGCCGCGACCTGCCTGACTCTCACCAATCCGTTTTTCAAGACCATCCAGGAAGCGATGGAGGCCGAAGCCGCCGAGCACGGCTACGATGTGCTTTTCCTCAGCGGCGACTACGACGTCGCCAAGCAGCGGAACCAGGTGAAGGATTTCATCGTTCGCGGCGCCGACGCCATCGCCATCAATCCCTGCGACAGCAAGGCGATCGGGGCGGCCATCAAGGAAGCCAACGATGCGGGCATCCCGGTATTCACCTTCGACATCAAGTGCCAGGATCCCGGGGCGCAAGTCGTCTCCCACATTGGCACCAACAATCACCAGGGCGGACAACTCGCGGGAGAAGCCATGCTCGAAGCGCTCGGCGAGAGTGGCGGAGAAATCATCATCCTCGATTTCAAGGCCGTCGAATCCTGCCTCGAACGCGTCCGGGGATTCAAGGAAGTCATCGATCGTTTCAACAAGAGTCGTCCCGAAGGAGAAGCGAAAATCGAGATCGTGGCCGAGTTGCCTGGCGATGGGAACAAGGAGAAATCCCTCCGCGCCACCGAGGACGCGCTCCAGGCGCATCCCAACCTCATCGGCATCTTCGCGATCAATGATCCGAGTGGACTCGGTGCCGTCGCCGCCCTGGAAAAAGCCGGGAAACAGGATCAGGTGACCATCATCGCCTTCGATGGTCAGCCCGAGGGCAAACAGGCGATCAAGGACGGCAAGATCTACGCGGACCCCATCCAGTTTCCCGAAAAGATCGGCCGCGAAACAGTGAAGTCCGTGGTCGCCTACCTTTCGGGCGAAGACGTTCCCTCCGATCAGCCCATCGACTCCGCGCTCTATCGGAAAGCGGACGCGGAGAGTGACGCCGACCTGGACTGAAGAAGCGGTTTCCTCAGCGCCGGCGCCGCGGGCGTTCGTCCTTGTAGCGCTCGGCCAGATCCGCGATGTGCGCGGCGAGATCGAGGAAGCTCTCCTCGGTCATCTTTTCAGTGACGCGGTGCATCTTGCCGCCCTCGAGATCGTCCTCCTTGTGCCCCCGGATCCCGTCTCGGAACTTCGTGAGCTGAGCCACGATGTACCAATCCTGAAGTCCGATCAGTTGACCGCTTCGGAACGCCGATTCGCCGCGCCCATTGTAGCGATGGCATTCCATGCAGCGCTCCCGAAACAGTTCCGCCCCGCGTTCCGCATTGCCACCGTCGAGTGTGACCTGGGTCGGGACGATCTCCAGCGAACGAATGTATCCGGCCAGGTCCCGTACCGCCACCGGATCGAGCGATTGGGCGATGGCGTGCATCTGGATTCCCTGCACGTCCTCGGGCTTGGTACCGCGCCAGTGCCGCTGGAATTTTCCGATCTGGGCGGAGACATACCAGTCGGGCAGGTTCGCGATCGATGGCGTTTTCAGTTCCACGTTCCCCTCGCCCCTGGCACCGTGACACTGAGCGCACACCTTGGCAAAATGCTCGGCGCCGGCGGCGAGATCGGGTTCGCCTTCCGCCGCCGCGCTGATCACTTCCACGTCCACCACGCCGTTTTCGGTCGAAGTTTCCTCGGCTGAAATCGGGGAAAAAACAGCGACCGCACTCGACGCCGCCACGAGAAGAAAGAGGGTTTTCCTTGAACGCGCCATCTTGCTATTGTTGCATTTTAGGTACACCTTTCAACCGGGAAATATGCATCTCAGTACTTTCACCGACTACGCGCTCCGCGTCCTGATCTATGCCGCTGCTCGCGCTCCCGAGCAAGTCTCGTTGACGGAGTTGGCGGAAGCCTACGGCATTTCCAGAAATCACCTCATCCAGGTGGTCCGCAAGCTCGGGCATCTCGACTACCTCCACACCACCCGCGGACGCGGCGGTGGCATCCGGCTCGGAAAACCGGCAGAGTCGATCACCATCGCGGAGATCGTCAAAGCCACCGAACCCGGCTTCGAGATGGCGGAGTGTTTCAAGAAAACGGGCGGAAACCGCTGCCGACTCACCCCGGTCTGCACCCTGCGCGGCGTGCTCGCCGAGGCCACGGACGCTTTTCTCGATACCCTGGAGCAGACCACCCTTGCCGAGATCGTGGCCAACCGCCGCCGGGTCCTCACCGCCCTCGAAACGCCCGATCTCGCCGAAATCGCCACCGCAAAAAATGCGGATTGATTCACCGTTCCGTCGTCGCCCAGCCCGCCTACCGCCCTCAGAATCAACCATCGACCGACTCGACCCTGTGCCCTCGACGACTCAACCCTGTTTGCTCGCGCTCCTGACCCTGTTGACTGTCGCCCCGACAACCCGGGCGGAGGACGCTTTCGAACTGCCGCCGATCAACTACTCGGCGACCACCCCGACCGACCGGATCGCCCGACTCGAGGAGGCCCTGAAAAGCGGCAAGGTTTCGCTCGATGCCGGACTCCCGGAGAAGAAATTTGTCGGCGAGTTGCTGAGGATCCTCGAGGTGCCCGCGGCTTCGCAGGTGCTGGTGTTTTCCAAATCGAGTCTCCAGAATCCGCACATCAATCCGACTCAACCGCGGGCCCTCTATTTCAGTGACGATCTCTATTTCGGCTGGTCGCACGGCAGCGACAAATTCGAGATCATCTCCACCGATCCCAAGCTCGGCGCGGTTTTCTACCTGCTCGAACGCGATCCCGACGCCGGGAAAATCGAGGTCTTTCGCGAGTCGGCCGACTGCTTTTCCTGCCACGCGGCCGGTCGCACCGGCGGACGTCCCGGGATGGTGATTCGCTCTCTCTATGTGGAGAAAACCGGCCAGCCGATCTTCTCGGCCGGCAGTTTCAGCGTCGACGACGCCACCCCGATCGAAGACCGCTGGGGCGGTTGGTACGTGACCGGTTATCACGGCAAAGCCCGCCACCTCGGAAATGTCTTCTCGGAAGCTCTCGCCGATGGCCGAGCCAGTTTCGATCGCGAGCCGGGCGCGAATCTCGAATCGCTCGAATCTTTTTTCGACACCTCCAAATACCTCGTCCCCACCAGCGACATCGTCGCCCTGATGGTGATGGAGCACCAGGCCGCGATGCACAATCAACTGATCGAAGGCGACTACACGGTCCGCTCGGCGATGTATCGCAGCCGCCAACTGAATCGCGAACTCGGTCTTTCCGATCCCAACGGTCTTTCGGATTCGTGCCATCGCATCATCCATCACCAGGCCGAGCGCATTCTTTCCAAGCTACTGTTCGAGGACGAAGCCGCCATGCCCGAGGGCGGGATCGATTCGAAGGGCCCTTTCATGGCCGCCTTCTGCGAATCCGGATTCCCGAATCACGAAGGACGTTCGTTGCGCGACTTCCAGTTGCTCGACCGGCTGTTCAAATACCGGTGCAGCTACATGATCTACTCCGAGGCTTTCCAGAACCTACCCGACGAGCTGCGCCACGAAGTGCTGACCCGGCTCGACGCGATCCTGCTCGGAAAAGACGAAGGCATCATCGGCAATCATCTCTCGGATTCGGAACGCGAACGCATTCGCGAGATCCTGGTCGATACCCTGCCCGGCTTCCCCGTGATCGATCCCGACCGACTGACGGCGGGCCTGGATGGCTGATCGCGAGTGCGCCATGGCGCAAAGCGGGCCGACTTTGGTTTTGCCCGCCACTCTCCCATCGTGCTATCCCGGTCCGAACATGGAACGTCGGGACCTTCTCAAATCCGCCGCTGCCGCTGCCGCCCCGATCGCTTTGGCGGGAACCGCCGCCGCGGCAAAACCGGTCGACGCCCTGACCGACAAGCTCAACCCGGTCATCCAGGAGAAACGGGACGCCGCGCTGGCGGTGCTGCAACCCTCGCCAAAGGATCTCGAACACGGGCTGGAACTCCACGCTGATTCGCTGGTCTTCGACGCCTACGGGTTTTCGCCGAGAGCGGCGGTCGATGGCGAGGCCCTGAAACAGGCTGCGATGGCGGGCGCGTCGGACATCGAACTGGAAGACCTGCGCGAGGAAATGAGCATGACCCGCTACGTCACCGACGCCGACGAACAGCGGGAATACCGGGAAGCCTGGCGCGCCTCGGGCGTCACCTGCATTTTCCAAAACGCCGGGCAGGAGGGACAGGATCCCATGCGGCTGATGAAGCGACTGGCCCGCTACACCTTCGCCACCGACATGCTGGGCGATTTCGTCAGCAAGGCGGTCACGCCCAACGACATCCAGGCGACCAAAGCTGCCGGAAAGCATTGCCTCTACCTGACCGGGAACGGGGTTCCCCTCACCCAGCAGTGGGAATCGATTCCCGACGAACTACGCTATCTCCGCGTCTTCTACCAGCTCGGCATCCGCATGATGCACCTGACCTACCAGCGTCGAAACATGATCGGCGACGGCTGCGGCGAAAAAGCCAACGCCGGATTGAGCGATTTCGGTCGCGCGGTCATCGCGGAAATGAACCGCGTCGGCGTCATTCCCGACTGCGCGCATTCCGGGTGGCAGACGAGCCTGGAGGCGGCCCAGATTTCGGAAAAACCGGTCGTGGCCAGTCACACCGTGGCGGCCTCGCTTTACGAGCACATCCGCAGCAAGCCCGATGAGGTGATCAAGGCCATCGCCGACACCGGCGGACTGGTCGGCATTTGTTGCATCTCGCGCTTTCTCCGCGGCAAGGGTGACCTGAACGCCTTCCTCGATCACATCGACTACGTGGCGAAAAAGTTCGGCATCGATCACGTCGCGATCGGCACCGACATCGCCTACAGCTCCCGCAACACCACCACGGAAAGCAAGAAGGCCGCCATCGCCGGGCTGCGCCGAAAGCGGGAACCGTTCCGATCTCTCTGGCCGAAGGATGATTTCATTCCCTCCGCCCAGGCCGCAGCCAGCCTGTCGTGGACCAACTGGCCGATGTTCACCGTCGGACTGGTGCAGCGAGGCTACTCCGACGACGAGATTCGCAAGATCCTTGGCGGAAACATCATGCGGGTCTGTCGCGATTCGATGGTGGACGCGGTCGCGAAAGTTTGAGGCCGAAAACTGCAACTTCTCTGCCCATGAATTCATTCACCCGTCGGCGCTCAGTTCTGACTCGTGGGAGTGCCTTCCTGGCCCCCATCGCGGCATGCCTTGCCTTCGCCAGTCTCGCTCTCGCCGAGGATTGGCCGCAGTATCAGTTCGATTCCCATCATTCCGGGAATGCCGCTGATCGAACGATCGACACCGCCACGCTCGGCCTCCAGGGAGCGGTGGCGCTTTCCGACGGCATCTACACGGCGCCGGTGATCGCCGATGGTCGCATCCACGTGATTGATGGCTCCGGTGTCGCCTATGGCATCGATGCGGAAACGCTGAAGGTTCTCTGGAAAACGCCGACTGACGGCGGTTCCGGCAACGTCAACAACGTCAGTTCGCCCGCGGTGGCCGGTCCCTACCTGCATTTCGGCACCACCGCCGGATTCTACTACGTGCTGAATCGAGAGGACGGCGCCGTCGTGAAACAACTCGATCTCCGCGATCCCATTTTCTCAACGCCGGTGGTCAGCGGAGATCGCGTTTATTGCCTCACGCTCGGCGCCCAGGTGCTCGCGCTTTCGTTTTCCGGCGATGAAGCGTGGCGCTGGGATTTCGTCAAAGAAGTGATCGGCTTCGACGGAAACCGATGGAGCGGCGAGGAATGGTATGCCCACAAGAATGGTCGGGTCGACTGGCGCGACCATTTCTGTGCCTCGCGAAACCTCTCCATTCACAAAAAAACGCTCGTCGTGCCCGCCGGTGGCCGGGTCGTTTTTCTCCAGGATGAAGGCGACCAACCCCGCCTCCGCATCGTCGGCGAAATCCCCAAACTGCATGGCGGCGAGTATCCCGCCGCCTTCGGCCTGAGTCTCGGCGATGACGGCGCGGCTTACGTGCAATGGCACCGGCGAGACAACGCGGCTCGCACGGAGATTCTCCGGCTCAAAGACGACGACACGCTCGAGTTCGGCATGGTGCCCGGGACCGAGACCTACATCGACGCGCCCGGTCTGATGAGTTTCAGTTCGGTCAGCCTGAGGGGCGATGACATCTATCGCACTCGACCGGAGCAGGGATTCGGCCTCTGCCATCACCGGCCCGATCAGGAAAATGCCACCCCACTCGATGCCTCCCCCGGTTTGGCAGCACCGGTCTTGACCAAGGATCACGCCATTTTCGGCGGGCTCGATGGCGCGCTCCGCGTGGTTCCGATTTCAGGTGAAGGCGAAACGTGGAAATTCGAAACGCCTTTCGGCAGTCCCATCACCGCACCGGTGGCTGTGGCCGATGGCCGAATCGTTTTCGGGAGCGAGGATGGTTACCTTTACATTTTAAGCCCCGGAGGCAAAGCCGAACCGCCCCGAGCGCCGCTCGACATTCACAAAATCCGCACGCCGCTCTCCGGGAAATTCACGGACCCGAAATACGATTGGTACACCAACTACGGCAACATGGGTTCGACCAACTCGAATCGGCAGGGAATCGAACCGCCTCTTCGCATGCGCTGGATTCGCCGCAACGAGGGCACCGTGAAACACATTCCCGTCTGCGGCGGTGGCCGCATGTATGTCCACACCGCCGAAGGGCAGGTCATGGCGGTGGAACAGGAAACCGGTCGCCTGCTCTGGAGACGCTACCGACCCGGCGTGTTTCTTTCTTTCACGTCGCCGCTCTATCACGAGGAAAAACTGCTCGTGCCTCAGACCGGTCTCGAAGGCTCGGTGATGCAGTGTCTCGACGCCGCCACGGGAGCGACGCTTTGGGAAGCACCATTCACCGGCACCGCGAGTTGGAGTCGGCAATTTCCGCCCGTGTTGCACAACCATCTCGCTATCTACGCTTCCGGTTCCGGCAAGGTCGCGCCGGCCGGCAGCGAGAAAGCCTTCGCCTGGCGCGCGGTCGAGGAGCGTCCGGAAGGCGAGGAAGTAATGACGTTCATCTACAGCCACAACAATCCCTACTACCCGAAGGACAGCAAACCGCGCCTCTGGGCCTGGGACATCAACACCGGCAAGCTGGTCTGGGAAAAGGATTTTTCCGAATACGGCTACGGCGGCAACGACTGTGGCATCGCCCTGATGGATGGCGAACTCTACTACTCGACCTTCTTCGGCTATGAGGCGAAAAAGCGTCAACGGCGTGGCGAAGCCCCCGGCGTGAACGGGCTGACCGCCGCGATCAACCCCGAGAACGGCGAGGTTCGGTGGCTCACAACCGACTACTACGTCACCGCCGGCTGTACGGTCACGGCTCGCGACGGGCGTCTCTACCTCGGCGGCTTCAATCAGCCGAATGACGAAACCGAAGATCGCTTCATCCATTGCCTGAACGCGAAGGACGGCTCGTTGGTCTGGCGATCCGAACCCGTGAAATCGGCGATCAACGTAGTGTCCGCCGGCGAGGAATTCCTCTTCTCCAACGCCATCGGATCGCTCTGCAACGTGTTCGATCGCGAGACCGGGAAGATCGCCTACCAATTTGACCTAGACTACGCCTGCACCCGATTCACGCTGAGCGAACCGTTCCTGATGGGGGCCAACATGGACATGATCGATCTCCGCAACGGACACAAACTCGTCGCGACCGGGCCGGCGATCGATTCCCGGGAATGCCTCGGTTCCGCCGTTTCGAACGGCCGCATTTTCTACATCTCCCAGGCCAGCGGCCTGATCATGTCCGCCGTCTGCGGCGAGGACGCCAAACGTCTCGCACCCGCCTGGGAGACACGGTAGCGGTCCGATTTCCGTAGCCGCAAATCCGCCACCCTACGGGAACGGTTTCGGCTTGAATTGTTGCATCAAAAATACAACTTTTATTCATGATTCGCTGGCCCCAGTTTGCTCTTCCCTTATTTCTCCTCTCAGGCATCACCCTGAATGCCGGGGAGAAAGAACCCGAAACCAAGAGTCGTGAACCTTTCGAATTTCCCACGTCCGCCGAGGAAGCTCGCGGTCGCGCCCGGATTCTCCATGAAACCATCCACGGCGCTCTCCAGGTCATGCATCGCGATTTCTTCGGCGACGACGAGGAACTGAATCTGCCTTCTCAATCGCTGGAGGACGTGTTCAAGGAACTCACCCGGAGCTTCGGCGTTGAAATTCGCTGGCTCGGCATCAACGCCACCAAGGACATCGACCACAAGCCGCAGGATGATTTCGAAAAGCGAGCCGCCGAGGCTATCCTCCAAGGGGCGCCCGAATACTCCGCCGTCGAGCGCGGGAAGTATCGCCACGTCGGCATGATCAAGATCCAGAACGAATGCCTCAAGTGCCACGTCCCGCATCGCACCACGCTGGAGGATCGCTATGCCGGGCTGGCGATCACGATTCCGCTTCAGAAACCGGAGTCCTGAGTTCGCGACCTTACCCTCTCAGGTCCGCGACTCTACCCTCTTGAGTCGACCTCACTCAGGCGATTTAGCTCTGCCAGCAGCCCCTGAGACAGCGGTTCCCGCATGGCGGCCAACGCCTGGTCGATGTGCCCGGTCTTCCTCGCTCCGACCAGCATGGAGGTGACCCCCGGGCGGCTCAGCACCCAACCGAGCGCCAGCGCCACGGGGCTCCGTCCCTCTCGTTCCGCGATCGCAGCGAGGCCTTCTGAAATCCCCCAACCCCGCTCGGTGAAATAGATGGGCTGGTGTCCGGGGATGACGTCAAAACGCGTTCCCGATGGTACCACTCCATCGCGACGGTATTTGCCGGTGAGGAAACCGGCAGCCAGGGGACTGTAGGTCAGCACACCGACTTTTTCCCGCTCGCAGAGTGGCAGCGTTTCGGTCTCGATCTCGCGCTGCACCAGATTGTAGGGAGGCTGGATCGAATTGATTTTCGCCAAGGCTGAATCGTTCGCCGACAACTCCCGAGCCCGGGCCAGTTGGACGGCGGTCCAGTTGCTGCATCCGGCTTGGCGAATCTTCCCTTCCCCGATCAGTTCTCCGAGCGCGGTCAGCGTTTCCTCCACCGGCGTGGCATCGTCCCAGGCGTGGCACTGGAACAGGTCGATCGCGTCCACTCTCAAACGCCCCCGGCTTTCCTCGACGGATTGCCGGAGTGCATCGCGGGTCAGCGGCAGGTGGGCCTTGGTGGCGATGAAGAATTCGTCCTGACACCCGCGCTCCGCGAGCCACTCTCCGATGACGCGCTCGGAGGCACCGGCGTGATAGGCGGCGGCGGTGTCGAGCAGGTTGATCCCCGACGCCCTGGCATGATCGAGAATACCGAACGACGTAAGCGCGTCAATCTCGCGACCGAAGGTCACGCATCCGAGACCGATCGAACTGACTTCGAAACCGGTATCGCCCAGCGGTCGTCTTTCCACCTTCATCCGGCCTCCGGCAAACTGGCGGCGGCGATGGCCTGACCGTGGCGCTTTTCCTTTTCCCCTGGCTGACGGAACTGGATTCGCTCGGCGAGGTCGGGAAACTCGACCGCGAGCACCGATTGTGCCTCCCGAAGCAGCAAATCGCCGCCCGCTCCCGAAGTGACCCGCCCCAGCGCGAGGATCTGGCGGATATCGTAGGTATCAGCGTAGTGAGCCACGGCGTAGCCGAAGTAGCGACCGATGGTTTCGAATATTTGTGCCGCTCCTGTCTCGCCCTTTTCCATCGCTTCCTGGACCGCGATGAGCCTTTCCGGCAGCGGCATTTCCTTCGGAAAATGGTAACCCGCCTTCGGTGCCAACCGACCCACGGCCTGTTGCGACAGATATTGCGCGCCGACACCGAGCCCGCCGGACCATTCGTCGGCGGGAGCGTTTTCCTGGTAATCGATCGGGGCAAAGGCCAGTTCATTCAGCCAGGTGGTGATGTGTCCTTCGGGGTTCACAAAACCCACTGCTTCGCTGGTCCCCATCGCCACGCCGAGCACGCCGGTGTCTCCGGTGGCCATCGAACCCGCCAACGCGGTGACATCGCCATCGTTGACGATCACGAAGGGCACGCCGTTCCACTCCGCCTGAAGGTCGAGAAACATCCGGCGAACTTTTTCCTCGAACACATCGTCGGGCACGCCACGAAACAGCGACGCCACCCGGACTTCGTTGTTCACGTAAACCCCGGCCGCGCTGCCTCCGATGGCATCGACGCGCGGCAGGTGCTCGGCGGCGCGATTCAGACTGTGGCGAATGCCGTTGAGATGGTAGGTCGGATCGCTCTGAAAATAGGGATCCCAGGGAACCTCTTCCGAAAAAACCACTTCGCCATCGATGACGGCGGCACACTTGCGATCGCTACCGCCGAGATCGAAGCCAATGCGACAACCATCGAGGTGACCACCGAGCTCGACCGCCGCTTCGTTGGGCGTCGGCAACTCGTCGAATCGCACTCCCAGAATCTCGAGCGGACGCCGATAGGCCTTTTCACCCATGAAATGAAAATCGAATTCTCGCGTCCCTCCGGGAGCGTAGAGAGCGGCGATTCGCGAGGCGAGTTCATGGTCTCCGCCCAGGTAGATCCGGTAACCACCGCGTTGCCACAGGAGGAACTTCACCAATCTCTCGATGGTCCGGAAGTTCAGGGCTTCGGCATGGGGATCGGTGGTGGGCAGAATCTTGGTTTGATAGACCGAAACCGTGCCGTCCGGCTGTTCCAGAGCGATCCCGAAAGGTTTTCCACCGTCGGCCGCGGACACCCGTTCGCGAAACGCGCGATTCCAGAGCGCCGCCGGGACGAAATCGGGTTCCAGTGGCGGCGGGCACTTGAGTGAGAAAGAAAGAGAAACGTTCATGAGGGCAGGCCGATCATACCGAGCCCCGGAGACTGTGACAGGCACTTAATGCCGTCCCTTAAACGATCGAGCCATTCGCGAAAACATCGTTCGCGCTTTCTGAAATCGGGTGGACAGTGCCCGTCCCCCGCTCCCCTCCCTTCCGGCGCAGCTCTGCGTCCGGTGGCAGCGACACGCTGCCTCTCTCGCTTCGCCTCTCAGCACTCAATTCTTCTTTGTCTCATGGACACGCCTCCTTTCTCCACCCTCGGACTGAGCCCTTTCCTGCTCCAGGCGGTGGAATCACTCGGCTTCGAGCGTCCGTCTCCGATTCAGGCCCTCGCGATTCCGGTCGCCCTCGAAGGACGCGACATCGTGGGACTCTCCGAGACGGGTTCCGGAAAGACGGCAGCGTTTGCCTTGCCCCTTCTCGAGAAGATCGACGTGAACGATCGGCGCACCCAGGCCCTCATCGTCTGCCCGACCCGCGAACTCGCGGTCCAGGTCTGCGAACAGGTCCACCTGCTGGGGGCGGGACTCGGCGACAATCTTACCGTCGCACCAGTGTATGGCGGTGCCTCGATGGAACGACAGTTCAAGCTGCTCTCCCGCGGCGCGCAGATCGTGGTGGGAACACCGGGACGACTGCTGGATCTGTCGCGTCGCGGCGCGCTGAAACTGGAGGCGACCTCCTTTGCCGTTCTCGACGAAGCCGATCGAATGCTCGACATGGGTTTCCGCGAGGACATGGAGGAATTGCTCAGCGCGATGCCGGAGGAAAGGCAGACGCTCTTCTTTTCCGCCACCATGAACCGGCAGGTGGAGGGGCTCATTCAGCGTTTCGGACGCGATCCCAAGGTCGTCCAGATCGAACGGAAATCCCTCACTGTCGAATCGATCGATCAGACCTGCTACGAGGTCCGCGAGCGTTCAAAAGTGGAGGTGCTCTCGCGTCTGCTCGACATGGAACCGCCTCGACTGGCCATCGTCTTCTGTAACACGAAACGAAGCGTCGACGAGTGCACCGAGGCTCTCATCGCCCGAGGCTATGCCGCCGACCGGCTTCATGGCGACATCACCCAGATGATGCGCGAGCGCGTGCTGCGACGATTCCGCGAGGGCACCGTGGAGTTGCTCGTCGCCACCGACGTGGCCGCGCGTGGCCTGGACATCAATGACGTGGATGCCGTTTTCAACTACGACTTGCCCCAGGATCCCGAGGACTATGTCCACCGTATCGGCCGGACCGGGCGGGCCGGACGTTCCGGCAAGGCGGTGAGCTTCGTGTTCGGTCGCGATATCTACCGCCTGCAGAATATCGAACGCTACACTCGCCAGAAAATCCGACGCGAAAAGATTCCCACCCAGGAACAGGTCGAGGGACGAAGGGCGGACCAGATGTTCGATCAGGTGCGCGACAAGCTCGAGTCTGGTGAGTTCGGTGGTCATGACGACCACATCGATCGGCTTCTCGACGCCGGTCACACCTCCACCGACATCGCCAATGCCCTTTTCAGTCTGCTCTACGAACTGAACAGCCGCGAAGGCGAAGAGATCGTCGAAGATCGTCCGCCCCGGGAGCGCGGCAACGACCGGCGCGAGAAACGGGTTCGCGGCACGCGCTTCGATCGCGAGCAACAGTTTGCTCCCGATTCCCGGCGCGTCTCCGAAGACGGCATGGCCACGCTCTTCATCAGCATCGGCAAGGTGGGCGGTCTGCGCCCGGGCGATCTGGCTGGCATGATGTATCGCGAGGCAGAACTACCGGAGGGTGCGATCGGAAAGATTACGCTCTTCCCGAAATTCACGCTCGTCGATGTGCGAGCCGATCAGGCCGACAAGATCATCGACCGTTGCCGGGATTCAAAACTGCGCGGCAAGAAATTCCGAATCGATTACGACCGTCGTCGTTGATCCCGCCATTGCTTCGCGGGAATCGAATGTGCTAGCGTCCGGGCATGATTCGATTCCCCCTGCTCTCTTCGCTGTTCCTTGCGGCCGCCGCGGCCTGGCTCAGTACCTCGCCGACCGCCGCCGCCGCCGACAAACCGGTCAACGTCCTTTTCCTGATCTGTGACGATCTGAACTGTGATCTCGCCTGCTACGGGCATCCACAGGTGAAGTCGCCCAACATCGATCGCCTCGCCGCGAGAGGCGTGCGTTTCGATCGCGCCTACTGCCAGTATCCGCTCTGTGGTCCGAGCCGGGCGTCATTCCTCTGTGGGATGTATCCGGACCAGACCCTGATCCATCGCAATGCCATCTACGTGCGCGAGCATGTGCCGAACGTGAAAACGCTGCCCCAGATGTTTCGTGACGCGGGCTATTTCGCCACCCGGATCGGCAAGCTTTATCACTACAACGTGCCCAACCACATCGGCACCAGTGGCCACGACGATCCCGATTCCTGGAACTACACCATCAATCCGCGCGGTCGCGACAAGGATGATGAATCGGACATCTTCACGCTCGTTCCCGGCACCTTCGGCGGCACGCTGAGTTGGCTGGCGGCGGAAGGAACCGATGAAGAACAGACCGACGGCATCGCCGCCGAGGAAGCCGCCGAGCAGCTGGAGAAGTATGCGAAAAAAGGCACACCCTTCTTCCTCGCCGTCGGCCTCTACCGCCCCCACACCCCCTACGTGTCACCGAAAAAGTACTTCGATCTCTACCCCACCGAATCGATCAAGGTGCCGACTGAACCCGAAGGCTATCTCGACACCCTGCCGAATCCGGCGAAGCAGTCTATCCGTCGCAAGAAAGACCAGATCGACCTGCCCGAGAAACTGGCCAAGGAAGCGATCCAGGCCTACCACGCTTCCATCACCTTTGCCGACGCCCAACTCGGGAAGATTCTCGATTCCCTGGAGAAAAACGGACTCGCCGACAACACGGTGATCCTTTTCACCTCGGATCACGGCTATCACATGGGTGAACACGGTCACTGGCAGAAGACGACCCTGTTTGAAAATGCCACCCGCGTTCCGCTGATCATCTCGGGAGCTGGCATCGAGAATGCCGGAGCCGTGGTGAAAACGCCTGTCGAGATGGTCGACTTCTACCCCACCCTGGCGGAACTCTGCGGACTCAAGGCCCCGCCTTCAGCCGCCGGGGTGAGCCTGGTTCCGGCACTCAAGGATCCCTCCGTCGCTCCCCGCGAAGCCGCCCTGTCTCAATACAATCAGGGATACAGCCTGCGCACGCCCCGCTGGCGTTACACCGAATGGGGTGAGAACGGAGAGGAAGGCAAGGAACTCTACGATCATGAGAGCGACCCTGAAGAAATGGTGAACCTGGCCGGGAAAACCGAACAGGCAGAAACCATTTCAAAGCTCGCCGAACAACTTCATGCCCGGATCGAAGAGGCGAATCGGGAACCGAAGGGCGTGAAACAGATTCGCTTCGAAAACAATCGAAAGGTTCCTCGCTGATCGGCGAAAAATCACTTGGCCGGCAGGCATCGATCCATCCGCTGCTGCCAGTCCCGCAGGAAAGCCTCGCGCCATCGATTCACGGTGCGAGCGCCTTTCTTGCTTCCTTGGGCAAGATCGGATTCGGGGCGATCGACAAACCAGTTCGGACGTCCCTCCCGACGCTGAAATTGCCCGCCCCAACTCGGCGAGGTGGGATCGTTGGCATCTCCGCGCAGCAGGTAGGCCACCGAAGGCGTGTCCCCCATCTTGATTGAGCCAGCCGAAACCCCGGCGGCCTTCAGCCCCGCAAAGTAGTCGCCCAGGGCGCCGTGTCCGCGGAGGTGGGTTTCCACGAAGCTTCGATTATCGAGATCTCCCTCCTGATCGCCTCCCTGATACCAGCCGCGAAAGGTTGTCTCGCACTGAATCATCCAGAGATCGGGATGCTTCGTGTCGAGATAGCGAAACGCATTCGGGTCCTGTTCGCGGTTCCACGAAGCGATGTCGTAGATCCGGATTCGATCCTTGATCTCCGGAGCGTCGTGAACCGCCTGGGCGACATCGGTGATCGATCCCCACACCAGTATCCACAGTGGCCTCTCGTCGCTTGCCTTGGCTCGCTCGATGATCCAGCGGGAGCCCTCGGTTGGCTCCGAATGCCCCGTCTTCGGAGACGGTTCAGTCGCGCCTTGTTTCACCAGCTTGAGCAGACTTTCGGGTTCGGGATAGGTATCGCCGTATCGCCGAAGTGCCGGGTAATCCTTGGCGTAGATCGAGATGACCTTCGCGATGTCTGCCGCTCGGCCCTGGGATGGCGGCGAGGAAATCAGACCCTCCGTGTCGAAAAGATCCGCATAGACCAGGTAGTGAACGAGTGATTGCAGGTCGTCCTCATCACTTCCACCGGCGTCGGTGGAGATGACAACACGGAAACGCTCTCCACTGAGAGCGCCACCTTCCGGAAGCGGCTCAGCGGAAATGGCGCCCGCGATGGCCACGCCAAGCGAAGCCCAGACTTGCAAACACAGTCGCATCACCCCCTATTTCACCAAATCTCCAATCAGCATGATCGATCCGACGTGCCAGACGTTGGCGGCGTATTTCTCCGGATTCTTCTCCAGGTCGGGAACGTTGTGCTCGAACAGGACTTTCGCCTTGTCGGGCGCCTCGGAATCCAGCACCGCGCTGACGGTGTGAACCACCTCGGGATCCAGATCGCTGCCGACCTGGAGTTTACTCAGGCGATGATAGGTGCAGTAGCCGTCGATGCGTTTCATGGCCTTCGCCTCGCCGTCGTCGAGCTTCACTTTCAACTGTCCGCCATCCGGACCGACCAGGTCGTAAAAACCGACCACGCTTCCACGGAAGGAGAAATTCAGCGCCGCTCCGGGTTCCGAGGCCAGCCACATCTCGGGCATCAGGCGGGCGAAGCGCTTCGCGAGGGTATCGCCGTTCTCTCCGCTATCGAGTTTTTCCCAACCGCCGCTCAACATCGACTGCGCGATGGGCACCAGCTTGGCATCCTGCCAGTTGTCTTCGCGCAACGGGGCGCCCAGTTCATGCGGCGCGCCTTTCTCCGCCCAGGCTACCTCCAGCTTGTCCCAGCAGCGTTCGATCGCTTGCAGATAGAGTTCGTGTCCCGTTTCGACCAGGGGATGCACGCCATCGGTCGAAAACAGCATCGGCGCTCCGGGCTCGGGCTTCGCGTCCTTTGCCGGTTTCTCTCCCTTGAAGATGAGGGTTCCCTCCTTCTCCCGCTTCGCCACTTCCATTGCGAGATGGATCGAGGGAATGCCGTAGTGATCCGCGACTTCTTCCATCGCGCTGGCGGATCGCGAAAATTTCCCGGCCTGCAAGTCCTCGAGGAAAGGTTGGCTGAGTGTGTAGACGAAAATGATGTCGGTCTCCGGATTCGCCTTCCAGGTCTGGCGCACGATACCTTCCATCGCCTGTTGAATCCGCTCCGGCGGAGCGCCGCCGTCATTGACCGCGAACTCGACGAACATCAGGTCAGGTTTGTGGCGCAAGACATCCTGCTCCAAGCGGAACACGCCGAGATCCGAACCGGTGCCACCGATGGCCGCATTGATCTCCACCGGCTTTGCGTTGGTGTAGTGATCCTGCAACCACGCCAGCGATTTCACGCGCCAGCCGGGAGCCGCTGTGATGCTGCCGCCGAGATAGGCGATCCGAACTTCGCTGCCATCCGCTTCATTGAGCTTTTTCAGAGCGTTGGGAATACCGCCTCGAAGGTGGAATTCTTCAGCCTTGCGCCGGGGATAATCATCTTCGGCCGACGTCACGGAAACGAACGTGGAAAGGCCCAGCGACACGACGCCAGCAAGAGCCAGCCACCGGGGAAATGGAAATGGGAGGGAACTCATATTTCAGATCCTAGCCGTCTTTCGGCCCTTGTCGATGACCACAAAGATGGCACATCATGAGAGACCCTACATGAAGCGCTTTCTTTCCAGTTTCACGGTCATCTTCTCATTGTTGTGCGCCTCCCCGATCTCGCTGCGGGCGGCGGATGAAAACTTGAAGCGTCCCAACATCGTTTTCCTTCTCGCCGATGATCAGGCGACCTATTCGCTCGGCTGCTATGGCAACCCGGATGTGAAAACGCCGAACCTCGATGCGCTCGCCGCCGACGGCATCGTGTTCGATCATCACTACGACACCACCGCGATCTGCATGGCCAGCCGGGCCAGCATTCTCACCGGCAAGCTGGAATACAAGACCGGCTGCAACTTCGAGCACGGTCCCCTGATCCGCGATTCCTGGGAAAAGAGCTATCCGGTTTTGCTTCGGGAAGCCGGATACCGAACCGCTTTCGCCGGAAAAATCGGCATCGAAGTGGCCGAAGCTCCCGAAGGGAAGAGCGAGCTGCCCAAATCGGACTTTGACGCCTGGGGCGCCGGCCCGGGACAGACCAACTACCAGACAGCGAAGAATCCCTCGATCGCGAAATACGCCGAAGAATTCCCCCATTCCTCCCGGGCCTACGGCGCCTTCGGCCGCGATTTCATTCTCGAATCCGCCGGGAAGGCAGCGCCCTTCTGCCTCTCAATCAGTTTCAAGGCACCGCACATGCCCGACACTCCCGATCCCGCGTTCGATGAGATCTATGCGGGAATGACGTTCGCCAAACCGGCCAATTTCGGACGCGAGCACGGCAATCATTTTTCCCAACAGAGTCGGCAGGGCCGACAATACGAACGCTTTTTCAGCTGGGGCTATGCGGATCGCTACGATGAGGTGATGGCCCGTTATCATCAGCTCGTCTATGGCATCGACGTGGCCGTGGGCATGATCCGCGACGCGATCGAAGAGGCCGGAATCGCCGACAACACCGTCATCCTCTACACCTCCGACAATGGCTTCCTCTGCGGATCCCACGGCTACGGTTCAAAGGTGCTGCCCTACGAGGAAAGCTCGCGGGTTCCGCTGGTCGTTTTCGATCCCCGACACGAAAACATGGGCAAAGGACTGCGGTGCCAGGCGCTCACCGGGAATATCGATTTCACGCCCACCCTTCTGGACTTCGCCGACGTTTCTGTCCCGGAGGGATTGGACGGCAAGAGTCTCCTGCCGCTCCTCGACGATCCGGAAAACGGAGCCATTCATGACGCCTTGCCCCTGATCAACGTATGGGGACCAAAAGAGGTTCACAGTTTTGGCGTCGTGACCAAAGATTGGAAATACGTCTACTGGCCCTGGTCAGGTGGAGATTTCGAACCGGCCGAGGAACTGTATCATCTCGGTGAAGACCCACTCGAACTGGTCAACTACGTCGCCGACACCTCGAAGCAGGAAGTGCTCGTTCGCCTGAGAAAAACCTACGACGAAGCGGTAAAACACTGGCAGTCAGAAGCGGTCGACTTTCACGACTACCGACGATTCGGCACCCTGTTCGATCGCACGTTGTCGTGGAAAGAAAAGAAGGATGCCGTGAAGTGATCGCTTCAGGCTCTAGGCCAGGATTCCTTCCACCACCTTGCCCTCCGTATCGGTGAGCCGGAAATCACGGCCCTGGTAGCGGTAGGTCAGGCGTTCGTGATCGATCCCGAGCAGGTGGAGCATCGTCGCGTGCAGATCGTGAACGTGGACGCCATCCGCAGCCACATCGTAGCCGAGATCGCAGGATTCACCCCAGGTGACTCCCGGCTTGATGCCGCCACCGGCCATCCACAGGCTGAAGCAACGATGATGATGGTCGCGCCCAAAGGTGCGATTCGACTCGCTGTTGCTGCGGCCCTGGGAATACGGGGTCCGGCCAAATTCGCCGCTCCAGATGACGAGGGTGTCCTTGAGCATGTCGCGCTGTTTCAGATCCTGGATCAGGGCAGCGCAGGGCTGATCGATCTCCAGGGCGATCTCGGGAAAGCGATCCCGAATGCTGGCGTGGTGATCCCACCCCGGGTGAAAGAGCTGGATGAACCGAACGCCGCGCTCCGCCAGACGTCGCGCCTGGATACAGTTGGAGGCGAAGCTCCCCGGTTTTCGCGCATCGGGTCCGTAGAGATCGAAAATGTGGTCCGGCTCGGCACTCAGGTCCGTGGCTTCCGGCACCGAACGCTGCATGCGGAATGCCATTTCATACTGAGCCAGATGAGAGTCCACCCGTGCCGCCAGCGGATCGGCGTCGGAAGTCGGCCTGACACCATGGAGACGACTGAGCAGATCGACCGTCCGCCGGTCGGCCTCCCGATTGATTCCGGGCGGCGACTTCAGATAGAGCACCGGTTCATCCGAGGGACGAAACTGCGTTCCCTGAAACTGCGCCGGCAGGAAACCGTTCCCCCAAAGCTTCGCGCTGAGTGGTTGATCGACCCCCCGCTTCGACACCATCACGATGAAAGCCGGGAGATCATCGTTGGCGCGGCCGAGTCCGTATTCGATCCAGGCGCCGGCACTGGGACGTCCGGCCAAGCCCGATCCCGTTTGCATCATGGTGATGGCCGGATCGTGATTCACCGAATCCGTGTAAGCGGAACGAATCACGCAGAGATCGTCGGCGACTTTCGACAGATTCGGCAGGATATCGCTCATCCAGATGCCGCTGTTTCCCCGTTGTTGGAAGGGATAGAGCGATTCCTTCAACTGGCAGACCGCCTGCGTGCCCGCCATGCCGGGAAGCCGACCGTTCTTGCGATAGGAGTCGGGCAGTTCCTCACCGGAATGCTTGGCCAGGTAGGGTTTGAAATCGAAGGTGTCGAGGTGCGACGGCCCGCCGCTCATGAACAGGTGGATGATCCGCTTGGCTTTGGGGGCAAAATGCGGGAGTCCCGGGAGCCCACCCACGCCCGCCGGAGAAATCGGCATTCCGCTCGCTTCTGTCGCAGCCTTTGCCGATTCCGCCCGCAGCAATTGTCCCAAGGCAATGCCTCCGAGCCCTTGGGCGAGGCCGGAAACGATCTGACGCCGGGACAATGGACGACCGAACCTGTCAAATCGCGCGGGACCGGCGCATGGTGAAAACGGTGAGAAATTCATCGCAAGGAGTGGCGGTCAGTGATTGGTCAGAAACTCGGTATGGCTCATCAGGGTGCGTGCCATCATGGCCAAGGCGGTCACTTCGTCGGGTTGTCTTCCCGCCATCGGAGGCGCTTCACCGGCATGCACGACGAATTCCCGGGCTTCGTCCCGGTGATCGCGAAAATAGGACAGTTCACCACGGTAGGCCTGGTCGAGCACCTCCAGTTCCGCCGCGCTCGGCGACCGGCCGATCAACCGATGAAAGAGCGCGACCATGCGGTCGGAATCCGAGCCGGTGATTTCACCCAACAAGTGCTCGGCCGCGACTCGCTGCGCTTCGGTGAATTGCGGATCATTCAGCAACACCAGCGCCTGAGTCGGCGTCGCGGTTGACTCGCGCCGGGCGAGGCAGACGTCCCGCGATGGCGCGTCGAAGGCCTGAAGATTCGGCGGCGGCAGCGTTCGTCTCCAGAAGGTGTAAAGACTGCGGCGATAGAGTTTGTCGCCATGATCCTGATGATAGAGCTGCTGCAAGGCCGAGTCCTTGTAGTAGCGATCGGGAATATAGGGCCGCACACTCGGGCCGCCGATCTCGCGCACCAGCAAGCCACTGACCGCGAGCGCGGAATCGCGAATCTCTTCCGCCGTCAATCGCCGGGCCGGACCACGCGCAAGCAGGCGATTGTCCGGATCGGATTCCAGCAATTTCGAATCGGCCGGTTGGGAACTCTGCCGATAGACCGACGAAAGCGCGATCATCCGGCACAGGGCCTTCACGTCCCAGCCGCTCTCCCGAAATTCGACTGCCAGCCAATCCAGCAACGCCGGGTACTCGGGCAATTCGCCGCGCGTCCCAAAGTCTTCCGGCGTGCCGACCAATCCTCGCTCGAAAAACAGCTGCCAGAGTCGATTCACCGCCACCCGGGAAGTGAGCGGATTTTCCGGATGGACGAGCCATTGGGCGAAACCCAGACGGTTTCTCGGTAAATCTTCGGGAAACGGCAGAATGCTCTCCGGCGTTCCCGGATGGACTTCGTCGCCTCGCTCGCGAAAATCGCCCCGAATCCGGACAAAGGTCGGCCGGGGTTTTGGCAGGTCCGCCATCACCATCACCTCATGCACCTCGCCCGCGATCTCCGTTTCGAGACGCCGCAATCGGGTCAACTCGGCCAAGCCTGTCCGATAGGTTTCGCTTTGAGTTGCCAGCCACCAGTCGAACCACTCTTCCGGCTTCGGCTCGACCTCGCCGCCCATCACCGTCCGCACTTCCGCCGCGGAGAGCGCGCGATCAAAAATCCAGAAGTCGTCCACCGCCGCGTTCACCATACCCAGATCCCTCAGCCGGGCACCCATGCGAAGCTGAATCTCTTTTTCCTCAAGAATATCACCCCATTCGGGCCGGTGGATGATGTCCTGCCTCAGCCCGTCATCCAACACTTCCACTTCCGCCGGTTCGCCGTTCAAAAAGATCCGCATTCCGGCGGCGTGGGCGCTGCCATCGTAGGTCACCGCCACATGAGTCCAGTCGCCGACCGGGATCGACGCGATCGTCTGAATCCGGGCCGCGTTCTCCATGTGCAGGTGGCAGAGCGCGAACTGAATGCGGCCGTCCTGCCAAATGATCTCGTAGCCGCGACCGTCGTCGGTGCCGCCGCCGCTTCGATGGAGGACCACGCTTCGCGCCTTTTCTTCGTGAGGATCCATCCACAGCGCAAAACTGAAGGGTTGCCAGCGATGAAAAATCCCCTGCCCCTCGAACTCGGCCCGGTCTTCGCCTTCGAACATCATCCCTTTTCCGTGCGGCGCCTTGACCCGAACGACGTTCGAGCGCTTCACCCCCGTCACCTCCGGGTCGACCTCGTTGACGATTTTCCGATCGTCAAATTCATCGAACGGGAAATGGGAAATGGCCTTTGGTTCCCAAACCGGTCTCGGATCCTCCTCGGCCCAGCCCAGCCAGCGAGCGATCGCGTTCGGTTGCTTTCGCCAGAATGGTCCCGGCGCACCGTTTTTCTCCAGCCATTCATGAAAATCCGGCCGGAGCGATTCTCTGAGGTTCTTCAGTTCAATCTCCTGTTTTGCGATCGATTCCCGTGCCTGGAGATGACGCTGCTCCTGATCATTCTGATAGAAGGGCATCGCCGGAGCCGGGGCGGCTTCGGGAGCATAGCGTGAGTAGATCCCCACCTCCTGGACATTGTCGAAAAACGAGGCCAGTTCCCAGTATTCCTTCTGACTGATGGGGTCGAATTTGTGGTCGTGGCACTTCGCGCAGTTCAGCGTGAGGCCCAGAAAGGCTTGCCCGTTGGTCATCACCCGGTCAGATACCTGGTCGAGCCGGAATTCCTCTTCGTCGCTGCCGCTCTCATTCGACTGCTGCGCCATGCGATTGAAAATCGTCGCCACCCGCTGTTCCCGGGTCGGATTCGGCAGAAGGTCCCCGGCACTTTGCTCGATGATGAATTGATCGTAGGGCAGGTTCTCGTTGATCGAGCGAATCACCCAATCCCGATACGGCCACACCTCCATGTCCGAATCCTCGTGCCGTCCCATGCTGTCGGCGTAGCGCACCGCGTCCAGCCAGACCCGGCCGAGTTGTTCGCCGAAGGCCTGCGAATCGAGAAGGCGGTCCACCGCCTGGGCGCACGCGATCTCTGAAGGATCGGACTCGAAAGCCGCCAGTTCCGCCTCCGTTGGAGGCAGTCCCGTGAGATCGTAGGTCACCCTGCGCAACCATTCCGCGGGAGTGGCCTCGACCGCGAATCCGATTCCTTTTTCAACCAGCCCTGCTGACACGAAGTGATCGATCGCCGAGCGGGGTTTCAACCCTTCAGTTTTGCCCTGAGCGAGTTCCGGAATTTCCGGCCGTTGTGGCGGGACAAATGACCAGTGTTTCGTGTAGATCGCTCCCTGTTCCACCCACTTTCCCAGAACCGCTTTTTCAGCCTCAGTCAGCTGGGTTTTCGCGTCGGGCGGCGGCATCACTTCGTCGGGGTCGTCCGAGTAGATTCGCGCGATCAACTCGCTCTCGTCGGGATTGCCGGGCACCACCGCCTCTTTCTCCAGCGCCGACTCCCGCACATCCAGTCGAAGCTTCCCCTTCCGTGCCTCCTCGTCGGGACCATGGCATTGCAGGCAGTGCTCCGAAAAAATCGGGCGCACCGAGAAATCGAAATCCACCCGCCGCACTTCTTCCTCCGCCGACGACAACGATCCCGATCCGATCGTCAACGCAATCGTTGCGACCAGACTAGCCAAGGGCAAAAACCTCGCCGTCAAAGCACTGCGAAAGACGCGCGAAATCCCCCCAAAATTGACGCCTGAATTCTTCATGAGAGCCTTCCGGGAAAAGGCCGCGGCACGCTAGGACGGGCGCGATTTTGCGTCAAGAAACCCCATTCAAAATTTGACGAAAATGTTATTCACATCGTATTGACCTTCTGAAAATTCTGCTTTCGACAGCTGTAAGAGCCTTCTGCCCTCACCGGTGCCGATCGCGATTTCCGTTGCGACATTTTCCGGGCGGCAATAGTCGTGAAATCGACACACCCACGAAACTGATGCAGCTCTCACTTCATGGAAAATCCGCCGTCATCGTCGGAGCCGCTCGCGGCATCGGACGCGCCATCGCCGAGGCTTTCGCCATGGAAGGTGCCAATGTGGCCCTGATCGATCGCGACCCGGAGGTGGAATCCACCGCCGCCGAAATTGGCACGGGCTACGCTGGCAAGAACGCCTGGGCCGTGGCCGATGTGGCTTCGGAAACCTCCCTGCGTGAAGCGGTTGATAGGGTGACCGCATCGATGAATTCCGTTGATCACGTTGTCTTTGCCGCCGGCATCGGATCGGGAAAATTCGGATTTCCTTTCACCAACCTGGAACCCGGCGATTGGAGGAAAGTGCTCGATGTGAATCTCATGGGCGCGGTCCACACCGCCCACGCCTTCGCGCCGCGCCTGATCCAATCAGCCACGGCCGATCCCTTACACGGCGCCACCTTCCAGATTCTCGTCTCCGTTGCGGGACAAATCGGTTCCCAGACCGACCCGCCCTACAGCGCCGCCAAGGCCGCCCAGATCAACTTCATGCAATGCCTCGCCAAGGACCTGGCGCCCCACGGCGTCCGCGCGAACGCGATTTCGCCCGGCATGGTGAAAACGGCGCTGAACGAGTCGGTCTGGGCGGCGGGACAGGCGTCTCTACCCGAATCCGAACAACAAAGCTACGAAGATTGGGCGACGGAGAAAATCCGCAAAATATCGCCCCTCGGACGCTGGCAGGAACCGGCGGAATTCGGAGCCGTCTCCGTTTTCCTGGCCTCGCCTCATGCCCGAAACATCACCGGCCAGGTGATCAATGTGGACGGCGGACAAGTGATGCATTCGTAGGCGATCGTTGATCTTCTACCAAATCCAAAGTAGAACGGGTCTCCAGGCCCGTTCCAGTCGTCAGACAACCTTGAAAAGAATCGTTGCGGATCTCGGACCAGATGATCTCGAGTCGTTAAGAACAATCCTGCCAGTCCGCCGAAAATACCCGGCGATCTGAACGGGCCAGGAGACCCGTTCTACGAACAGAGATTCTCAAACCTGATTCCCCGTCAGATCGCCTTTCGGCTTTTTCGTCTCGACTGGGACCTCTGCTGGCGTGCTCAGTCCTCCGCCAACCGCTTCCGTTGCGAGTTGCCTTCGTCCTCGCCGTTTCTTGGGACCATCCAATCCGCCTTTGCTTAGCATCACGGAAATCCAACGAAGATCGGCACTGTTGTCCAGCATCACCTTCACCACCATTGTCAGCGGCACCGCCAGGAACATTCCGACCGGCCCCCAGATGAATCCCCAGAACAGGACCGAGAGAATCACCACGACAGTGGAGATCCCGAAGCGATCGCCCAACAGCATTGGCTCAAGGAAATTTCCGATCGCGATGTTGATCGCCAGGTAGCAGGCCAGCACGCCCGCCGCCGGCCAGAAACCACCCTTGATCAGCGCGAGAATGATGGGCGGTATCGCCGCCACGATCGAACCGATCGCCGGCACATAGTTGAAAAGAAACGCGACCAGACCCCAGAGGATCGGGAAATCGATCTTCAGCGCCAGGCACACCACCCACGCGAGTATCCCGGTCAAGGCACTGACCACCGTCTTGATGCCGAGGTATTTCTGAATGTCGCGCGAGGAATTCTGGAGTCGCCGCAAATCCGGGCCCTGCACGCGAATCACCTCGACGACCTTTTTTGCGTAGCGATTCGATTCCGCGAGGACGAAGACCATGATGATCAGCACGAAAAACGATTTCGAAGCCAGTGAGGTCAGCCGCCCCACCGCGTCGGTCGCGCCGATCCAATCGAGAATCAGCTTCGGCAGTTTGTTGGCCTCGAACCACTCGCTCAAGGTCGGGATGTGGGTTCCCGCGATGTCCTCCTCGGATATGGCCACGCCCGGGTCCACCTTTTCCGCGTCGGTTTCCCCGGTCACGGAGGGCGTCACGATCGCTTCCGTGCCACTCGAGCTTGATCCCGAAGGTCCCGTGTCACTCAGAAATCCGCGGAAACTGTTGAGCCGGTCATCGATGGCGGTGGAAATGCTCGCGATGCGCTCCTGCAGCACCGTCGCGTAGTTCTTCTGCTTCTCCTTGAACTCGGTCTGGAATTCCGAAGTGGCCGCCGTGGCGATGAAAATGACCAGGAACAGCACCAGCAGGTTCAACCCGACGGTTAGAAAGATCGCCAGGGCCCTCGGCACCCGCTTTCGGACCAGCCAGTTCAGGACCGGTAGTGACAACACCGCCAGGAACAACCCCAGCAAAACAGGCAGAAACAATTCACCGGCCGCCCTCAGTCCCGTCACCACGATCACGAAACAGGCCAGTGCCAGCAGCACCTTCAGACCACTGTGGTGCTCTCCGTCGTTTGAAGTCAATCCAAGGGGCATTTTCGCTGACAAATGTCCGTTCAAAGCCCCTCTCCCACAACTGAAAAAGGAACGGACCTCAGGTGCGCCGGCCGAATTTTCGCTCCAGCTCGGCATAACTGATCTGAATCAGCGTCGGACGACCGTGAGGACAGCAGTAGGGCATCTCGCAGACGAGCAGATCCCGTAGCAGTTTATCCAGCTCCGCCGAATGGAGCGGGTCGTTGGCTTTCACCGCGTGACGACAAACCGTGGTGGCCACCATGTCCTCGCCCAACCGCATCTTGGAAGTCTGGCGACTCGCCCCGCGCAATTCATCGATGACCTGGTGAATGAAGCGTTCTGGATCGTCGCTTTTCAGGAAAGTCGGCAGCGCGTCGATCTTCAGCGTGTTGCCGCCGAAGGGTTCCGCCGACACCCCGAGCTTCGCCAAAGTCTCCAGATTCTGCGAGACCAGGTCAAAGTCCCGCGGCGCCAGTTCCACCGTCAAAGGCACCAACAGCGCCTGGGTCGGCACGCCCTCGGTTTCCATCCTACGTCGCATTTCCTCGAACAGGACCCGTTCGTGGGCCGCATGCTGATCCATCAGCACCAGCCCTTCTTTCCCTTCCAACAGCACGTAAAGTTTTCCCAACACGCCGAGCAGGCGGAAGTCCTCCGCCTTCGGCGCGGTCTCGATGTCGGGTTCCGCCCTTTCCTCAATTTCTTCAACCGGCGCCTTTTCCGTCGTCTCCGGCGATTCAACAGGGTCAGGTCGCGGACTCAACCCTCTTTCCTCGGAAACGCTGGAGCTGCTGGAACCCACTTCAATGCCGGGCAGCGAAGGGCGCGGAACGGACGCCAAGTCGCTCCAGTCTTTTCTCAAGCTCCGTTGCTCGCTCTCAGGAATCAGTTCGTGCTGCTCGGCGCGAGCGGGAACCGGGACTGGCATCGGTTTCTCCGCTCCCGTCAGCCCCACCCCACTGACCGGGCGTCGCATCTGGCGGGTCAGGGTATCGGACACGGCGGTGATGACCGCGTCGCGGACCGAGTTGCCATCGTGAAATCGCACCTCGCGCTTGGCCGGGTGAACGTTCACATCGACCGCTCCGGGATCGGTTTCGAGAAAGAGAAAGGTCACCGGATACTGCCCCTTCATCAGCGCGGTGTGATATCCCTCGCGGAGGGCATAGGTGAGCATCGCCGCCTCGACCGGCCGACCGTTGAGGAATGTCAGCATCTGCTTGCGATCGGATCGCCCCATGCCCGGCGGCCCGATGAATCCGCTCACGGTCACGCCATGATGCGTCTGCTTCGGCACCTCGAGCAAACGACCCGCCAGATCGGCGCCGGCCAGGCCGCGAATGCGATCGCGCCCGTCCTTGGTCGCCGGCAGCTGGAAGACGAGCCGGTCATTGCGCACCAGGGCAAAGCGGACCTCCGGATGCGCCAGCGCCTGCACGCGCACGGTCTGCTCCAGGTGACTGAACTCCGTGTTCTCGGTGCGAAGGAATTTCCGCCGCGCCGGAATGTTGAAAAACAGCGAGCGCACCTCGATCTGCGTTCCCGGAGGTTCGCCGCAGTCTTTTACCGCCGCCATCTTCCCGCCGTTGATGAGAACCTCCGTTCCCGTGAGCGCTCCCGGTTCACGGGTGGCGAGACGGAATTTCGACACGCTGGCGATGCTGGGCAGCGCTTCGCCGCGAAACCCGAGCGTCCCGATGGCGGCGAGATCGTCCTTGGTTCGGATCTTTGAGGTCGCGTGGCGCTCCACGCACATGAGCGCATCGTCACGATTCATCCCGCTGCCGTCGTCGACCACGCGGATCAAGGCGATCCCTCCCCGTTGCACCGCGATCTCGATGGTGGAGGCGCCCGCGTCGAGCGAGTTTTCCACCAATTCCTTCACCACGGAAGCCGGGCGCTCCACGACCTCACCCGCCGCCACTTGGCTGGCGAGCGCGTCGGAGAGAAGCCGGATTTTGCCCATGAGAGGCAAGTAACAAGGGGGTGAGGGAAAAGTAAAAAGTATTTCCGGCGGCAGACTCTTCTGCCAGAATACTTTTCCATGTCGAGGCGTTTCCTACCAGCCACCCTTCTATGCCTAGCCTGGAGTAGCTTTGCGGCAAAAAACGCAACGGCAAACCAGGACACCTTGGAAACGGTTGCGCGAAGGATAGTTCTCCCGAAGATCGAACTGAACGAGGTCCCGCTTCGGAAGGCGCTTCAACAAATTCGTTCCCTCTCGATCCAAGAAGACGACCAACCGGATCCCTCAATCCGAGGCATCGACATCGTGCTTCTGGCAAGGGCTCCTGAAGAAAACGCCACGAAAGTTTCTCTTCACAGGTTGGGCATCTCAGTGGACCAAGCAGTGAAGTTGGTTGCTGCGCAAGCAGGGCATCAGTCCTACTACGAGTGGAACGCGGTCGTTGTGGCCACACCCAAGCGATACGCGGCACTAACCCGACATCGAGATCAGCGTTCGGCGAAAGCCGACTTTAGGATGGAGCGACAGTTAAAAATGATCATTTTCCCGAAATTCTCGGCGAATGGACGCTCGCTGACGGCTGTTCTCGGCGAAATCGAGGAGTCTTCCAAGCAACTCGCCTCGGTTCCTGAGCCAGCCGTGCGCTTTGATTGGAATTTGCCGAAAGGAAAGCTCGATCAGACTATTGAACTCGACTGTGCCGCCATGCCCCTTTGGTCTCTTATCGACTACGTGGCGGCAATCTCGGATATCGACTTCGAGATCAGACCCGGGGAAATCATGTTCCATCCGAATTGAAGAAAACGGAGCGCCATTCAAACGCCTCCTCCCCTTGAGCATCGGCGTGCATCGCTTACATTTCCGGCATGTCCCTCACTCTGACCGAAAATGCCGCGGAACATCTCCGCGAACTGCTCGCAGCCAAGAATGCCTCGCCCGATGAGCAGGGGCTGCGCCTTTACATCGAGAAAGGTGGCTGTGCCGGGATGAATTACGCCATGAAAATCGATGCGCCGGCCGACTCGGACGAGATCGTCGAGAAGAATGGCGTTCGCGTTTTCGTCGATGCCGACAGTCTCCCTTACCTGCAAGGCGCGGAGGTCGACTACGTCGATGCGCTCAACGATGCCGGCTTTAAGATCCAGAATCCGAACGCCGCTCGCAGTTGCGGCTGCGGCACCAGTTTCGAGCCCGCCAACAAAAGTGGTGACGAACCGGCCTACGATCCGGAAACGATGGACGGCACCGCCTGCAAGGACTGAGTTCTCCCCTCCCCGGCTCTCTCCATCGCTTTCCCCACTGATCACTCATCACTCGACCACATGGAATTCGTCTCCGAACACAGCATCTTTTCCCGCGAAGCTCGGGAGGAACGCGAGGAAAACATTGGCAGCCTGTTTCTCTGGTCCGTCGTGATCGTGGTCCTGCTCGGTCTCAACGCCTTCTCGTGGATCTTCTGCATGTATGTGTTCGGGAACCCGGAAGTTCCCTTCAACTACAAGCTGCTGACCAAGCTGGAAAAACTCGACCCAATCACGAGCTTCGATCCGGTCACCGCGCCACGCGGCAAATTCAACAACGCCAAGACTCTCTACCTCGAATATTACGACTTCGACGCCGGCAAGCGGAACGCTTTCAATGGAATCCTGAAACGGTTCTACCTGAAGAACTATCTCGAGCGTGACGACGTGACCTTCATCAGCGGCTCATTCAAGGTCGAGAGCGCGCGCGAATTGCAGCCCGACGACGTGTTCCCCCACGGCGTCGCGGTGCGGCTGCAGGCCGAGGACTTTCCCGCCGCACATGTCGACTTCGTGCTCCCCTCTCCGAGCGATTTCGTGATTCCCGAAGAACATTTCCGCGTCGGCGACATCGTGCAGATTCAGGAATCGGCGACCTGCGCGGCGGTGATCCACGTGCAGCGCATGGACGAGGACAACATCTGTTTCACCGCAGTCCCACTGGTCGCGCGGGAGTTCGAAACCCCCGCCGGACCGAAGCTGAACGTCGAGCCGCCCGAGCGTCTCAATCTCGACACAGGGCACTGGCCTCTCAGTAACGATGGCGGCCTCGTGGCCACTCCGCTCGACGGAGAAAACTCGGATGAATCCACCACGGAAGCGCCCACAGACGATGCTCCGCAAAGCGGCGACGCCAAGAAGACCGAAGAGAAAAAAGACGACAAGGAGTCGTGACATCGCGTCCCTCCTTTGAGGCGGAAATTTCCCGGTTTACGGCTAAGATCACGCCATCGTTTCCTCCCTGCTCCAGATTTACCGCATCGGTGTCCTGATCGCCATTGTCTGGCTGATCCGCGAACATCACGTCCGCCTGATGGTGCAGGGCGATCGACCGATCACGGTCAGCGAAGTGAAAGCGTTCCTCCCGGAGGCCCATCGGCTGGTGCCTGATCCCTCGCCCAAGGCGGGACTGTTTGTCCGGAACCAGTCTGGTGACACGATCGGCTACGCCGCGCGAACCATGCCGCGGTCGCGCGAGATCACCGGTTACTCGGGACCGACGGACGCCCTCATCGTCTTCGGTCCCGAGGAGAAATTGCTCGGTGTCGCCATCCGGCACAGCTACGACACGCCGAGCCATGTCGAGGACGTGAAATTCGATCTCCTTTTCATGGAAAACTGGAACGGCCGAAGCTGGGACGAGATCGCCGCCATCGAGGACCTGAATGAAGCGGGCATCTACGCCGTCTCCGGAGCCAGCCGAACCAGCGAAGCTCTCGCCGAGAGCATCGGGCACCGGCTTCGCGCGGGAATGCCGGACCAGAACGCGGCGGCGGGCCCCAGATTTCGCGTTCGCTGGCAGGATGACACGCTCGTCGGAATCGTCATTCTCGGCTCGCTCTTCGCGTTCTGGAAACAACCGGAATTTCAGCGGCTTCGCCCGTGGTTCCATGTTGCGGTGTTCCTCGTGTTAGGCTTCGTGCTGGGCGATCTGCTGGCGCAAAGTCTCTTCCTTGGCTGGGCCGAAACCGGCATCCCGTGGCGCACCACGCCCGGCTTGGTGCTACTGGCTGCGGCCGCCTTTGTCGTCCCGTGGATCACGCGGGTGCCGCTCTACTGCACCTGGATCTGTCCGCACGGCCACGCCCAGCGATGGCTGATGAAGGTCGTACCCGCCCGATGGACTCTCAAACTCGACGATGCCGCCAAACCGCTGCTTAAAGCGATCCCCGTTCTCCTGCTGATCATCGTCCTTCTGGTTTCTTTTCTACAACTGCCTTTCGATCTCGCGGGAATCGAGCCCTTCGACGCCTACCTCATCAAATCGGCCGGAAAGGCCACCATCGGCGTTGCCTTCGCCGGGCTGGCGCTGTCCCTGATCATTCCCATGGCCTACTGCAAGTATGGTTGCCCCACAGGACTGTTGCTCGCCTTCGTTCGCCGTCACGCCAGCGAAAATCGTCCCGGCCTTCGTGACGGAATCGCCCTGGGATTCCTCGCCCTCGCTTTCTGCCTGTATCATTTCCACGAGCCCATTACCCAATGGTTGATGGGTTGATCTGACATCTGAAATCCATTTTATCGCGATGGCTACTCCGATTCGCCGGTCCCGATGGCTAACCCTGGCCCTGCCGATCCTGCTCCTGATGGTCGCAGTGATCGTCATGACCATTCCGCTTCGAAACGCCATCGAGACGCGCCGTTTCGAGATCCAAAGCAAAGACACCATACTCGAAATTCAGCGCGCCCTGCAGGACTATCACGTCGAGGAGGAAATCTATCCGCGTCGCACGCCCATGACCGGCGCCCAGTTGATCCAGTTTCTCATCGACGCCGGCCATCTTAAGAATCCCCCCCTCAATCCCTGGACCCGCGAGCCCTACCGAATCGAAGACTCGACCCAACCCGACGGCATCACCTACCACACCGACGAACTCGCCGAGACCTACGCCCTCGAATCACGCGGCCAGGATCCCGCATCCGACTCCCTCACCTGGCAACTCGACAGCACCGAGCATCATTCGCTGGAGTAGAGGTGCTGTTAGCTGTTAGCTGTTGGCTTGAAAGCGCCCCATCTTCGATCTTCCAACTCCCATCTTCGCGGGCGCACGCGCCCGCTATCTCCCCATGAAACGCTACCTCGTACACCGCGCCTCGGACTCCACGCCTGAACTCGACTGGAGCGTTGCTGAGACTCTCACCGATTTCACCTTTCCCTGGGAAGACCGCGAGCCATCGCCAACGGAGTTTCGGGCTCTGTGGACGGAAAAGGCGCTGCACTTTCGCTTCGATTGCGTCGATGACGATCTCGTCCTCGCCGAGGGAAAAGACGACGCCGAGAAAGTCATCGGTTCCGACCGGGTCGAGCTCTTCCTCGCCCCGGATTTGGACCTGAAGCCCTACCATGGCCTCGAGATGGACCCCCGCGGCGCCGTGCTCGATTACGCCGCCCGCTATCATCGCGAATTCGACTGGGACTGGCAATGCGACGGTCTTTCCCTCCAGACCGGGATCGATGGTGATCGCTACCACGTAATCGGTTCGATTCCCCTCTCGACACTCTTGTCGCTCGGGGTCCTCAGACCCGACTCCAGGGAATTCTTCGCCGGCGTCTACCGAGCCGAGTTCTCGCACCGCCCCGACGGCGAAATCCACCAAGGCTGGATGGCCTGGATCGACCCAAAAACCGAGAAGCCCGACTTCCACGTTCCCGCGTCATTCGGAGTGTTTGAAATGGCTGGTTTTTAACCAACTTGCGGGCATTTTGCATCAATACTGATTAAGTTAAATTTTGAGTGGACACGACCTGCTCGATCGGTCAGCCTGTTCTGCAAATACCCGCAAAACCGTCATTCCGGATTCCGTGGGAGAAATGGCGGAAATGACCGACCGACAAAATCACCTTGGCTCGACGAGACAGTTTGTTGCCGAAGAAAACCCTTTCCATGTTTTTGCCTCCCACTCCGGCAATCCAGCGTGCTGGAAAGCCCCCATTTGCAGGCCGGTGGGTGCCTTTGATGATGGCAACCATGGCTTTGGCCGGCGGCGCCCGCATTTCCGATGCGACCGAGTTCGAGGCGACGTTTTCCACAAAATCTGATATCCCCATCACCTCCGCCGGTTTCGATGGCACCGGCCACATGGTTGATCTGGCCCTCGGTTTCGCCCCTGCCCCGGGCACCACGCTGACGGTGGTCAAGAACACGGAGCTGGGATTCATCCAGGGAGAATTCGACAATCTCGCCAACGGTCAGCCGGTCGATCTGGATTTCGACGGACGGATCTATCAATTCGTGGCGTGGTACTACGGAGGCAGCGGCAACGATCTGGTGCTGGCTCCGCGCTACACCGGGCTCGCCGCCTGGGGACACAACAACTGGGGGCAACTCGGGGACAATACCACGACAGGCAGATTGGCGCCCGTTTCGGTGGATCAAAGCGGCGTCCTCGACGGTCTGTCACTTGTCGCCATCTCCACCGGGGAGCTCCACAGCCTCGGTCTCTGCTCCGATGGCTCCATCGTTGCTTGGGGATACAACGACTACGGCCAGCTCGGCGACAACTCCACAACGCACCGACATGTCCCGGTGCTCACAGACCAGAGCGGTGTCCTCGCCGGGAAGACCGTGGTGGCGATCTCCGCCGGAAATGACCACAACCTCGCCCTCTGCTCGGATGGAACCCTCGTGGCCTGGGGACAAAACGACTACGGCCAACTCGGAGACGGTTCCACGACGGACCGACTCGCCCCCGTGCTCGTGGACCAAAACGGCGCGCTCGCCGGGAAATCCATCATCGCCATCGAGGCCTGCCTCTATCACAGCGTCGTTCTGTGTTCCGATGGCACCCTCGTGGCCTGGGGCAGGAATGATGATGGCCAACTCGGGGACAACTCCAACACGGACCGCATCGTTCCAGGGCTCGTCGATCAGAGCGGCGTGCTGGCTGGCAGATCAGTCGTCGCCCTGAGCTCAGGCAATAGCCACAATCTCGTTCTCTGTTCCGACGGCACCATCGCCGGATGGGGGGGCAACTCTCGCGGCCATCTCGGCGACGACAGTACCATAGACCGCACCTCCCCTGTCCTCGTCGATCAAAGCGGCGTCCTGCTGGGCAAAAACGTGGTTTCCATCTCCACCGCTTCCTATACTTCGTTCGCCCTATGCGCCGACGGCACCCTCGCCGCCTGGGGATCCAATCACTTTGGTGTCCTGGGATACGGCTACCTTTCGGAACAACATGTTCCGGTGCTGGTCGATCGGAGTGGAGTCCTGGCCGGAAAGACGGTCATATCCGTGGAAGGTGGGGGATTTCACAGCCTGGCTCTCTGTGCCGACGGCACTCTCGCTGCTTGGGGATACAACTTCTTCGGACAAGTCGGCGACAATTCCGGCATCGACCGCTACGTCCCCGTTCTCGTCGATCGAGGCGGCATTCTCTCCGGCAAGACGGTGATCGGACTCTCCGGGGAATACGTTCATTCCTTGGCGCTCTTCGCGGCAGTTCCGGACATCGCGGTGGAGCACCCGGTCGGCATCGAACTCACCGGCGGTAACGACTTCCTCGATTTCGACACCGACGTCCTGGTCGGCTCCACGGTGGAAAAGACCGTGACGATCCGGAACATCGGCGGAGCGCCTCTCCGTGATGTGGCGATCCACATCGACGGCGTCGATGCCGCGGATTTCGGTATCGCCGTCAGCCCACCGACGGAGATCGCACCCCGGCGAACGGCTGGCTTCACGGTGACCTTCACCCCTTCGTCAACCGGGGCGAAGACGGCAGCGCTCCACCTCACGAGCAACGATGACGACGAGAACCCATTCGATATCGACCTCACAGGCGCGGGCGATCTCCCGGAGATCGGCGTGGAGCACCCCGCTAACTTCGATCTCACCGACGGTAGCGCCTCCATCGACTTCGGGGAGGTCACCGTGGATGGGGTCGCCATCGAGAGGATTTTCTCCGTGCGAAATTCGGGCGGCGCCAAACTCATCGACCTGGCGCTCTCCATCGATGGCACCGACGCGGGAGATTTCCACGTCCTCAGTCCCTCGGATGCCGAGGTGGCGCCCGGTGCCTCGACCACCTTTGCGGTGGCCTTCTCGCCCACCTCTCCCGGGGCAAAGACGGCCACCCTCCATCTCGCGAACAACGACCCCGACGAGGCCCCTTTCGACATAGACCTCCTCGGCAGTCGGGCGATCGGCAATGTCCTCTCGGCCACTTACCAGACCGGTTCTGAAGCACCACTCACGACGGCCGGTTTCACCGCGACCGGCAATACCGCGGAACTCACGATAAATTTCGCCCCTCCACCCGGAACGACCCTGACATTGGTAAATAACACGAAGCCGGGATTCATCGAGGGAGAGTTCGCCAATCTCGCCAATGGTCAACCGGTCGATCTCGACTTCGGCGGCGTCTCCTACCCGTTTGTCGCCTGGTATTACGGCGGTGACGGAAACGATCTGGAACTTCGCTGGCGCCTCACCGGACTGGCGGCCTGGGGAAGCAACGACCGAGGTCAACTCGGTGACGGGACGAGAACCAATCGGCGTTCCCCCAACAACGTCGATCTCTCGGGGGTCCTGGCGGGAAAAACCGTCGTCCAGGTCTCGGCGGGAAGGGAACACACCCTCGCGCTGTGCTCCGACGGGTCCGTCGTCTCCTGGGGAAGCAACGGCGCCCGTCAGTTGGGAGACTATTCGACTTCGGACCGATGGACCCCAGTTCTTGTGAACACCGAAGACGGCGTCAGCGCCTTGCACGGCAAAACGGTCGTCCAGATCGCGGCGGGAAACCTTTTCAGTCTCGCGCTCTGCTCGGATGGTTCGATCGCTGCCTGGGGACACAACAATTCAGGTCAGCTCGGCACGGGTACCGAGCTCTATGCCCTTGTACCAGCGCCCTTGGCCGTCGATCAATCAGGAGTTCTGCTGGGGAAAAGAGTGGTTCGAATCGAAGCGGGTTCCTCCCATTCTCTCGCTCTCTGCGACGATGGAACGGTCGCCGCCTGGGGCAGTAACACGAGTGGTCAACTCGGAGATAATCTCGCAACCTACACTAAAAGTCCGCTTCCTGTGCTGGTCGATACCGCCGAAGGTTCCAGTGCCCTCCACGGAAAACTCGTAGTTTCCATAGCCAGCGGAGGAGGATCGACCCTGGCCTTGTGCGCGGACGGCACCGTCGCGGCATGGGGTACCAACTACTATGGGCAGTTGGGAACTGGAACCGTCACCAACGAGCCTTCGCCTGTGCTGGTGGACATGGCGAGCGAAGCCAGTGCCCTCCGGGGCAAGAAGGTCGTGTCACTCTCGATGTCGGGGAGCCACGGTCTCGCCCTTTGCTCGGATGACACCCTCTCGGCCTGGGGCAGGAACGACTACGGACAGCTCGGCGACAACCAGATCGGCACTTCCAACATCCTCTTTCCCATTCCTGTCCTGCAGACCCCACCCAGCTCCCTTGCCGGAAAGTCGGTCACCACGGTTTCGAGTGGCTCTCTGGCCAGTTTCGCCCTCTGTGCGGATGGGTCCGTTTCTTCATGGGGACACAATTTGTCCGGGGTCCTGGGCCAGGCTGGAAACGGGGACTCGAACATCTTCCGGTTCCCCTCCGCCATTGACGATCTCCAGGGAAGAAGCGCCCTGGCGGGAGTCCGGGTGATCGAGATCGGGCGAACCAACGAGTCCAATGACCACACCATCGTCATCTATGCCGGAGCCCCGGATATCACCGTCAAGGACTCTGGAGACGACTATCTTCTCACCGGGAATTCCACCCTGACTTTCGGGCAACAGGTCCCCGTGGGAGATCACGATGACCTGTCGATCACCGTGCGGAATGAAGGAATCGTCGACCTGACCGATCTCGACATTGCCTTCATCGGGAACCACCCCGGCGATTTCTCCATCGTCGACCCGCTTCCTTCCACCCTGGCTCCAGGCGATAGCGCCCAAGTAACGATACGATTCTCTCCCAACTGGGACGGAACCCGGACAGCAACCCTTTCCATTCACTCGAACGACTTCGATACCCCGGAGTTTGTCATCGATCTGGAGGGAGGCGGCACCCTTCCCAGGATCGAAGTCCTGGACGATAGCGGCACCGCGATGGCGGACGGCCAGCCCCTCGATTTTGGATCACCAGCCCTCGCGGGAGCCCGATCGGAACAAGTGCTGACAATTCGCAATGCCGGAGAATCCGATCTCCTGATTTCCCAGTTCTCGATCGAAGGAGCGGACGCCACTTCCTTCAGCGTCCTCGACTCGTGGGCGGTCCCGATTCCTCCCAGCGGCAGTCGAATGATCGCTCTCCAATTTTCCCCAACCGGAGGTGACCCGAAAACCGCAACGCTTCGGATCGGCAGCAATGCCAAGAACGACGCCCTTTTCGAAATCGGACTGGCAGGGACCGGGGCATTGGAAACCCAACTCGAAGCCCGACTGCTGGCATCGGGCTCTCCCCCGCTCTCTTCGCCGGGGTTCGACGCCTCGGGAAAGACGGTGAATCTGACTCTCGAATTCGAACCGCCGCCCGGCTCGAGGATCCCGATCATCGAGAACACCGGCATCGGACCGATCCAGGGCAGTTTCTCCAACCTGACAAACGGCCAGCCGGTCGATCTGGCGTTTGGAGGGAGGACCTACTCGTTCATCGCCTGGTATCATGGGGGTGACGGTAACGACCTCGTCCTCCTCTGGCGGGAGTCCGGACTGGCCGTCTGGGGCAGCAACAACCAAGGTCAACTCGGCCTCGGAAACCCCGGGAACCGGAAGACCCCTGATCTGGTCGAAGACGACGGCTTGCTGGCGGGAAAAACGATCGTCCAGGCGGCTACCGGATACGCGCACAGCCTGATCCTCTGCTCGGATGGAACTGTCTTGGCGTTCGGTGACAACAATTACGGACAATTGGGCGACGGAACCAACTCCGACCGCGACGTGCCTGTCATGGTTGACTTCGGAAGCGAATTCGCCGGCAAACAGGCCATCGCCGTCACCGCCGGCGGTTACCACAGCCTCGCCCTCTTTTCCGATGGCAGCCTCGCCGCATGGGGATTGAACGGTTCGGGACAACTCGGAATCGGAACGACGGAGAACAGCGTCGTTCCGGTTCTCATCGATCCCGCCCTCGGCGCACTTGCCGGCCACCATGTCATCCTGGTGGACGCGGGTTTCAATCATACCATGGCGCTGTGCGAGGATGGATCGGTGAAGGGTTGGGGGTCCAACTTCGTGGGAACCCTTGGCGATGGCACCTTCGATTACCGGAGTGTTCCGATCTCGATCGATGGGGGCGACCTGGCCGGCCGACGAATCAAAAGGCTCGTGACCGGGAACGATCATGCGCTCGCCCTCGACACGAACGGTCTTCTCGTCGCCTGGGGGCGGAATCACCATGGCCAGTTGGGAAGCGGAGACACCAACTCCCCTGGTTACGTCCCGATGACCGTCGATGCGAGCGGTGTCTTGGCCGGAAAAGAAATCGCGACCATCTCCGCCGGGAACGCATGCAATCTGGTCACCACCGGGGACGGCGGGATGGTCTCGTGGGGAGACAATGCTCAAGGAAAACTCGGTGATGGCACCGAGCTTGATCGATACTCACCGGTTGAGATCGCCGCCAACGGCATTCTCGCCGGGAAGATCGCCGTTGCTCCCAGTATCGGAAACACCGCCAGCATGGCCATCTGCTCCGATGGATCCGTCGCGACCTGGGGTACCAGCTTCGCCGGCGCACTGGGTGCCGGCGACGTGACCCAGAGAACTCTGCCGGGCCCGCTGCTGGATCCCGTCCACCTGCTCGACAACGCATTTCCAAAATACTCGGAACCCACCCCCAAGGGTGATCATCGGCTCATGGTCATCCCGCTTGTCGCCCAACTGGAAATCCGGGATCAAAACGGCGATCTCCTGACCAGCGGAGAATCCACGATCGATTACGGTTCCATGGCTCTGTCGGGAACGGCGAAAACTTTGAACCTGTCGATTCGCAACACGGGCACAAGAAGCCTGTCCGGTATTCAGCTCGCGATCACGGGCCCGGATGCGGCCGAGTTCCAGGTAAATACTCCTCCAGCCACGACCCTCGGAGTAGGTGAAAGTTCGTCCATGACGGTTCGGTTCTCCCCCAGCGACGGTGAGGCCAAGTCCGCGGTGTTGCGCCTCGATTCCAATGAGATGTCCCTGGATCCGGTCGAAATCGCAATCATCGGGAACGGCTCCCATTCCCAGCTGCTCACCGCGACCTATCCCGATGAACATGCGATTCCCCTGTCTACCGAGAATCTCACGCTCACCAGTCAGACGGTGGATCTCAGCCTGAACTACGCTCCGTCAGCGGGAACCATTCTCACGGTGGTTGAAAACTCTGGCACGCAATTCATCCAGGGAGAATTCGCCAACCTCGCCAATGGTCAATCGGTCGATCTCGAGTTCGAGGGCCTTTCCTACCCGTTTGTGGCCTGGTACTACGGAGGTGATGGCAACGACCTGGTCCTGTGGTGGCGCGACACGGTGGTGGGTGCGTTTGGGATCAACTACGATGGAGAATTCGGGAACAATGAGATCGAGGATCGTTTTGGACACGCGCCTCCCACTGTCCCGAGACCCACCGATCCGTCTCCCCCGCCTCCCAAACAGTTCCTCGTCAATCAGGACGCCGGACTCAGTGCCCTGCACGGGAAAACGGTGATCGCGGTGGAGAACAGCACGTCCTTCAGTCTGGCACTCTCTTCCGATGGCTCGTTGGCGGCCTGGGGAAAGAATGATGTCGGCCAGCTTGGTGACGGCTCTCTCGAATCCCGGCTCGTTCCTGTGGCGGTCGAAACCGGTGGCGTCCTGGCGGGAAAAACGGTCGTTTCGGTCGTGACCGGAAACCGGCATTGCCTGGCGCTCTGCTCGGACGGAACCCTGGCAGCGTGGGGAAGCAATGAATTCGGCCAACTCGGAAATGGAACCGGCGTGTCCAGCAGTGTGCCGGTGCAAGTCGATCAGAGCGGTGTCCTTGCGGGAAAAAGCGTCGTCGCCATCGCCGCAGCATCGCTCCACAACCTGGTCCTGTGCTCGGATGGCACCTTGGTGGCCTGGGGCGGAAATTACTATGGCCAATTGGGCAATGGGAATCTCGACGATCAATCGCTTCCCGTGGCGGTGGATCAAACCGGCGTGCTGGCGGGAAAAACGATCGCCAGGATCGCCGTCGGCGGAGGCAACCAGTTCACCTTCTGGAGGAGTGGCTTTTCTTTCGCTCTCTGCACGGACGGCAGTATCGCCAGTTGGGGAGCGAACTGCGAGGGGCAACTCGGAATCAACAGTGCCGATGGAAGGCAGGTGTCATTGATTGCCCGGGCTACCCCGACACTGGTCAATCGGGACGAGGGAGTGAGCGCCCTCTTCGACAAAACCCCAATCGAGATTACCGCTGGTGCGGCTCACGCTCTGGCCCTTTGCAGCGACGGAACTCTGGTAGCCTGGGGAGACAACGAAGGGTGGCAAATGGGCGACGGTTCGCTCACGACTATCCCTCCCTACGGCAAATTGGCTCCAGCCCGGGTGAGTCGTGACGCCGGAGTCAGCTACCTCTTCGACCACGAAGTGTCCAAAATCGGAGCGGGATTCGTCTCCGGGCGGGTCCTATGCACGGATGGCACATTTGCTTCCTGGGGAGGCGAAGTCCTGGGAAAAGAAGAAGAAACCTACGTTCCCGCCCCGCTTTCCGACAACGGAGCCGTCGCCGGGCACTATGTCATGGGCATCGATGCCAACGGATCGGACGCATCGCACGCTCTCACGATCGTCGCGGCGGCACCAGAAATTGATGTGGCGACTCAGGAGGGAACCCGACTTACCAACGGTACGGGAACGATCCAATTCGAAGATATCGTCATCCAAGGAGCCATCGACGATCAGAACCTCTTGATTGGAAACACCGGCTACCAGGCTCTTACCCAATTCGCCATCGAGTTCGCTGGCCCGAATGCTTCTGATTTCAGCATCGTGACTGATCTGCCCACCGCGATGAATTTCGGAGACATTGCCACCTTGGGAATTCGATTCGATCCCGTCCCGGGAGAACTGGGTCTCCGGGAAGCAATCCTGCGAATCTTCAGCAGCGATCTGGATGACCGCCCCTTTGAAGTAGCACTCAACGGCATGGCCAAGTCAGGGGCGCACGCTGAATTGGGAGCGGCCGTCGAAATCGATTTGAGCTCAATCGCCCTCGGCCCCGGTGAACAGCTTCGAGTCGTAGGGCTGCCGCCAGGGCTAACGTTTGAAGCAGATCCCATTCCCCGAGTGGTGGGCACCGCCTTCGGCCCTGAACGCGTTGGCGGGGTCCGTATCCTGATCATTTCCGAAGGAAAAGTAATTCGATCGATCCCCCTGGAACTGTCCGTTTCCCCGCATCGCCTCTCGAATTCCTACGAAGTCCTGCTCGAGGACGCCGGACTGCCGGTCGGAAAACTCAAACTTCGAATCAACCCTCCTAATCCACGCAGACCGTCACCGATATACACCGCCGTCCTCCAACTGGCGGATGCGCCGCGCCGCGTGAGCCGAGGCATGCTCGATGTCCTGGATGGGGAATCCCAGACGCTCTCGATCCCCTTTCCCGCCATGGGTAACGCCTTTCCCGAATTCGCGATCGACCTGCTGCTGGACCCCGATTCCGATCTGGTCTCCGGAGCAGCCACCAGTCCGGATTCAGAGATCACGGCCCGCGGATTCCGCTTGCTCGAACCAGGGCGATGCCCAAGATCAGCTCCCCGATTTACCTTGGGATTATCGCCCGAATCAAACGGCGACCGCGTATCGGTCCCTGCCGGCTTTGGCTACGCACGCGGTAGCATCAATGCCCGCGCCTTGGTGCGCTTGGCTGGGCGTCTTGGCGATTTTCAACCCATTCAGACTGCCCTGTGCCTGTCGGCGACCAACCAGGCTGTAATATTCGAGACCCCCTACCGCGACCGCCAATCCGTGGTTGGGGGAATCATCGACTTCAGTGAAATGGAGTTCCTTGGCAGAGAAGAAGTCACCGAAGTTGCCGATTCGGGTCTCCAATGGACCAAGCAACCTGATTTCCGCGAAAGAGCCTACCCCAATGGATTCGGGCCGATTCCGCTGACACCCGAAGTCAACGGCTGGATTCCGGAATTCGCACAGGAAGGTCTCTCAAACGCACTGGGTCTCACGTTCGCCTCCATTGAGTCCGCTTTCGTTGCTCCGCCTCAGGGTAATTTCCCGGATCTCCTGCGAATGGAAACCGACTTCCGAGTTTTGTCCGTTTCTCCGGAGGATTCCATTCCCCTGACCGCCCGTCTTTCTCCCGCGAATGGCGAATTCCGGGGGCTCATGCGCCTTCCTTCCCCGGGCAGCCAATACCGGGTTCATGGCATTGTGATCCAGGGTGGACTGGACGATCCCCTGATCGGGCAGGGACTCGTGAGAATCCCGATCGTCGGGGACAAACCCGGAGCTTTCGAAACTGCTGGCATACAGTTGGCTGCGACCGCCGATCCGGGTGGCCACTTGTATCGAGTTGGCGACTCCGTCAATATCGACCTTGGCGCCTTCACTCCCGGACCCGGGCAAACCCTGAAAGTACTGGGATTGCCCGTGGGGTTGGAATTGCAGGACGGCCCGCCTCCAAGGATCACGGGAACCGTGCTGGGTCCGGTGAGCAAAGGCGGAGTCATCATCCAGATCCGCGAGGGAACCCACCTGGTCCAGAGAACGCCGCTTAAAATGGTCGTCGAGCCCTACCCGTTCGCTGGAAACTACGAGTTGCAGTTCTCCGGGAACCCTCCGTCTCGGATTCGGCTTAGTATCCATCCACCGACGACGGCTTCACCCGAAGCGTCCTATACCGCGGTGCTGAACCAGATCGGCAGAGAGAGCCGCAGGATTCGAGGAACGCTAAACAATCCAGCTTCGCTTTACCTGACCTTCCCAGCGGAGGGCGATATCCCATCGAATGCCTACTACCTGAATCTCTCGGGAGAAGAGACCGGATTGATCTACTGGGCTCTGAACGTTCAACCCAATCCACCCACGGTGGTTGGCTACCGACTCGCTGAGAACGGACACACTCCCTGGGGTAGTCCCACGTTAACGATGGCCTTTCCTCCCGAGGCTCCAGGCGATCAGACTACAATTCCCGCCGGGATCGGCTTTGCCCGAGGTCGAATGAATGGCCAAGGACGCATCCCGATTCTGGGTCGGTTTGGGGACGCCCAGCGCTTCAGCTCCGTCCTTTCGCTGTCGCCAACCCATCAAGCCTTTTTCTGGTCGACTCCCTACGAATCCAACCAAGCCTCTTATTGCATCGGAACGGTTCAGTTCCCCGATCTGCCGACCGCTGACCAGGTACGGACCGACAACCTGCTTTCGGTGGGTTTGAAATGGTATCGAGAAGCGGACTCCGAGGCGCTCTCCTATCCCGATGGATTCGGTCCGCTGAATCTGCAGCCATCCTCGAGTTTCTGGATCCCTACCCACAACGCCCAGTCGCTGGCGGAGTCACTTGGTTTGAACCATCGTGACATCTTTGTCCGAGCCCCAGAGACGATTCATGATAAGCAGAAATTCCCGAGCCTACTCAGCCTGCGAAACAACCACCGAATGATTCCTCTGATGCCCGAGGATGCCGCGCCATTCTGGGCTCGCGCCAACCGGGCATGGGGCACCTTCTCGGGAAGGTTTCTGCCTCCCGCTGATCACCCGTGGAGCCATTTTGAAGGGGTATTTCTCCAGGACGCGGCCTTCGGTTCTTTGATCGGTCAGGGATTGATCAAGGTCCCTGTCGAGTCGTCCGAAAGGCCATTGGGTTCGTTTGAGACCACCGCTATCGAACTGGAAAACTGAAAAAACGCCGAGCCGAGGCGAACCTGAAGAATGGTTCACCGAACCCTTCCGCATCGAGTTTTCCCAACGTCCGACCGGTGAAATCCACCAAGACTTGGATCGCTTGAGTCGATCCACGAACCGAGAAACCCGGTTTCCACGTGTCAACTTAGTACGGTGTGTTTGAGTTGAGCTAAAAAACGCACCCAAAAGGCTAGTCAATCCACTGTCACCAAAGTGAGTCAATGGACGCGCGGCCTTCTTCAGAGAGGAGTAGGTAGCCTCCCCACATCAATAGAAGACCGGCCGCGAACAACGAAACTGGTTTCCAAGCGATAGGAAAACGGACAATCAGAAAGACCAGCACCCCCTATCGGTGGAATCAGAAGACTAAGGACAAAGAGAAATTTCGAGTCCTTGAACAGAGCGATGAGGACTCCAAGCTCACCGATGAAGGCGCCGATCGAACCGATGAGAATCAGGACGTAGCCGAGCCAATTCACCGATTCCACTCTTTTTAGGCTCACCATTCCCAAGCCAGCCCCACCATCGGACCAAGCGCATTCAACCCGGGGTTCCGCTCGTTGAGACCGCGGTTCGAAGTGTGCTGGAAGTAGGCGCCATATTGCAGATACAGCCCTTCGCGGAGTTGGTGGCGCAGGGCGAGGTGCATGAACCAGGTGAAATTGAAATCCTGGCCGTGACCGCCCTCGACTTCGGTGCTGTCGAGGAATCCGCAACCACCGCCGATGCTGAACATCAGCGCCAGGTCGCGATCGGCGTTCCACCACTCGAACGAAGGGCTGCCGTGAAAGCCGAAGAAATAGGTCTCGGGACCTTCGGCGAAATACTCGCCGAGAAAACTCACCCGGGACCGCATCACGATCGTGCTGCCGTCCTCGCGATCCCACTTGTGGAGGTAGGGCGTCCGAAACGTGAGCATCTGGGGCAGGACCACGTAGTTGAGCGGCGTGGAATCGGTGATCTTCATGATCGCCCCCGTCTCGAAGGTCACGTCGATCTGTTCCCAGGGTTCCAGCGGCTTCGGCTCCATCATCTGGGAGAGATCGATGCGCTTACCGGATTCCCCGGCCTTGGCGGAGGGAACACCAGAAATCAGGGACATAGCCGCCGACATCATCAGCGGCAAAAAGATCGATACGCGAAACATGGGCAGGACAGCGGAACGGAACGCTGCGCAACTTACTCGATCTTGAAGCGGTCCACCACCGGAAAGCGTGCCTGCACTTTCACGAGGAAAAAGAAAAACTTCAGCCGCCACCAGACGGACCATCCGCCCTCCAGTTGACCCGCCAGCAGGGCCACCACGGCATCGGCCAGTTTCAGCCTGGTGTCGGGTTGCACGAGCAGTTCGAAGAAGGGCTGGCGATAGAAATTCTCGATCATCTCGAAATACGACCGCATGTAGCGCCAGGTCCGTTTTTCGTAGTCCTTCAGCGCGGGGGTCATGGTGACACCGTCATCGATGGCTTCGGCAATGCCTTCCGCGGCCATTTTTCCGGTGGTCATCGCGAGGAAAACTCCCGACGAAAAAATCGGATCGAGAAAACCCGCCGCATCGCCGATCCGCACGAGACGTTCGCTCACCAGCCTCCGGTTCCGGTAGGAAAAATCCGCGATGTTCCGCAGCGGCGAAACTCGCTCGGCATTGACCATGCGCTCTGCCAGGATCGGGCACCGAGCGACGGTGGTATCGAACAGCTCCTCCGGCGAAAGCCCTGACGCCTTGAACTGATCCTTGTCGACCACCAAACCGAGGCTGGCGCGCTCGTCGCTGATGGGAATGAACCAGAACCACGCGTCTTCCAACCGGTAAATGAGAATGTCGCCGCGGGTGCGATCCTCCGGCAACGGCACACCGGAAAAGTGCCCATAGATCGCCACCTTGCGATGATGTTCGTAGATCTCCTTGAGGCCCTCGCGATTGCCGGTCAGGTTCGCCGTCCCGCTGGCGTCGATGAGAAACCTGGCCCGCAATTCCTCGGGCGGCCCACCATTCTGTACCGTCACCGAGACGCCCTTCGCTTCCTCGATGCGGTAGTCCTTCACCGCGGTCTCTTCCCGCACCGTTGCGCCGGCGGACTCCGCATGACGCAGCAGGACCTCGTCGAACCTGGCGCGATCCACCTGGTAGGACATGCCCTCCTTGGCGAAGCGTCCCGCACCGAAGGCGAACTGCGCTTTGCGATCGCCGCTCGGCAGCAGAAACTGGGCGCCATATTTCTCCATGAATCCCGCTGCTTTCAGCTTCGGCACCAGATCCATCTCCCGAAAGAGCGGCATGTTGTAGGGCAACAACGATTCACCGACGTGAAAGCGAGGAAATTTTTCCTTCTCAATGACCACGACCCGCTTACCTGCCTTCGCCAGATAGAAGGCGGCGGTCGCGCCACCCGGTCCCCCGCCGATGATGACGGCGTCCCAGATTTCCGGCTCGGCGGCCACCGGATCTGAAATCGTTTCTGGCATCTCCAACTATCTATCTTCCGGAACGTTCAATCGCCTCGGCAATGGTGTTTACGTTTGTCAGCACGCCTTTGGCGGCCTCGGCGTCGGGAATTTTCAGGCTAAAGTTTTTCTCCAGCGCCACGACCAGTTGCAGCGCGTCCACTGAATCCAAACCGAGGCCTTCCGGACCGAACAACGGCTCGTCATCGGCGATCTCCTCGGGCGTTTCCTGGAGCATCAATTCATCGATCATCACACTCTTGATCCGGTGCTGGAGGGAATCGGGATTTTCTTCTGACATTGAGTTGGGAGTAGGGATGGGATTGCAAACATTCAACCACGTTTGAATGACGAGTTCACCGCCTTTTTTGTTCCGGCTTCAGCGCAATCCGAGCGCGCACGCCATTCTTCGCCAACCGCAAAAAGCCAATTACCAAAAGCTTCTCTCATCACATGATCCCCCCATCAATCTTCAGCACCGCGCCGGTCACATAGCTCGCCTCCGGACTCGCGAGAAAACGGATCGCCGCCGCGATTTCTTCCGGCCGTCCAAAGCGTCGCATCGGGATGGTTCTCACGAGTGCTTTCTTCCGATCCGGATCGATCTCGCTGAGGCCGTCTGTATCGATGAAGCCGGGACAAACCGCGTTCACCGTGATCCCCGACCGGGCCGTCTCCTTCGCCAGCGATTGCGTGAGCGCGACCACCCCCGCCTTCGCGGCAGCGTAGTTCGTCTGTCCCATCGGCGCGAGCAACGCGCTGAGACTGGCGACGTTTACAATTCGCCCGTAGCGCTGACTCATCATTGGTTTCACCACCGCCTGGCAACCATGAAACACCGCGTCGAGATTGGCTTGCCTGACCGACTCCCAGTCCGAGACCGAAAGATTTGCCAGCAATCCGTCACGATGAAAACCGGCGTTGTTGACCAACACATCGAGTCGACCGTGCCGCTCCACAATTCCAGAAACGACCTCGGCCCACGCTTCCGGATCGGTCACGTCGAGATTCACCACCTCAGCGCGCTCGCCGAACTCGCTCGCCAACGCGTCGGCCGCTTCCCGATTCGATCGCACTCCGAGAACGACACAGCATTCCGGATCGTCGGCCAGAAAGGCGCGTGCCACCGCCTGTCCGAGTCCGCCGTTTGCTCCAGTGATGAGGACAGTCATGAGGAAAAGTCTTCAGAATTCAGTTTTCAGTTTTCAGAGATCTCGTCCGCAGACCAATGAAAAATTCGTGTCGATTCCTTTCATTCGTGAAAATTCGTGTTCCAAGGAATCAGAGAACACGAATGGTCACGAATGGAAAGAATTGTCACGAATGACTCAGACTATTCGGTCTATGGCCCAACAAAATTCGCATTCATTCGCGTCCATTCGCGGTCAGAATCACTACCCCGGCCTGCTCATTTTCACCGACGGCACTGACGACTGCGGGCTTCCCGCTCCGATCCACCAGGTCAGCCGCCGCGGCGCACTGCCAGGCGATGGCCGCGCCCATGCCTTCGCCGAGCAAGCGTCCGAGGTTCACTCGCTTTCCTTTAAAATCCGCCCAGGCGGCCTCTTCGTCGGCATCGTCGCGACTGGCGCGAGTGAACAGGGTTGAGTCGGCGACCTTACCCTGTTGAGTCTCGGCTTTTTCAGCGACTCGGCGGATCAAATCGCCTCGCGGATGGGCGTTGGTATAAAGCTCGGGACCGATCAGCGAATCCAGCGAAACACCTGCCTCACCGCCCCGCTCCAGATAGAGCGCGGCAGCGCCCTCGGCGTAGACGGTTTCGGAACCGAAGAGTTGGTAGGCCTCGGCGCAGAGCCAGTCGAATTCCTCGCCTCCGACGACGATGACACCGTCGCAGCGATTTTCCTCCAGCCAGCGTGCGGCAATTTCCATTGCGCTGAGAAACTGGGAAGAGTCGCCGACGATGGTGTAGTTGATCGCGTGACAACCGAGCAGCGAGCTGAGATGACTGGCGGGCGCGTTGTAGACCGTTTCGGGAAACAGGATGGGACTGGCCAGCGCGGGATCCCGCAAGGCCTCGCCGTAGAAACGGGAGCTGTAATTCACGCAACCGTTCACGTAGGCATAGACGACGCCCAGCCGTATCTCGCCGGATTTCACTGCTTCGAGCCTCGCCTCGCCGATCGCTTCCAAGGCGGCACCGACGCTGAATCGCGCGATGGGACTGGCGCGGCGGAGGCGGGGGTCGCGGAGAAAGGGCAACTTTTCCGTCGGTCTGGGCACGCGCCTCACAAGGAGCGGTCGAGACTCGCGTCCTTCGCGGGTGAAAATCTCGGGTTCGGCCAGAGATTCGGGAGATTCGATCGCTTCCACCAGCGACGCCATCCCCCAGCCCGCCGGAGTCACCGCACCCCAGCCGCTGATACGGATTTTTCCGATCGCCGTCTTCGTATCCTCGAAAGGGATCGTGACAGCTCGCGTTTCCTCGAACTCGGAGAAAATCAGCGTGGCATTGGCGCCGCCAAAGCCGAAGGAATTGGTCAGGACATTGCGAACCTCGGCATCGCGCGGTTCGCGAACGAGATCAAAGGTGCAGACCTCATCGGGTGTTTCGACGGTGGTTGTCGGAGGCAGAAAATTCTCCCGCAGCGCCATCAGGGCAATCACGGCCTCGACTGCGCCAGCGCCGCCGAGCAGGTGCCCGATGCTGGCCTTGGTGCTGCTGACTCGGATTTTTTCGACATCGGTCCCCGCCCAGCGCTGGATCGCTCGACCTTCGGCGACATCATTGAGCGGCGTGCCGGTTCCGTGGGAATTCAGGTAGTCGATCTGGTCGGGCCGCAGTCCGGCCCCGCGACAGGCCTCCGACATCGCGCGGAGAGCGGCATCGCCCTCGGGATGCGGCTGAGTGAGATGATGCGAATCGGTCGATGCGCCGTAGCCGACCACTTCGGCGAGAATCTCCGCGCCACGCGCCCGGGCGGACTCGAGCGATTCCAGCGCCAGCATGGCCGCGCCTTCACCGAGCGCGAGTCCGTCGCGATGCGCATCGAACGGGCGCGGTGGAACATGGGGCGTCAGCGCCTGGAGTGAATCGAATCCCGCAAACACCAGCTTGGCGAGGGCATCGTAGCCGCCGGCAAAAGCGCGTTGGTTTTCACCGCGACGGATCAGCGAGGTGGCGTGACCGATGGCGTTGGCGCCGCTGGCACAGGCGTTGGCGATGATGGTGACCGGCCCGGTGAAATCGAGCGCGTTGGCGAGATGGATGGCCTGGCGATGGGTCTGGTAGTTCACCGCCCGCACCGCCTGACCGTGCCGGGTTTCCGGGTGCTGGCTGGCTTGGCGAAAATAGGACTCGCCCAGTTCCATGGCACCGGCGGAGGTGCCGAGACAAAGCGGGATGGGCTCGGCGCGCTCGCGGTCGCTCCACCCAGCGTCGGCCCACGCTTCGGTGCCGGCATGAATCAGCATGCGCGTGGCCCGATCAAGACGGGAAATCTGACGAGCCGTCAGCGCATTTTCCGGTAACCCGATCGGCAAGGTCAGTTCGCCGGCCTGACTGACGCGTTGTCCACTGGTATCGAAAAGCGTCACCGGCCGGAACGCCAATCGCCCGGCGCGGAATCCGTCCACGTTTTCCCGCCAGCCCAACCCCATGGACGTGATGATCCCGGCTCCGGTGATGACAACGCGGCGGGATTCGGGGTAGTTTGAAGTGACGGCAAACGGATACGGCATGAACGGAACGGAAGCGCAGTTTTCGGCACGAAGCCTTTCGGTGTCAACTGCCCGGGCAGATGACTATGACAAACGATACGATGCGGGAAGGCGTTTCTGGTTCATTTTCGCGGTATGTCCTTTGCTGGTGAGTTGCGGCGCCAAAAACGAGATGAGCAAATCGACCAACGTTACGAGTTCCGAGGCGGAGGATCCTTACGAGGAGCGGCGTCATCAATTGGTGGATTCGTTCACCACGGGTCGACGGCCCGAGGTGTCCGACGAACGCGTTATCGCCGCGATGCGGAATACGCCGCGTCACGCCTTCGTTCCCGAAAACCTGCGCCACCAGGCCTATCTCGACAAGCCGCTGCCCGTCGGCCACGGCCAGACCATCTCCCAGCCTTCCTTGGTCGCGAAAATGACGGAAAAGCTCGATCCGCAATCGGGAGAAAGAATTCTCGAGATCGGTACGGTCTCTGTTTACCAGGCCGCGATCCTGTCCGAGCTTGTCGCTGAGTTTTTCACGATCTAAATCGTTGCTCCCCTCGGCGAGCGAGCCCGGGAAACGTTCGAGAGGCTCGGTTACAAAAACATTCACTGCCGGATCGGCAACGGCTACCTCGGCTGGCCGGAAGCGGCGCCATTCGATGCCATCATCGTGACCTGTGCACCCGATGACATTCCGCCGGCTCTGGTGGAACAGTTGTCCGAAGGCGGTCGAATGGTAATCCCGGTAGGGCCGCAGGATGAGGTGCAGGAATTGTATCTGCTGGAGAAACGCGGAGTTCACGTCGAAAAGCGAGCCATCTTGCCGGTTCGGTTTGTTCCTATGACGGGTGAGAAAGCGGGCGATTAGGATTTCCCCACCTCGACCAATCCAAAAACTTCTCCTCCTTGTCCTCCCGAGCGAGGAACGAGCCGAGGGATGACAAGGGGGGATGATGGACGGCGCGCCATTTCGCACCACTCGCGACATTTTGGCGCGCTACTTGGCTCATTTCGCGCCAATGTGGCTCATTTTGCCAATCCCCTCCGGTGAAATCTCATCCCCCAAATTTCTTTAACTCATTGTTGATTAACCTATTAAGAAAACAAAACCTCATCTGGCACGCGCATTGCGCTTCTTGAGCGCAGAAATGTTCCAGCGAGCCGCTGAATCATCATACGCCGCAAGGCACCATACATAAACAACCTCCCAACCTCTCAGCGCGCTCGCCCCGGAAACATCGAATCAAGCCTCTGAAAACCCACTGACCCCGCACCCTCTTTTTCACTATGAGCAAAATACTCGGCATTGACTTGGGAACGACCAACTCGTGCATGGCTGTCATGGAAGCCGGCGAGCCCGTCGTTCTGGAAAACTCCGAAGGCGCCCGCACCACTCCCTCGGTGGTCGCTTTCTCCAAAGATGGCGAACGCCTCGTCGGCCAAGCCGCCAAACGCCAGGCGATCACGAATCCGAGAAACACCATTTTCTCCGCCAAGCGCCTCATCGGCCGGAAGTTCTCCGAGCTTTCCGAAGAGGAGAAGCAGACGCCCTATAAAATCGTCGAAGCCTCCAATGGCGACGCCCACATCGAGGTCGAAGTCGGCGGCGAGAAGAAAACCTACAGTCCCCAGGAAATCTCCGCGATGATCCTGGCCAAGCTGAAGGCCGACGCCGAATCGAAGCTCGGCGAAACGATCACCCAGGCCGTGATTACCGTCCCGGCCTACTTCAACGACTCGCAGCGCAACGCGACCAAGTCCGCTGGCGAAATCGCCGGTCTGGAAGTGAAACGCATCATCAACGAGCCGACCGCGGCCTCTCTCGCCTACGGGCTGGATCGCAAGGCGGACGAAAAGATCGCCGTCTATGACCTCGGCGGTGGCACCTTCGATATCTCGGTCCTCGAAATCGGTGACGGCGTCTTTGAAGTGCTCGCAACCGATGGTGACACCCAACTCGGTGGTGACGACTGGGACAAGGCGGTGATTCGCTGGATCATGGAGGACTTCAAGAAGGACACCAGCATCGACCTGAGCGGTCAGCCGGACGCCCTTCAGCGTATCAAGGAAGAAGCGGAAAAAGCCAAGATCGCACTTTCTTCCTCACAGAGTTACGACATCAGCCTGCCGTTCATCACGGCCGATCAGTCGGGTCCGAAGCACATTCAGAAGACCCTGACGCGTTCGCAGCTGGAACAGATGACCGATTCGCTCTTCGAGCGCACCATCGGCCCGGTGAAATCCTGCCTCCAGGAAGCCGGCGTCTCTCCCAGCGACATCAGCGAACTCGTGCTGGTCGGCGGGATGACCCGCATGCCCAAGGTGATTGAGACCGCCAAGAAGCTCGCCGGCAAGGAACCCCACAAGGGCGTCAATCCGGACGAAGTGGTGGCCGTCGGCGCCGCGATTCAGGGCGGTGTTCTCCAGGGCGACGTGAAGGACGTGCTCCTGCTCGACGTGACTCCCCTCACCCTCTCGATCGAGACGATGGGCGGGATCGCGACGCCGATGATTGAGCGCAACACGACCATCCCAGCCAAGAAATCGCAGATTTTCTCCACCGCCGCCGACAGTCAGCCCTCGGTTGATATCGTGGTCTGCCAGGGCGAGCGCAAGATGGTCGCCGACAACAAGAAGCTGGGTAATTTCCGCCTCGACGGAATCGATCCGGCTCCGCGCGGCGTTCCCCAGATCGAGGTGACGTTCGACATCGACGCCAACGGCATCCTCAACGTGTCCGCCAAGGATAAGGGATCCGGCAAGGAACAGAAGATCGTCATCAAGGATTCCGGCGGACTTTCCGACGACGAAATCGAAAAAGCCAAGCGTGAGGCCGAGCAGTTCGCCGAAGCCGACCGCAAACGCGCCGACGCCGTGGAAACCCGCAACCTGGCCGACAACGCGGTCTACACCGTCAAGAAGCAGGTCGACGAACTCGGCGACAAGCTTCCCGAAGACGCCAAGAGCAAAGTCGATGCCGCCGTGGCCGACGTGGAAGAAGCCCTCAAGGGCGATGACATCGACGCCATCAAATCCGCCACCGACAAGCTTCATCAGACCTTCACCGAACTCGCTTCGGCTGCCCAGATGGGCGGCGGCGCAGGTGGACCGGCTCCGGACAGCGCCCCGTCGGGCGACGAAGGAGACGACGAATCCGGCGAACCCCGCCAAGCCAAGGGCAAGGTGGTGGACGCCGACTTCGAAGTGGTCGACGAAGAGAAGAAATAACCGAAGATCCCTTTTTCCCGCGGTCCGAGCCTTTGTTCGAGGTTTTCGGGCCGCGTGAATTCCCGCGAGTCGTAAGCCCGCCGTCCGGCCCTCACCCCCTCCACAAAAGGAACCGAACAGGACGATGGCCCGGCGATTCGCGGACCAACCTGAAACCTAAAAATCGAACCCAACCAAATCCATCCCAATATGGCTACCAACATCAAACCGCTCGGCACGCGAGTCCTCGTGAAGCGTATCGAAGCTGAAGAGCAAAAGTCCGACGGAGGCATTTTCCTGCCCGACACGGCCAAGGAAAAACCTCAGGAGGCCGAAGTGCTCGCGCTGGGCACTGGTAAGAACGACGAAGGCGAAATCGTCGAATTCTCCGTGAAGGTCGGCGACAAGGTGCTCATCTCCAAATACGGCGGCACCGAAGTGAAGCTGGACGGTCAGGAATGCCTGATCCTCAGCGAAAGCGACATCCTCGGCATCCTCGAAGGCTGATCGCAAATCCGGAAGGCGCCATCGCCGGCGTTTTCCATCCCCACCCCATCAATCAGTAAATCAACATACCTCAAACCTAACCATGGCTAAACAACTGTCATTTGACGAAGAAGCCCGCCACTCACTCCTGCGCGGCGCGCAGAAGCTGGCGAAGGCTGTGAAGGCCACGCTTGGACCGGCAGGTCGCAACGTGATCCTCGAAAAGAAATTCGGCAGCCCGACCATCACCAAGGACGGCGTCACTGTCGCCAAGGAGATCGAGCTTTCCTGCCCCTACGAAAACATGGGCGCCCAGCTCATCAAGGAAGTCTCCTCCAAGACCTCCGACGTGGCCGGTGACGGCACCACTACGGCGACCGTGCTCGGCGAAGCGATCTACACCGAAGGTCTCCGCAACGTGACCGCCGGCGCCA
>JAGRPB010000077.1 GCA_020439945.1 Verrucomicrobiia bacterium
CGGTGTCCATGAGAACGTCGGGCGCGCGTGGCACGCGATCGTCCTCGATCCAGCAATAGGGCGGGAAATTGATGACGGTGTCGCCGAAGTAGTGATCGAATCCGTGAGCGAGCGGGCCGTCGGGGATCTGCTTCGACCAATCGAAGGCCTCGGGACCCCAGGATTGTCTTTTGCCTTCGCCGATGGGTTTGGCGTCGGCCTTGCGTATGGCGGCCCAGTCCCAGCCGAGGTGCCATTTGCCGATCGCGGCGGTGCGATAGCCTTTTTCCCGCAGCATCTCGGGCATGGTGAGGCGCTCCGGTTTGAAGACCGATTCGCCGAAGGCGTTGACGATCCCGTGGAAGTCGCGCCAGTGATGGCGACCGGTCAGGAGGGCGTAACGGCTCGGCGTGCAGATGCCGGATGACGAATGGCCATCGGTGAAACGCATGCCCTCGGCGGCGAGGCGATCGAGGTTTGGCGTTGGAATCTTCGATTCGGCGTGATAACACCGCAGATCACCGAAGCCGAGGTCATCGGCGTAGAGAATGAGGATATTGGGATGGCGGTTCTCGGCTTTCCTGGCGGCTTGCAGGTTGCCGACCGACAATGTGATCGCGAAAAAGAGAAGGAGCGCGAGTGGGAGCGTTTTCATGGATGGGGAGAGGTCAATCATGAACGATGAATGCCCCTCGGAGCAAGGCTTTGAACACACGCAGGAATGTGAGTTGAGTTTCCGGGCGGATTCCCGTAGCTGTGCGGGAAAGACCCTGCTCATGAAATCGCCCAACCTCCGCTCGCTCCTGCCGCTCGCGCTGGCCGCCTTGGCTGCCGTCGTTTTCTCCCTGCTCGTGCTTTCTCCCGCCGACTCGACCGGCGCGCAGGGGGAGGCAAAAACGAAGAAGAAGATCGTCCTCATTGCGGGCAAGAAGAGTCACCCGTCGGGTCAGCATGAATTCAACGCCGGCGTCATCCTCCTCGCCCGCGCGCTCAACGAACAAAGCGGGTTGCCGCTCGAAGTAAAGGTGGTGCACAACGGCTGGCCGGAAGACGACTCGATCTTCGAGGGCGCCGATGCGGTGGTGATCTACTCTGACGGAAACGGCGCGCACCCCGTCAACGGGCACGAGGCAAAGATGCAGGCGATGGCGGATGCCGGGGTCGGCATCATGTGCATGCACTACGCGGTGGAAGGATCGCAGGCGCCGCAGGGCGAGAATTTCAAGAAGTGGATCGGCGGGCACTACGAGGGCGGTTACTCGGTGAATCCGCACTGGACCGCGACCGGCGAGCCCAATCCCGATCACCCCATCAGCCGCGGCGTGCCAAAGCTCAAGGCGAATGACGAGTGGTATTACAACATGCGCTGGGCACAACCGAAGACCGCCGTCGACATCTTCGGGGACGCGCCGACGCGGGAAAAAATCAATCGCTACGTCCACTGGACCCCGGCCGGCGAGAAGCTGCTCGGGAAAAAGCAGACCATGATGTGGGCGGTCGAGCGTCCCGACGGTGGGCGCGGCGTCGGGTTCACCGGCGGTCACTGGCATCGCAACTGGGCCATCGACGATTTCCGCACCCTGGTCCTGAACGCCATGGTCTGGGTCGCCGGAATGGAGGTTCCCGAAGACGGGGTAAAATCCGATCCCATCACGGAAGCTCAGCTCAACGAAAACCTCGATCCCAAGGACAAGATCGAACACGTCGATTCGCCGAGTGCGGCCGATCTGGATCAGCCTGCCGCTGAGCAGGTGGAATATCGTTGGCCGGGGATGGAGAAGCAGTGAGAGGGGGCGGGGAGTGAGGCTTCTGGCGCGGCGGAGGCCCTGGCAATGAGCGCGATCGGCGATCGCCCCTACAAATAGCTCCGGTCGGGTGTGTTTTGAAGGCGCGGTCGCTGACCGCGCTCGATGGGTTGGTAACATTCGCCATCGGAAATCATCCGCCCCTCGATCCCCGATCCTCACCCCTCGTCCCGATTCCGCATGAAATCAGCCGTCTGCGCGAAGAACGCGTCCAGCATTTCACGCGACGGCTCCGGGATTTCGCATTCGTCGAGCGCTTCGCCCATCAGCTTGAGCCAGCGGTCGCGCTCGGCTTCGCCGATGGAAAAGGGGAAGTGACGCATCCTGAGTCGCGGATGACCGCGTTCTTCGATGTAGCGGGTGGAGCCGCCGCAGCGGAAGACCAGGAAATCACGCAGCCTTCGTTCGGAGCCTCCCCAGTCATCGGCGGGATACATGCGTCCGATCAGGTCGTCTTCCTTTACTCTACGATAGAAGGCGGCGACGAAAGCGGTGATTCCCGTCTCGCCGATCTGGTCGTGGACCTCGGTCATGGTTGTTTCTTTTTCTCCGCTTTCCGGGGTTTCTCCTGCTGGTTTCGCCCGCGCTCCATGGCTTCCTGGAGACTGACTTTGCCACCTTCACCATAGAGCGGGGAATCGGAACCGGCGCTGCCGGGCAAAGGCGCGACGTTGACTTTCGGCAGCCACTGGCGGTGCTCGGCGATGATGTTGGCCATCTTCGGATCGCCGGCCAGGTTGTGCCACTCGTTGGGATCGGTCCGGTGATCGTAGAGTTCCTCGCTACCGTCGTCATAAACGGTGTAGCGGAAATGCTCGGATCGAATGCTGTGATTGTTCGGGCCGAAGGTGGTGATGGCGGGACGATCCCACTCGGCCCCGGAATTCTCCAGCAAGGGGCGGAGACTCACGCCCTCGATCCCTTCTTTTGCCGGCAGACCACAGAGGTCGGCAAGGGTGGGGTAGATGTCGAGTAGTTCGGCGGGGCGGGAGCAGGTCTTGCCCCTGGGAACGCCAGGGCCGGCGAAAATCAGGGGAATGCGCGTGGTCTCCTCCCAGATGCTGCGCTTGGCCCATTTCTGTTTTTCGCCCAGATGAAATCCGTGGTCGCTCCAAAGGACAATGATCGTGTTGTCGGCGACTTTAGTCTCGTCGAGCGCCTCGATCATCATCCCGACGAGCGAATCCACGAAGCTGTTGGCCGCGAGATAGGCCTGCACGGCATGAGGCCATTCACCGCTTTCCACCATCCACTGGTGACGGGGGGCGGTGGAATTGAGGGTCAACTGCCGGGCGATTTCAGGAATGTCATCCTGATCGTTGTCGAGCACCGGCGGTAGCTTGACCTGGTCGAGCGGGTAGAGGTCGAACCACTTTTTCGAGGCGTAGATGGGCACGTGGGGAAGGTGAAATCCGATGGCGAGGAAGAAGGGCTTCTCTCCGTCGGGCAACGTCTTCAGCTGTTCGACCGCCCAGGCGGCAGTCTGGTAATCGCGCTGATCCTCGTCGGGCACGTCGACCTGGCCCCAATCCCAAAGCGGGTGGGTGCCGGGCAGGACGTAACGGATCTTTTCCTTGCCACGGCGCCAGCCGGAGTCGGGTTCGATGTGGTCGAAGGAGGCGGGATCGGGTTTGCCGTGAAAGATTTTCCCTCGCGTGGTGAGGTAATAGCCATGGCCCCGGAAATACTGGAAGAGGGTCTCGGCATGTTTCGTGGGTTCGACGGTGCGGAAATTCGGGGCCAGGAAATACATGCCCGTCGTCGAGGGACGCTGACTCAGCGTGAGGCTGACGCGTGAGCAATTGCAGATGGGGGCCTGGCAATGGGCGTTGGTGAAATTGACGCCGCGCTCGGCCAGCGCGTCGATGTGGGGCGTCTTGACTTGGGGATGCCCGTCGAGACAACCCACCCAGTCGTTCATGTCATCGATGGCGATGAACAGAACATTCGGTGGCGGCTCGGCGGCAGTGAGAGGTGAGGCGGCGGTCGCCGTCATCATCATGATCGCGAAGGTGACAAGCCGTCGAAGGATCGGGGGCAAGGGAATCATCGGAGAATCGAGGGATGGAATCGTGGCGGGAAAAAGCCGCTCAGAGTCTTCACCAGCATCGATCCGGCGTCCACCGGCGCAATCAACCGACGATTTTTCTCCCTTCGATCCGGAAGGGAAGGACGCTGGCCGCGGATACCCCTATTCGCGGCCAGCGCTCTATTATCCCAGCAACATTCGTTCGCGCTGTCCCGGCGACCAGCACAGCGAGGGCGGGCACGTTGCGAACTCAACCGAAAAATCCTGCGGCTTCCCGAAATGGATTCCCATGAGCACCCACCACCGATCACTCCGCGGGGAGGAAGCAGGAAAACAGAGTGATCGGCGGGGGCTCATGGTTTGCGAATCCTGGGGGAATGCCAAGTTTCGAGTCCGAGAATACGGATCGAATATTAAGAGTTGATTAATCTTTGGTTTTTTTCTTCGAGTGCCCACGAAGATCGCTCTTACCATCGGCGGCACTTTCCCTGTATGATGGTCGCGGATGAAAATACTCATCGCAGAAGACTACGGACCCATCCGCCTCTCCCTTTCCGAGGCGTTGCGAGAAGCGGGTTTCGTGGTGGAACACACGGCCGATGGTGACGAGGCGGGATGGATGTTGAGGGAGCACGAGTTCGCGGTGGCCATTCTCGACATCATGTTGCCCAGACGATCCGGGTTGAGTCTGCTGGAAGAAATCCGGGAGCGGGATCTGGACATGGCGGTCCTCTTGATCACCGCGCGGGACGCCATCGAAGATCGCGTCGCCGGACTGGACAAAGGGGCGGACGACTACCTGGTGAAACCGTTCGCTCTCGAGGAAGCCATGGCCCGGGTGAGGGCGCTGATCCGGCGCCGCTTCGGAAAGCGCAGCAACATCATCCGGGTCGGCGATCTCGAGATCGACATTTCCGCTCGCGAGGTGAAGCGCGACGGAGGCGCCGTCGACCTGACGGCGAAAGAATTCTCCCTACTCGAGTTGTTGGCCATGCGCGCCGGCGAAGTGGTCAGCCGGGGCGATGTGTGGGAGCAGCTCTACGATTTCAGTTTCGAGCGGGGAAACAGCAACGTGGTCGACGTTTTCGTTTCCAATCTGCGGAAGAAGATTGATGTCGAGGGTAAACCCTCCTTCATTCAAACACGCCGCGGGCAGGGCTACGTGCTCCGGGAGAACCGCTGATCCGAGTCTCTTTCTCCTCAACGCAGGATTTCCAAGATGATCTTTCGCACGCTGAAAAACCGGTTGGTGGCCGGCTACCTGGTGGGGGGTGCGATCGTTTCGGTAGCCGTAGTCGTCTTCGTTGGGGCTCGAATGCGCCACCTGTTGCTGCAACAACTCGATCATTCCCTGGCCGACAAGGTGCGTTTCGTTCGCTCGGCTTGTGTGCAGGGGGCCGAGGGAGTGGACGTCGAACTGGGGCGGAACCTCTTTCAGCGAATTCATGATCCCGAGGATCCCGAGTTCATCCAGTTGAGTCTGGTCGGCAGCGGTCGAGTCATTCTCGAATCTCCGACGATTCGCGAAATCGAAATGCCGGAAATCGAATCATCCGCCGGCGAACTCGGGTGGCGCTTCGTCAAGCTGAACGACGGACGAAAACTGAGATTGGCAGGTCAGATATTCGAGCCCGACCGCAAAACCGATGCGGGAGCGCCGGTGAAACTGAAAATCATCGCCGCTCACGATCTGAAGAGAATTGACGAAGCGACCAGGGATATCATTGTCCTGAGTCTGCAGGCCTGCGGTGTGTCCCTGGTGCTTCTCGCCATACTCATTCGCTGGATCGTGCGCCGGAATCTGGAATTCTTCGACGTGCTGGGACGGCGCATCGGCGGCTTGAACTTCGATGCCGATGGCGTCGGTGCCATTCACCTTCAGGACGCGCCACGGGAAATGCTTCCGGTGATGAACCGGCTCAACGACCTGATTCGAAGGATGGAACGGGCGCTGAAAAACGAGAGACGATTCACGGCGAACACCGCCCACGAATTGCGAACGCCCCTGGCGGGATTGAGGAGCCGCATCGAGCTGGCGCTGTCCCGTCCCCGCTCCAACGAGGAATACGAAGATGCGCTGGTGGAGCTGCTGAAAATCGAGGAGTGGCTGGAACGACTGGTTCAAAGCCTGTTGCTGCTAGCCAGGTTGGAAGCCGGCACCCAGCGCATCGACTACGAGCCGTTGCCGGTCTCCGACCTGATCCGCCGTTCGTGGAAGCCATTCTTCGAGCGGGCCGAAGAGGGCGATTTCGAAGTTGAACTGGTTTGCGATCCGGTCTTCGAACCACCCCGGCCGCTCCCGATCGAGCTGCTCGAAATCGTTTGTCGCAACCTGTTCGATAACGCCGTTTCCTACACCGAGCCCGGCGGGGAAATTCATGTGACGGTGATGGAAACGCAGCCGGATCTGACTATCGAAGTCAGGAATTCGAAAGTGATCGGGGACGCGCAGATGCCGATCGAGGAGGTGTTTCTGCCGTTCACCCGAGGAGCGCAATCCCGAACGGCCAGCGAACGCCATTCCGGGATCGGGTTGGCCCTCTGCCGACGCATCGTTCGCTCGCTGAACGGGGAAATCGAGGCCAGTCGCCCGAATCCTGCCGCCTTCCTGGTGCGAGCGAGAATCCCGATCGCCTACGAGCGCGAGATCGAAGAGGGCAGTGAAGAAGCTCAGGAGGAAGCCGAGTTCTCGGCCGAAGAATCCGCCGTCGTCTCCTGATCGCGTTCCTTCTGGGGCATCAGCGCGCAGGCACCCTGGCAGCCGAAGATCCTGCTGAAAACGAGCCGGTTCCTGCTGACGCATCGATAAACCAGTTCCGCCACCCAGATCACACCCGGCAGCCAGAGAAACAGGGCCACCGGCACGAGGAGCGGCATGCGCATCCCGAGAAACCGGATCGCGCGAGCGCCTCGATGAATGTCGCCATCCGGCGTGACGCAATGAATCGCCTCCATCAGATCTTCCCTGGTCAGATGGGGAGCGATTTCCGCCGCGCGTTCGCTGGCGATGGGAATGAACCGAACCTTATCGAACCAGTCGAGCCACGTGAGCGACTTCATCTGAAAGGTGCAGAGCGGACAATCGCTGTCGAAGAGGACGAGGTGAAACTGGGCGGGATCCATAGAACTCACACCGCCAGCCTCGGGCCATCCGAGCATCCCGTCAAAGTTTCAAAAAAGGGCGTTGGGACAGGGGCAACGTGAATTGCCTGCCCCCGCCTTATGCGGCTGCCGAAGGCTGCGCAACACGGTGTTTCAGATTTGAGAATGGTCTGAAAAAAGCTGACGATTCCGCTTGCAGAGTTTCGCAGACTCTCTCAAGATGCGGGTTTTAGCAGGATATCCAAACGCTCGAAGTGGTAGTGATCGAACGGCCCGGCTTGCCGGGTGGGGAGATCGGTGACTCGGCGAATCTGACATGAAGACGATTTTGAAATCGAAAGCTGCTGTGGCGGGACTCCGTCCGGTGACTTGCGTCCTTTCTCTCCTGGTGGTGAGCACCTTGGGAATCGGCACGGGGTTGACTCAGAACAAGCGGGATCTCGAATTGGGAAGCTTGCCACCACCGCCGGATCTGAGGCAGCCGGAAGAAAAATCCTTCCGCGAAAAGATGCGCGAACGCCGGGCCGCCGCGGAGCAAAAGGCGATGGAAGAACGCCAGGCGCCTCGCCCCAGAAAGCCCGCCGGTCCGAGCGAGGAAGAATTGGCCGCGCGCCGACTTTCCGAACTGCAGAAGCAGAAACGCGAATTGCCGCCCCGGGATCCGAGCGCGCCCAATCCCGAATTCATGACGCCGAGTGGCTACCGGCTTCAATCGTTCGGTGAGCCCGGTTTCTGGGACGGACAGGAAGCTCCGGTGATGGAGGAGCCTCTCGCCAGTCTCCCGGCCATGCCCGATCTGACGCCGGATTCGGAGAAATCCTGGATGGAGCGGTATCGCGAGAAGCAGGCCAAGATCAAGCAGGTCAAGGAACTGCAGGCCCAAGCGATCGCGGAACGGGAAGAACAGCAGCGCCTCGGCGCCGAAGTGGCTCGTCAGAAGGCGCTCGAAGCGGCCAATCGCCCGCAGCCTCCGGCACCCGTCTACTATGCCTACAACGGTCCGCCGGTGCAGCCGGAGACGCCGACCGGTAAGGCGCTCCAGGCCTTCGGTGGCAAGTCCCGCTACGTTCAGGATCAGCAGATCGTCTATCAGGGGCAAACCCCTGAGTCGGAAGGCCTGAAATGGATCAAGCGCGGTTTGAATCCGGACTTCAGCGGTGTCGATGAGAACAAGGCGAAGTGGTCGTGGCGGAATCCCTTCATTCCCGACACCGCCGCCAGCAATGACAACTTCGAAATCACTCCCGTCGTCGGTCCCCAGGGAACGCTGCAGGGGGATGTCGGCAGCAGCGATGCGGTGGATGAAACGCAGCCGCTGGTGTCGAGCCTCAGTGGCATTCGTCTGGTGCCGCGCACTCGCGACGTGGCCGAAGGCGGCATTTCCGGCGTGCAGGGAATCGTGAATGACGGGGTCATCCTGCCTCCGAAAGTGGCTTCCGTCTTCGAAGGTTATCTCGGCCAGCCGATGTCATTGGCTTCTCTCAACAAGATGGTTCGCGAAGCGATCGTGGCCTATCGGAAGAGCGACATGCCGGTCGTGGACGTGTTGGTGCCGGAACAGGAAGTTTCGAAGGGAACGCTTCAACTGGTCGTGATCGAAGGTCGACTCGGCGACGTGATCGTCGAAGGCAACCTGTTTACTTCGACCAAGTATCTTGAGAACCAGATTCGCCTACAGAATGGCGACATCATTCAGGAGAGCACCCTGATGGAGGACCTCTCGTGGATGAACAAGAATCCGTTCCGCCGCGTGGATCTGATCTACAGCCCCGGTCAGGATTACGGCACCACGGATATCATCCTTCGTACCGAGGATGTGAATCCGCTCAATCTCTACATCGGCTATGAAGATACCGGCACCGACCTTCTCGGGCAGGATCGCCTCATTGCCGGGCTCAACTGGGGCGGGCCGCTCTTCTTCGGCCCCGATACGATCCTCAGCTACCAGTATTCGACCAATCTGGACGGCGACGCCGATCTTCAGGGGCACACCGGCGTGTGGACGTCCTATCTGCCCTGGCGACACTACCTCACTCTGGTTGGTGCCACCGTCAGTTCGGATGCCACGGTGATTGTCGACGGGGAAGAAATCGACATCGGCGGTCTCAATCGTCAGATTGGTGGACGCTACGCGATTCCGCTTCCGGCGATCAGTTCTCTCACCCAGGAACTCGAACTGGGATTCGACGTGAAGTCGAGCAACAGCGACCTGTTCTTCAATCGTCTCGAAGTTTTCGATACCACCACCGAGATTCTCCAATTCAGCCTCGGTTACAACGTGGTTCAACGCGATCGCAATGGCATGACCCGGATCGACAACGAGATCGTGTGGTCGCCCGGAAACATGACCGGCGCGAACGACGACGAGACCTTCGAAACGCAGCGCGGTGGAGCGAGTGCGGAGTACGTCTACGCTCGTTCACGTCTGGAGCGCACGTTCAACCTGCCCGGTTCGTGGTCTCTCGTGGGACGGGTCGAAGGCCAACTCTCGAACGCGAACCTCCTGGCCAGCGAAACTCTGGGCGCGGGTGGTTATGATACGGTGCGCGGTTTCGAGCAGCGGATTGCCCGCGGCGACAACGGCATCATCACCAGCCTCGAGCTTCGCACGCCGCCGGTTTCCTTCGCCAAGTGGAGTGGATTCTACAATGTGCGTGACGCGATGGTCGGGTTGATCTTCTTCGATTATGCCTACCTCGCCAACGAGAACCTGCTGCCCGATGAGGTCGACAGCATCACGCTGGGCAGTGTGGGTGTTGGTATCCGCTACCAGGTCGACGACAACCTGACCGTTCGCCTGGACTATGGTTGGCAGATCGATGAATCCGGATTCGATGACGGAGAAAACGGCCGCGTGCACATCGGTGCGCGGGCCAGCTTCTGAGTCAGCTTCAGGACGTTTTCATCGCTTCAATTTCCTCGAATACCGAGTCCGTTCGCGGGCTCGGTTTTTTCTTTTCTATTTGTCGAAACTTTTTGCAGTGAACGGGTTTTCAGGATCGAGACATTTTTTTTCGATCCCGTCCTGACCGGTGTCACACTCGAAATCGAAATGACAATGTTTCCTGGATCCCGCGCTCTTTCCGCGCCTGGATCGCGGTGAATGAACAACTCTTTCGAATTCCTTTCCCATCTCGCCAGCTCGGCTGGAGAAGGAATATTTTGCCCGTCGCGTTTCCGTGTCGGTGCCCGCGATTTTCGGGCGCCAAAACCGTCTGATCCTGTATCGCTTGGCGAAATGATGGTGGGGCAAATTTCCGCGTTGACAGAAGTCATCGCATTGGCGACAAATCGCCGTTCTTATTTTTTGGGACGCCACTTGAAAAAGGAGCCAACTCCCCCCGACCCCCGGTGCTGCGGCCGTCACCTTCTGGTGACCGGTCGTATTTTTTGGTCAACCCCAGGCCTTTGAACCATCGTTCTCGCACCGACCGGCATTCCTTTGCGTCGCAACAAGTTCTGACCTGATTCCTCCTCCGCGGCAAATCCTCAGCTGATCTCTGAGGGCGGGAAGCGCACCCCTTCGCTCATTGGGTGTGACGGGACCGGTGCGTCCCGAGTTTCCGCTGAAGCCCGGCCAATCTCTGTCTGGAAAGGAGGACTCTCGTGTCGACCCGAACCCACCACTTTCTTTTCCGTTTCGTTCTACCCTCGTCAATCCACCTCAATGAAAATCATCGTTCGTTTTTGCCGCCAATCGATTCGTTTCCAGGCGGCCGTGCTGGCCCTGCTGATGCCCGGGCTCGCCTTGCTCCCCGCCGGCGTTCGCGCCAATCCCGGCGGAGGAATCGTCACCCAGGGCGTCGCCGAAATCGGTGACGGTTTCGGGGGGCAATTGTTGATCAACCAGATGAGCCAGAAAGCGGTCATCAACTGGGAAAACTTCTCGATCAATGCCGGGGAATTGACGCGATTCGTCCAGCCGAGCACGGACTCGGCGGCGCTCAACCGAGTGGTCTCGGGAAATCCGAGCGCCATTCACGGGGCGCTTCAGGCCAACGGCAAGCTGCTTCTCATCAACCCGAATGGCATCCTCGTGGGGGCCGGCGGGTCCATTGACGTGAACGGTCTGGTGCTCTCCACGCTCGATGTCGGCGACGCCGAGTTCATGGCGGGCGGAGACATGATTTTCAAAGGCAACAGTGGAGCGGGCGTGCAGAACTTTGGCCGAATCAATGCCATCGGCGGCGACGTCTTCCTGATCGGTAATTCAGTCACCAACGCCGGCAGCATTTCCGCCACGGGAACCGTTGGTTTGGCGGCGGGTGAGGAAGTGCTCGTGACGGCCAATCCTGACGCCAATGGTGAGCGGGTTTTCGTTCGCCCGGTCGGAAATGGGAGCGGCGGAACGGGCGTGACCAATTCCGGTTCGATCGAAGGGGCCGCGGTCGAGTTGAAGGCCCACGGCAATCTCTATGCTCTGGCCATCAACAACAGCGGATCGATTCGCGCCACCGGAGCTTCGCGAAGTGGTGGAGGGGTGTTTTTGCGGGCGCCCGGCGGGCAGGTCGACAACAGCGGATCGATTCGTGCGACGATGCCCGGCGGAAATGGAGGACGAATCCTGATCGAGGGTGCCATCGTCAATGCGGGCGGAACGATTGATGCCAGCGGCATTGGACAGGGTAAAGGCGGCGAGGTAACCCTGTCAGGTGAGCAGATCGCGGTTACCGGTCGGGTGGCGGCTGACGGCTCCAGTGGCGGCAGTGTCACCATCGGTGGTCCCGGAAGTTCGGTCTCGGTCGCTTCCAGCGCGCAGATCTCCGCCAATGGTAGTACCGACGGCGGAGGCGAGGTGGCGATCAGTGGCGTCTCGGTCGATGTGGCCGGAGGAGCCCGGATCGAAGCCAACGGAGCGGCGAACGCCGGGAGCATCCTGGTCGATGGCACCACCGGCAGCAATGCTTTTGGCGGTTCGGCCACGGCGATCGGCAATCTCGAAGGCGGGTCCGTCAAGATTATCGGCGACGCCATCCAGGTCGCGGAATCGGCTCGTGTCGATGTCAGCGGGAACCTGGGCGGGGGTTCGATCGAGATCGGCGGTGGCTTGGGCGGTCGCGATCCGGAGATCATCAACGCGATGTCGGTGGTCATTTCCGATGGCGCCAAGCTCAAGTCGGATGCGTTGGTGGCGGGCAACGGCGGAAAGATCATCGTCTGGTCCGATGGTGACACCACCTTCGCGGGAGAAGTGCGGGCGCTGGGCACTGGCGGGGGCAAAGGCGGCTTTGCGGAAGTTTCCGGGCGGCAGAATCTGAATATCGACGGCGGCAACTTCGATCTTGGTGCCGGCGGTTTCCTGTTGCTCGATCCAAGCAATTTTACGGTCAGTGACACGGTGCGAAACGCGATCCTTCCGACTCTCAACGCGGGGACCGATGTCGTGATCTTCACCAACGGGAGCGACGCGGTCGCGGGCAATGGCGACATCATCATGAGTTCGAACTTTTCCGGCACTTCCGCGATCGGAGGTGACGGATCCCTGTCGCTGCTGGCCTATGGCGACATCTTTATTCGTCGGGATCTCGTCGGCAACGGGGCCGGCGACATCAATCTCGTGGCCGGTTGGGATGGTGTGACTCCGTCCAATTTCGGTCCGGGCTCCAACGGGACCGACACCAGTGGGGCTCCGGTCATCGACATGGATGCGCAGATTTTCTCGAATCTCGCCACTTACGGAAACCGAGATGGCAGCGTCTACATCGGTTTGGAAACCGACAAAGTGACGCCCGTGAACCAGACCTCCACCACGGTGGGAAGTCGGGCGGGAGAAACCAATGTGGCTGCCTACGATCTCGTGATGGTGGGCGACAACACGGCGACCGGAACCGGTGACGGACGGACCGCCCAGATCGGTTATCGACCGTCGGAGGTGGATGCGGCGACCTTCACGCGGGATGCGGCGACCGGTCGGATCAAGGTGAACGCCAAGAATGACGTGGTGATGACGGCCGGCGTGAGGGTCAACGGCACCGACAGCCCCTCGGCGACACCGGGCCAGTACAACTATGTGCAGATCGGTCATGGTGGACGCGACGCCACGGACAACGGCTACAACCATAGCGGTGACATCATCGTCCAGGCCGGGCTGGGTTCCGATGTCGGAATCACCGGGAATATCATCGGCACGGCGGGAACCAACCTGGCGACCTTCGTCCACATCGGCCACGGTGGGCACGGCGGGAGCACGGCGTCGGGGAGTTTCAGCGGTGACATCACCGTTGAGGCGGGAGCGAAGGGGAGCGTGGAAATGGCCGCGGGATCGGGCCGGCGAGCATTCGTGCAGATCGGTCACGGTGGCTATGATGTGGACGCGGGAACTTCCGTGACCGACAGCGTCGGTTTCCACAGCGGCAACATCACGGTCCGCGCCGGCACCGATATCGTCTTCACGGGCGGGATGGGGCAGGATCAATTCGTGACCGATGGGTACTCCTATGCCCAGATCGGTCACGGCGGTGCCAACACCAGTTCGCTGAGCACGGTGGAGGGACACCACGGCAGCATCACGGTCGAGGCCGGAACGGGTGGCGCCAGCGGTGCGATCACTTTCAAGGCGGGTGACATCGATGACAACTACGTCCAGATCGGTCACGGCGGTCGGTCGTCGTCTTCCGGCACCGGGGCCGATGGCCACTACGGTGACATCAACGTCAGTTCGATCGGTGACATCACTTTCCTCGCCGGCACGGGCCAGGCCTTTCGAACCACTTCCGACGGCCGGATGTATGCCCAACTCGGGCACGGTGGCTACGATGCGGGGGTCAACCTCAACGTGCGCCTCGATGACTTCGGTGGCATGGGCTATCACGGCGATATTTCCGTGATCAGTCGTGACGGAAGCATCAGCTTCACGGGTGGTGATGTGAATTCCGGGAGCGTTGGCGAGGGCTATGGAAAACTTCACTACGCCCAGCTTGGGCACGGTGGCTATAGCGCGGAAGGTGAACACTGGGGTGACATCACGGTGCGTGCCGGAGTCGACGGAAGTGGCAACGTGACCAATGCCTCCAGCAACATCGCTTTCGCCGCGGGCAATTCGAACGATGATGCCACCGACCTGATCACCGCCAACTACGCGCAACTGGGACACGGAGGTTATGCCGCACGCGGCGATATGGGGCGCGCGGGAGATGAGATTCGCGTTTCGGCAGGCGGCAACCTTTCCTTCATGGGCGGTGGAAGCGGCGCGGATGAAGGGGGATTCGACGGGAACCGGCGCAGCTACGCCCAACTCGGCAACGGCGGTATGGAATCCGACAACCCCAACAGTGCCGCGGCCGGCAAGGGAGACACGGGAGATATCTACGTGATGGCGGGAGGGAACCTCTCGTTCACAGCCGGCTCCGATCAATGGAACTACGTCCAGCTCGGCAACGGTGGCGGCGATGTGAAGGGCCCGCATTCCGGCGACATCTTCGTCACCACCGGAGGCCGGATTGATTTCCAGGCCGGACTCGGTGACGACACCGACGACAACATCGCCTACGCCCAACTGGGACACGGCGGCCGCGAATCGGACGGCACCCACAGCGGCGACATCACGGTGTTGGCCGGTGATTTCATCAATCGCACCGGAGGTGGCATCCAGTTCCGCGCCGGTGACATCGAGGACAACTACGTTCAACTCGGTCACGGCGGCTATAGCGCGAAGGCCGCCACCACGACGCCGGAAGGAATGAGCGGAGACATCACGGTGAAAAGCGTGGGCTCCATCGTCTTCATGGCGGGCACCACTAATGCCATCGAAGGCACGTCGGCGGATGGCCGTCTCTATGCCCAACTGGGCCACGGCGGTTACGATGCCGACTACACCTCGGACGGATCGAACGTGATTTCGGCGGATCCGGTCGGTCACCATGGAAACATCCAGGTCATCTCCTACCTCGGCGACATCTCATTCAACGGTGGCGACAATCGTCTCGGCAGTGCCGGCGACAACATGGGACGGATCCACTACGCCCAGCTTGGGCACGGCGGTTATTCCGCCCAGGGCGATCACTACGGAAATATCGACGTCCGGGCCGGGGTTGATGAGAACGGGGTGCTGCTCAACGGCAGTTCGGTCGTCAGTTTCACCGCGGGATCGACGAATGACGACTCGCTCGAGACCTACAACTACGCTCAACTCGGGCACGGCGGCGCCTTTGCCCGCGGCATTCACGGGTGGGGCGACACCGACGGAGATGGTGAGGCCGATGGAGACATTTCGGTGATTTCCGGAGGGGACATCCTGCTGAAAGGTGGAGCCTTCTACGATGCCTCGACCTCGGGTGGCCGTGATGAAAACCGCCGTTCCTATGTCCAGATCGGTCACGGTGGCTTCGATGCCGATCGTTCCAATCCCGGAAACGATGCGGCTTCCATCCTGATGGCGGATGGCAATTCCTATTCTTTCGACGGTTATGCGGTCGGCGGCCCGACGGCGCTGGAACGGATGGGCAGCCAGGGCGATATCTACCTGGAGAGCTATGAGGGGAACGTGAAAGTGATGGCCGGCGAGACGCACGACAACTACGCGATCGTCGGACATGGCGGCGGCACCAGCCAGGGTAGTACCGATGGCGATCAGACGGGTGACATCACCGTCCTGGCCGATATCGACGGGAGCAATCGCGCCGGTGGCGGGGGCAACATCTATTTCTGGGTGGATGATCCTTCCACGTTCGATTCCGCCATCAATATCTACGACCGCCGCTATGTGCAACTCGGTCACGGTGGCCACTTCGTTTCCGGCGGCCACACCGGGGACATCACGGTCGATGCCGGAGGCCAGATCGAATTTCGCGCGGGTGGTGGTGAATCCTACGCGCAACTGGGGCACGGCGGGCGGAACGATCATCGGCTGAATATCCAGGCGGTGACGACGACCACTTCCTACGACCAGGACTCCGACTCCCGCTTTGACACGGCCGGTGTCAGCAATCAGTCGCCTCCTGACGATTATCGTTTCAACGCAAACGATCGCTACTACGCCGGAACGCACACCGGGGACATCAACGTTTCCTCCTGGGGGAATATCTCCTTCGTGGGCTATTCGAATCCCGATACCAACGATGGCGGCGTGGGGTATGCCCAACTGGGGCACGGCGGTTTCCGGAATGCGGCCGATCCTCTTTCGGCGAACGGTCTCGGTCATAACGGCGACATCTCCGTGCTCGCCGGCGGTTTGAGCTTCGATGGGAATGGTCTCATCACCTCGGCGGCGAACCCGAATGCGATGATCACCTTCGAATCGGGCATGCAGACCTACAGCTATGCCCAGCTCGGCCATGGCGGGTATGAAGCCTTCGGCAACCACAGCGGCGACATCACCGTCGCGGCGGCGGCGGGCGTGGACTTCCATGCTCGCGGCGGATCGGACACCTTCACCGACAACCGCGCCGGTCAGTACAGCTATGTGCAGATCGGTCACGGGGGGATCAACGCGGAATACGCTCCCTATTTGCCCCGGGCCCTGGAATCGACCAGTTCCACGGTGGGAAATATCTTCGAAGAAAACGCGGCCAACAACGCCTACTACGCCTATGTGACCGGCAATGGATACCTGGCGGGTGTCGGCGCCCTGGATTTTGACGGCGATACCTTGCCCGACGCGACCGGCCAGGGCAGCCTGATGCCGCTCACCGATTTCTTCCAGACCTACGTCGATCCGAGCACGATTCGTTTCGTGGATCACGATCTGAATCCGGCGACGCCGATGATCCCGATCATCCCGACCAACCGTGGTCAGTGGTTCAACATCAATGCGCCCGGCGCACCGCTCGACGTGAACGGTGAGCCGATTCTCGGGAATTCGGGAACCATCTCGGTGGTGACGCTGAACGGCGACGTCAACCTGCAGTCCGCAACCTCGAATTCGCTGCGCGGGCGCGAGGAATACGTGATGGTTGGGCACGGTGGTCTCTACACCGGTGGCGACCATAGTGGCGACATCAGCGTCATCGCCCAGAACGGCAATGTGAACATGCTGGCGGGCCAGGCCTCGACGGATGGTCAGGGTTTCAACTCCTTCGTCCAGATTGGTCATGGCGGCAGTTGGTCGGGCGGAACCGTCTCCGGTGATATCACCGTGGCGGCCCGGGGCGCGGGTCACTCGGTCACGGCGATCGCGGGATCGGACAACCAGACCTACGTGCAGATCGGTCACGGCGGCTATGACGCGAGTTATCTCTCGGGAGCCGCCAACCAGATCTCGGGGCCCGACGCCAACGGGGTTTCCCAGTCCGATACCCGGCCCGGCATTTCCACGGAAACGCGCGGCCACAACCTCGTCTACTGGTACAACCCGGGCTTTATCCGCAGGACGGAATATATCGACGCCTTCGGCGACAACGCGGCGACGGCGGGTGCCGGCATCGAGTTCCGGCGTTCCTTCAGCGGTGATATCAACGTCGAGGCGACAAACGGCATCACCTTCATGGCGACGGAAAAGGGAACATCGACGGCAAACGTGGCGCCGGGTTCCTACGCCCAGATCGGTCACGGCGGGCGCAGCACCGAAGCCGACACCACCGGTGACATTTTCATCAATGCCGGCGAGGGCGCGGTGCTTTTCGATGCGGGTCAATCAAACCAGTCCTATGCCCAGATCGGTCACGGCGGCTATGAGAGCGACGGGAACAAGTCCGGCGAAATCAGCGTCTCCGCCGGTTCGGGATCCAATGGTGAAGGCGTGGAATTCCGCGCCGGCAGCCGTGTCGATACCTACGCCATGCTTGGCCACGGCGGAACGGGCGCGAAATCGGCGGCGCGTGACGATTCCGACCCGACGGTGCCGATTTTCAAAGGCAATTCCGGAAACATCAGCGTGATCGCGCTCGGCGATATCACCTTCGTTGGCGGAACCGGGAGCTACCTGAACAGCGACGAAGATGGCCGCAACTATGTCCAACTCGGTCACGGTGGCTACGACGCCGACGTGCATTTCACCACCTCCGTCGATGTCTTCGACACCGGCATCGGGCACAATGGTGACATCACGGTGAGGTCTGACGGCGGCCGGATTTTCTTCGCCGCCGGTGATGTGAACCGACTCGACAATCCCAGCCTCGGACTGGGCGAAGGGCGATTCAATTTTGCCCACCTCGGTCACGGCGGCTACGAAGCCCGTGGTGAGCACTTCGGCAACATCGATGTCGACGCGGCGGAGGACATCATTTTCCTCGGCGGCAGTTCGGAGGACAACGATGCCGATCGCTATGATTTCGCCCAATTGGGTCACGGGGGCGGCAGCAGCCGTGGTAACATGGGCCGCAGCGGCGAAACCATCGACGTCAATGCCGGCGGCGACATCGTCTTCACGGCGGGTGACTCGCAGAACAGCTACTCGCAACTCGGCAACGGCGGTTCCTTTGCCCGTGGCGATCACCAGGGTGATATCTGGGTGTCGGCCGGTGGCGACATTCGTTTCTCCGCCGTCCAGGGGCGTCACCTCATTACCGATGAGGAGAAAAACTACGACCTCAGTCGCGCCACCAACGCGGGTACGCAGACCAGCGACAACCTCTACTCGCTGGAAGGATCCAACGCGGTGCCCGGCACGCTGGTGATCACCATTCCCGGCGGTCCGACGGTCGGCGATGATGGCAACGGAAACCTCATCATCACCGGCGGAAACCTCGACCTCGACGGCGACCTGTCGGACGATCTGGCTGTCGGACAAGTGGTCGGAACCATCGTCTACACCAGCGGACTGCTCACCTTCAATACCGACATCAATCCCAACAACGTGGCCAGCCCGGCGACCTCGCTCCTGACCACGGTGTCCTACGAGTCGCTCGAATTGTCGACCTCCTATACCCAGCTCGGTCATGGCGGCTACGATTCGGAAAACGGCACCAACCTGACCGTCGGCAATCTCGGCAACATCGGGATCGATGCCGGCGGCGACGTGATCTTCAAGGCGGGTGTCGGTTTCGGCGCCTATGCCCAGGTCGGTCACGGCGGCTATGCATCTCCCGGCCGGAACAGCGGCAACATCACCTTCGGAACGGATCGTGACGGTCTTGCCGGCACGCTGGACGACCGGGTGGGAGGCGCGATCAGCTTCACCGGTGGCCAGGGCGAGTATTTCGCCGCCACCAACGCCTACGCGAAAATCGGCCACGGGGGGCGCGATTCCTCCGGCACCAACACCGGAGACATCACCATTCGTTCCACCACCGGTATCGACGGCAGTCTCGCCGGAGTGGGCGTTCAGATGCAGGCGGGCACGCGCGAAGATGCCTCCGCCCAGATCGGTCATGGTGGCGTGAACGGAAATTCGGGTCTCGGCAATGATGCCGCCAACATGGAGGGCCACTCCGGTGACATCTACATCGACACTTACGGATCGGTGAACCTGATTGCCGGTGTCCTGAACATGGCGGGAGCCCCCGTCGGCTCGCTCAACAACGACGGTCGCCTCTACGCCATGATCGGTCACGGCGGCTATGATGCGGACACCTCGTTGAACAGCGTTCTCGGCTACAATGACATCGGTCATCATGGGGACATCACGGTGATCAGCCGCGATGGCGACATCAACGTCCTCGCCGGTGATGAAACGCGGAGCTTCCTGCCGAGCATCGCTCCCAGCACCAGCCCGTTCGATGTGATCGGTCTCGGCTTGCCGATCGCGGGTGGCCGCTTCCACTGGGCCCAGATCGGGCACGGTGGTTACAGTGCCTCGGGCAACCACTATGGAAACATCATCGTCAACGCCGGTTTCGATGAAAACGGCCTGATGACCGGCAGCGGCGGCAACGACGTGATCGTGATGGGTGGCCGCAACGGCGCCGATGACGATTCCGGACAGGGCTATGCCCAGATAGGCCACGGCGGGCGTTCCGCTTCGGGCGACCAGGGGCGTGACGACGAGGTGATCTCCGTGATGGCCAATGGCGATGTCACCCTCCAGGGCGGTGATGGAACCGACGCCTACGCCCAGATCGGCCACGGCGGCACCCAGGCCCGCGGTGATCGCAAGGGCAACATCCAGGTGTTTGCCGAGGGAGATGTCAGCCTGACAGCGTCGCAATTCCCCGGAACCATCAATCTCGGTGAAGGGTTCACGGGGCGCTATTTCTACAACACGACCTCGGTGAACAACAATCGCTACAGCCTCGACCGTGCCGCGGATCTCGTGGCGGGCGACGGTCAGGTGGCCGGTGGCGCCCTGTTCCGACTCGATCGTGTCACGCCGGGCTCGGTCTGGTTCGAAATCTTCGACGATAGTGGCAACAAGATCGGTGAAGTGGCCGATCCGGACGGCGATGGAAGCCTGACGGTGGTCTCGGATTTCAGTTTCGACATGGACGGCGATACCGTGCCGGAAAACTTCGTCGCGGGTCAGGTCGTGGGCACTTTCAACTACACGCCGAACAGCACCCGGGTCGATTTCCTCGTGGACCTCAATCCGGGATCGGACGGTGGCGCGGCCAACATCGTGGCAAACTTCGAGTACGCCCGCACCGACCGTGCATTCGCCCACATCGGGCACGGTGGCTACGATTCCGACAATCCCGACAACAACGTCACGCTCGGCGACAGCGGAGACATCCTGGTGACAGCTCGGACGGGTAGCATTTCCGGTCAGGCCGGGACGGACAGCCGTTCCATCGTCCAGTTCGGGCACGGTGGCTGGACGACAAAAGGCGCGTCCTCGGGCGACATCATTCTGCGTGCGGCCGGCGATTTCTCGCTGATCGGCGGAACCGGCGGTGTGGTCGATGATGACAAGCACATCTACGCCATGGTCGGCCACGGTGGTTGGGATTCGGATGCGACCGGCGCGTCGGGCGAGGGATTCTCGGGCGACATCATGATCAGTTCCGGTTCCGGCGTTCTGGCAACGGCGGGAGTGGGGGACGGCACCGGGGCCTTTGCCGATCTCGGTGATTTCAATCGCGACGGTATCGCCGACGTGATCGAGTTCGGCGCCGATGTCAGTGGCAACGCGGGCGGAATCGGCAGCGGCGTCGGCATTCTCCTGCAAGGGGGCACCGGCACCGTGAATGATGACGACGCCTTCGCGATGGTGGGTCACGGCGGCCGTTCCTCGGATGGCAATCACTCGGGAGCCATCGGGGTTTCCGCCACCAAGGACATCAGCCTTCTCGGAGGCACCGCCTACCGCAGTTGGGCCCAAGTCGGCCACGGTGGTCTGGCCTCCAATGGCAACCTCGACGGTGACATCTCCGTCATTTCGACGGGCGGAAAACTGACGCTGACGGCCGGCGCGGGATTCGAAGCCTATGCGATGATCGGTCACGGCGACGACCGGGCGACCGACAGCACGCAGAATTCCACCGGCACCCGCACGGGCGATATCCTTGTCCAGGTGGCCGATTGGGAACTCAATCCCGACACGACCAAGGTCGCCCAGATCGGCCACCGGAGTCGCAATGCCAACGCCGGCCTGATCGAGCCGACCAATCTGCAATTGATCGCGACCGGCCTGGGAAGCTCGGTGAACTCGCTGACGGATGTGATTCGAGACGCCTCGGTGTTGCCCTACCTCAATACAGGCGGTGACGTCGTATTCGGTGGCATCAATCTCTCCGTTGATTCGACCGTCAACTACACCAGCGCGGGCGATCTCACCTTCCTCAGCACTCAGGGAACCACCTTCAATCGTTCGGTGGAAAACTCGGGCGTGGGATCGATCAACGTGGTCGCCGGCTGGGACCGCGTCAGCGGTTTCGATCAGGATCTCCAGTTCGGCGATCATCCGCCGATCCACCACTTCAGCTACGACCTGCTGAAAACGGATCTGGAAACCAACAACAATGCCGCCTGGTTCGGCGCCGGTCCGTTGGGAGACGAAGGCTGGATCACGCTCGATGCCACCAACGGTGCCCTGTCAGTCGGCAGCCAACTGGGGGCCACCAATCTTGCCGGCTACGGCGTGATGGTTCAGGGTGGCGACGGCAACGACGAGTATGCCCAGGTCGGGAAGCGCAACACCGGCAACAACGCCGCGAGTGGCGCGATCACCGTCGACACCAAGGAAGGGGGGCTGAATGTCCTCGGCGGCAGCGGCACCCGCGCCTATGCCCAGGTCGGCCACGGTGGCGATGACAACAACGTCAACGACACCGATGCCAATCAGCAGGGCGACATCACGGTCGATGTCACCCATGGTTCGGCGGTGGGAGCGATCGAACTACGCGGTGGTTCGGCCACCGAATCCTATGCCCAGATTGGCAACGGCGGGCGCGGCCAGCAGGGGACCCATGGCGGGAACATTCTCCTCGATGCCGACAACCTCGTCGTCGATGGCGGGACCGGCAGCATCGCCTACGCCCAGGTCGGTCACGGCGGCGAATCGAGTTCCGGCAATATTCTCGGAAATATCGTCATCAACACGGCGACGGATCTCGCGCTCAACGGTGGCAATGTTTCCGGTGCCTATGCCCAGATCGGCAACGGCGGTCAGAATCACATCGGCGTGAAATCCGGCGATGTGCTGGTCAACGCTCCGGCCGTCACGCTCAACGGAGGCAATCTCGGTGGTTATGCCCAGATTGGAACGGGCGGGCTTGGCTCGGGAGGCAACATCAACTCCAGCGTGACGGTCAATGTTCCGGGTGCGGTCACGCTCAACGGTGGCGGCTCGAATGCCTATGCCCTGATCGGCGGCGGCGGCAGCCAGAGCGGCACGTTGGCGGCCATCAACGGGGAGGTGTTCGTGCAGTCGCAAAGCGGGCCCATCACGCTCAACGGCGGTGACACCAATGCCTTCGCCCAGATCGGCAACGGCGGCTTCCTCTATCACGGGGAAAAGTATGGCGACGTCAGCGTCACCACCAACGGTGCGATCGTGCTCAATGCCGGCACCGCGGAAGGCGGTTACACCCAGATCGGACACGGTGGTTATCGTTCTTCCGGTTTCGCCTACGGCCAGACCGGTGAACTCCTCAACGTCGCCGCCGGAGGCGATATCCGTTTGAACGGCTCCGACACGGGAACCGCTACCTATGCGATGATCGGTCGCGGTGGTGGCGGATCCAGCGCCACCCAATTCGTGGGCGATATCGTGGTGACCGCGGTGGGCGATCTCGTCATCGCCGGTGGTGCGGCGGACCTGGCTTTCGCCCAGGTGGGCAATGGCGGCGCCGGTGCCAACGGCGCGAAACGTGGCGATACCTTCGCCCACGCCGGGAACGATGTGCTCCTGACTGGCGGTGCCGGACGTGATGCCTATGCGAAGATCGGGCAGGGCGACTGGATGCGCACCCCGTTGGACGGCGTGGTCGGCTCCTACACCGGCACCGGTTCGCAGCTTGGCAACGTCCAGGTCACGGCGGGGAATGATGTGGAACTCGACAACGCCATGATCGGCGGTCTCGATCCGACCTTTGTCACCGTCGCGTCAGCCCTGGCGGGCGACACCGTTGTCGCGGTGAGCCGGAATGATCCCACCGCTTCCGGCGCCGGCGCCCTGATCGGTGACGCGGATTCGTTGATCGCCTCGGCTTCCAATGGTCAACTGCGCCTCTACCTGCCGACTCGCTCGAGCAATCAACTCGTCGATACGCGGCTTAATACGACGGTCTACCCGGGAGCCAACCTCCCCGAGCCGAGTGCCCAGACCCTGGACGAGTTCGTCATCAACCAGGTGCTTCCCGACACCACCGTCGCGGCCATCCCGGCCGAACACGCGAACCTCGCCGACCTCGTCAGCGGAAACCCGCGTTGGCAGGAAAACATCAATGACAATGCGTTGACGGTGGATACGACCAACTACCGCACCGGAACGTGGGGCAACTACAGCCTCTACTACGACACCATCATCGTCACCGAGGCCGCCGCTCCAGTCAGCGGTCCCGACTGGAGTCTTCCGGTGGGTCCCGGCGGCGGAGCCGGTGGCGGAACCGCGGGTGGTGGAGACGGGGGAACGGATGGTGGAATCCTGCCCGGTGATGGCGGCGTTCTTCCCGGAATTCCCGTCACTCCGATCGACCTCGATCAGTTGATCTTCGGATTCCTTTTCGACCGCTTCGGCGATCTGGATCCGAGCGCCTCCATCCAATCCGAGATCAGTCTGCTGCTCGATGATTCCTACCAGGACGACGAACCTTCGAATCAGCGAAAGAAGGCCCGGAAACGCAACGCTCCTCGTCCGCAGTATCGCTACGTCGGCGATCGCGAAGGTTGGAGCAGCGCCGACGTCTTCTACGAATTTGATCCGGAAACCGATCTCAACACGACCGGACCCGAGATCGTGGAGTAAGGAATTCGGCAGAAAAAAACCGAGAATACCGTTTCGTTCATGAATTCCCGACACCGAAAAAAAATGTCGCCGCCGTCGGTTCGGATCGGCGAGCGACGCCGGGAAATCGAACGTCCGCCGCCCTCGCGGTAGTCGTTGCCTTCCCCGAAACCGAATTTTTTTTGATCGGGTTCGAGCTCCAGAATGGGGCTCCGATCACTGATAAAAGGCGGCAGAGGATACCGGGGAGGTCGCTCTGGAAACCTTGATTTTTCAGGTTTCCTAAAGATGAAACTCGCATCCCGTGAAACCTGTCCTTTTTGGGGCGGTGTGGGAGTGGGTGAGGCTAAGCGATTTTTGCAAAAAAAATCGGCTTGACCACTTTGCGACTTTTCTCCGAGAATCCGCGCACCCAAACAAATATCAGAGGTCGGACATACGGTTCCAGACACGGTCGAACGAGCGTTCTCGTTTCGCCGCTGGCTCGTGTTGCCAACCATCCCTCCCCACCAAGCTCGTCCCTGATCATCATGAAAGCGTTTACGCAAACGTTGCGCAGAAGCTGTGCACTGAGAGTCGCAGTACTTGTGCCATTACTCCCCGGGTTGGTTTTCCTGCCAACCGTAATGCGAGCCAACCCCAGTGGTGGGGTCGTGGTCAATGGAGCGATCGAGATTGGGGATGGCCTCAACGGGAACCTGCTGATCAATCAGACTTCTCAAAAAGGGATCATCAATTGGGAGGACTTCTCCATCAGCGCCGGTGAGATCACCCAGTTTGTTCAACCCGGAGCGGGGGGCTCCACGTTGAACCGGGTGGTGTCCGGCAACCCCAGCGCGATTCACGGGGCGCTGCAGGCCAACGGCAAGATCTTCGTCATCAATCCCAATGGCATCATGGTGGGACCGGGGGGATCCATCGATGTGGCGGGACTGGTGCTCTCGACCCTGGATGTGAGCGATGCGGATTATCTCGCGGGGGGCGACATGATCTTCAGCGGCAACTCGGGTGCCGGGGTCCAGAACTTCGGTCGGA
>JAGRPB010000078.1 GCA_020439945.1 Verrucomicrobiia bacterium
GTTTCTCGGCGTCAGTGGGTTTCTCGGCGTCAGTGGGTTTCTCGGCGTCAGTGGGTTTCTCGGCGTCAGTGGGTTTCTCGGCGTCAGTGGGTCTCTCGGCGTCAGCGGGTTTCTCGGCCTCAGCGGGTTTCTCGGCCTCAGCGGGTTTCCCTCCGTAGGTGCCCTTGGCAGAATGCGCGGAAACCCGCTGCCCCAGAAAGGCGGCAAGAAGCTCATCCCGAACCTCACGGAGAGTGTCGAGGGCAGCCTCTTTGATCGACTTCTTCTCATACCAAACGCCCTTCGAGAAGTAGTAGGTGCAGTAGACCGCCCAGATCAGCGCTTTCTTATCCGTTCCCAATCGACCGATCATATCGGGATCGATGACCTTTCCTTCCGCCATCGATTTCAACTGACTCCAGACATTCCCCAGGGCAAATTCGCACCAGGACTCCGGAGTTTTTCCTTCCGCACACATCACCAGCGCGGAGGTGATCTGGGTTTTCAGCATTTGGGCGAAAGGAGCATAGGGCCCCAGAGCAGCGCTGGAGACCGCGCCAAACGCGAGATCAGCCCCCCATTGGGTCCATTCCAACAGGTTAACGACTCGGTTTGCCCACAACGCTTCTTCTTCGTAACCTTTCGCCCCTTCAGCGAGGATCAACTCGTAGGCGATGCTCCAGATTTTCCGACGAAGTTCGCAAAGGCCTTCAGCCCCCAAGACCATCTTGCGCTGATCGATCATGTCCCGGAACTGCTGCTGATAGCCAGGCGGGATGTAGGCATCGACAATGCGATGACAGCGTTCCAACTCTGTCTGCCAAGACTCGCTCCCTGGTTCGGTGTTGAGAGGGATCAAGGATAGAGGAAGATCGATCGAATACTTCTCGGGATCACGACCTGGCAAAGTGGCTCGGAAAGGCATCGGAATCGCCTGCCCGTTTCCAGGCAACGCCTTTCCCGCAACCGCATGAAACGCACCTCCCGGAATGTTCGCTTGGGTCAGGTGTTCGAAAACAAACTCCAGCTTGGCTGCATCGGCCAAATTTCGCGCTCGCTCGCCTCCTTCTCTCTCTGGCTCGAACTTCAAATCGGAAAAGCCCTGGCTCGCGGCCCCAGGATCCGGCTCGCCGTCAGTCCCAACGACGACCACCTTGAAATCCAATCGCGTCTCTGTTCCGGTTTTCTCATCGGCTCGAACCACCCGCTGCCGCCCCCTGTCCTCATTCATGAGGCCAGTGAGAAAAAGCCCTTCCCAAATCAGGGATACCGTGAGGTGCCGTTCCAAAGGCTCGAACTCACTGGATAAGTCTCCATCGGGAGCCGCTGTCACCACGAGTTGATAGCTGGCGAAAGGGCGAAGCGGTCTTGCCTCACCCCGAGGAACGCCTTCGGTAAGTATCACTCTCTTCGCGAAAGCTTTCTCGGTATCCTCCACCCTAAGTGCGACAGGCACCTCGCTCTCTTTGAATTCAGCGGCAAAGGACCAAGCAGTCCCGCCCGCATTCTCTACCCAGACGATGATTTCCTGACTAGCTCCCGACTCCGCCGCCAAGGTGAGACTCTCCGGTTGGCATTCCAGGGTGGGCTCTGCGGGAGCCGTCAGTCGAATCATCGCGGAATGGCTGCCGGTCGACGTGGATGCCGTCACCCGCAGGCTTTCGGAAGCGGAGGAAGGCAGGCCACTCAGGGTCAGTCCGGCTTCCAACGACTGATTTCCCCGCGCCGGAGAGATCGTCAAGACATCGCTCCAAGCCGCCGGCGACTGAACCTCGATGCTTGCCGTTCGCGAGGGCCGATAACTCCCACGGCGCGACACCTCGAAGACCTTCACTTCCACCTGATCGGTCCGCCCCAGAGTCAACGCCACTTGATCCCTGCTCAGTTGAAGCACATGCCCCACCGGATTGTGATCGTCTTCTTCGTCTTCCTCCTCTTCCTCGCCATCCGGTTGATGCTTGCGCCACCGATCCGCGATCAACTTCGCCGCCACCGCCACGCCCGCCGCACCTCCGGCGCCGGTGCCCACGGAGACGATCCAATCGTCGCTTCCTCCTTGGTTCTCCGCCCCGCCCTCTTCCGAACTGATCGCCGCCGCATGCATCGCGTCGGCGATCCTTGCCACCGCCGGGGCGACATCAGTCTCACCATCCAGGCTCGTCCAAAGCGATACCGGCAGTCCAGGACTGCTGGACAATGGACGTGCATCCACGCTGAAGATCAATCCTCTCTCCACCCATGTCCAAATGATGCCGAAAACCTCCCCGTTCTGACCAATCGTATGAATGCGCAACACCTCGATTCCCCATCTCGTGAAAAGTTCCTCTCCTTCCATTCTCGGTCGCGGTGTCCTGGTGAAGGATCTGGCTTCAGAGACATTGACGAAGAATCCGACATCGATCTGCGATCCCGGATGGCTTCCGGCCTGCCTCAGTTTTCGAGGCGAGCTATGGTTGATCGTATAGTTGGGATGACCGTCCACATCCTCGATGCCCGGCATGTTGTCGAAAGCGGCCTGATAGATTTCTCGAAACTTCGAGTCCCGCCAATCTCTCTCGGGGTCCGAATATCCCAAACTCATCGAGGCTACCATCAGGAGAAAAACAGCAACTCGGACTCGATAACGACCTCCAACAAGATCGTCCTCCACCTTGTTTCCCGTATTGCATGCCCTCCTTGTCGCCGCAGCATTCATCGCCAGTTCACTTGGCAAATTTCAGATCATCGAAAAAGATCGCACCGTTGATGTCGGCAGCGCCCAACGACACGCCATAAAGTGGCGATGGAGGGTCTTCGAAACGAACGGCAAGTGATTTCCACCCTGCCCCGGAACTGATTTCGATTTCTCGGTTCGAGAGGAGATCATTCGCCCCAATCAAACTGACCCGGAGATGGAGTGTGCCTCCATCGGTCGATCTCGTAATCTCAGGAACATAGATTCGGAAAGCGATGGTCACTGCGCCCCCCGCCGCCGAGGCGTCATCAACCGGAAGTTCGAACTGCAAAGGCTCCGGCGCTTTGATCAGACCAACCAGATTACCGGAATTTTTTGGATCCTCGACCACCAGTGGTGGGTAGGGGCTGCCGTCAGGAGCCTCCCCTTCAAAATCTCCAAAATAGATGCGATAGGGCGATTCCCATTCCGTAGCCGCCATATCGGCCGCTCCCGAAAGTCCCCGATCCTTGATAAACGCGTCGATCGATTTCCACTCTCCGGTCAAGCTGTCCATCCATTGAATCCTTTGTCGATCCGACGACACCTGGAACAGGCCCACCATTGGCGAAACATCAGTATCGAATCCCGACTCGGGCGAGTGGATTTCCCGGATCTCCACCATGTCCCAACCCGGGTTATCTCCCGGAAAGGCACCGACGCTCAGGGATACTCCGGCGGGCATGGTCATCTTGAGTTGCCGATACCACGCCTGATTGATGATCCAATCCTCCAAGGAATCTCCCGGCTGTGACGGTGACAATCCGGCATCCACCTGATCTGCTCCTCCATGAGGGACGCCTTCATCGAAGCTTTCTTCGATCACTGGAGGAAGGACACTTTTCTCAGTTACTGGGGTAGCGGGAAACTCACCTCCGGACGGGTTGGCGCTTGGGTTCACCGGTTCTACTCCGCCATGCCCCTGGCGCCTTCCCAGCCACCAGCCGAAAACACCGATGGAGATGGCCAATCCGGAAGCAATCACAAGAAACGTCCACCGACGGTTCTTAGGATTATCGGGCATCCGAGTTGACAAAGTCGGGGCGCTCTCGTCTTTGAAACTCGGTGGAATTTTCCCGGAGACGCTTGGCGAATTCTCGGCCGTCACCGGAGCGCCACAGGTGTCACACGAGAGTGCGCCTTCCCCGATCAGGCTTCCGCAGTATTCACAAAACCGGTTCCCCAACTTATTCGAGTTCATTGCGATGTGGTTCCGATTTTCAGACTCGTGAGACAGCGCCTCCGCCCATGCTTCCGCAAGCCACTCGCGACCTCTTTAAATCGCTAAACCTGAATATAATTATTTAGCCGATCCACCCCTCACTCTCGCTGCAGATATTGCCCGAATGCAGGCGACGCTTGCCCGCCATTCGCGGCCGACAACGAAGACGGGTTACGGCTTCTCTTCTCTCCGCTACCGGCGATGGCCCGCCGCCTTGAACAGCTTCAGGATGGCCAACAGGGAAACTCCCTGCGCGGCCAGGTTGGGCGCCAGGCTGGTGATCAACTGGGGATCTTCGGCAGCCTGCCCGAGCACCGCCACCAGCGAGCCTCCCTGGAACAGTCCCATCCCTAGCGTTCCCAACCTCACCAGCCACTTGCGGAGGCGGGGGCGTTTCCGCATCGTGATCGAGAGAACCGCGGTAGCCGAAGCCAGCATCAATCGCTCGCTGGTGTAGGGCGTGATTCCCGTCCCCATGGACTGGGTCACCACGTCCGCCATCTGGGTCAGCGCCATCCAGAAGGTGGACTTTCCCAGCGGAGCGCCGGTTTCTCCCGGCGCGAATCGAGTAGGCGAAGAAGCGGCCGTTTTGTTGCGAGTGGACCTGGCTCTTCGCTGGGGAGGCGAAGGGATCAGCGAATCGGGAATGGCGTCGCCGACAATCACCGCCCAGGGAGTTGGATCACCCCTCTCGCTCAATAAGCGCGCCTCTTGATTCGCCGGATCGTGGCGAGCTTTCGGCTTCTTCCGCCCGTTCGACGGGGTTCCCACCCGGAGCGGCGATGGAGCAGCGGCATCCTGAAACTCATGGCCGCAGGCACCGCAGAAGCGGGTGCCAGACTTCCTGCGATTTCCGCATTCCGGACAAAATTTTGCTCCCTGTGACATGGTTTCCATTGGCAAAAACTCGAGATTCATTCATCCACCGCATGGCCGCAGGCACCGCAGAACTTTGCGTTCGGATTCAGGGCGGCGCGGCAAAACCGGCACACGTGTTCGTCCTGCCCAGAGACATCGACTTTCCGTCCACATTGACCACAGAATGATGTGTTCTCCGACAACGGTCCGCCACAATGCGGACAAACCAGCCTTGCCGTCGAGATCGAATCCAGCGCTTCATCATCGCCGGGAGCCTTGCCGGTCCCCCCGTCGCGTCCCCTTGTCGCGGGCCCTTCAGAGTTTTCCACGTCCAGATCGCTGACGAGGCCACCCGCGGGCGTCTCCACGCTCGAGGTTGCCTCGGAAGCCTTCTCCGAATCTTCGGTCTTTTTCCGGAGGTCAACCGGACGACCGAACTCGCGAGCGGCCTCCTCAAGAAGAGTCGAAACTCGCGCCATCAGGTGTGTCTCCAACTCCCGGGCGATCCCCCCGGGTTCGGAGTCCACCCGATTCAACTCATCCAGGTTCTGATTCCATTCGTCGTTCATTCTCTCTCACCCAGTTCCGGTTCTTGATTCTCGCGACCAGCCTCCCTCAGCCGCAAGCCTGTCGCTTTTCTGTCCAGATTTCGAGTTGTCCGGCGCCATCCACCGGAAGGCCTTCGACGTTCGAGGTTTCTTCGTCGGGAAAGTAGGCGTCATGGATGATTCCGTCGGCGATCAGGAAATCCTCGACCATTCCGTTCATATCACGCAGCGCGCCGACAGAACCGAGAAGAATCCTGCCGATATGGTTGGCGGTGTCGATGATGTCGTCTCCGACCCAGAGCAGGAACGCCCCCAAACCAGCGGCCGGAGGAACGACCGGAGTCGCCACCAGCGACGCCGCACCGATCAGACGAACTCCCCAGGCTCCGGCCCACATCACCCAATTGAAAAGGCTCTCGATAGTGGTCCACGAAATCTTCCAACTGAATCCACTGACGGAATCCCAGGTTCCCTCCATGAGATTCCAGATGATTGACGGCAGCCCCTGATCGGAGGCGGCGGCGGCTTTCTCGTAGCTTTCGACGTTCTGGTTGATCTTGCTGATGAAATGCTGGGCGTGAAAGAAGAAGTGATGCTCGCTCTGGGTGGGCGCATGCAGGGATTTGAAATCCAGACGGTCCGCCCGCAGAGCATCGGCGCAGAGAACAAAGAGACTGTCCTTGGCGGACTTCGCCTGTTCCCGGGTGTGGTTGTCCGCCCAATCCGCCGATTCCGCCCGAACCCGCTCCCGTGCGCCCTGCGCGGAAAGTCCTTCGTCATCCGATTCGGCCAGCCTCCTGCTCAATTCCGCCTGGGACTCGTGGGCAAAACTGAGGCACCCCTCTCGCAATCCGAAACGTTCGAGACGGTTCAACCCAAGCTTGCGGTAACCGGAACTCAGAACGGTCGAAGAGGCTCCGATCTGCTGCGCGAATTCGGCCAGCTTGACCGCACCGTCAGCCGCGTACCCGAACACGGTAGAAACGATGTAACCCACCATCTCGAACACGTAGCCCACCAAGGTGGGAGAGTTGGAGGGCGCAAGACGCTTCGTGTCGGAAGCCACGCCGAAGTCGTTGGGGTCGAAAAAATCCGACTTCCCGATCACGACCGTTTCAACGGCGGGCGAGATCTGGTGTGCCGACGGCGGGGGGGTCTTCGCGCTGACCTGATTGTATTCGATCCGCTGCTCACGCGCTTCCTTGGCGCAGGCGTCGAGATAGTCCTTCAATCCGGGCTCGGCCATCGTCTCTCCGAAAACCCCCATGATACGTCCCGCGATCTCTTCTTCGATCGCCTTTTCATCGGCGGCTCTCAGGATCTTCCCGTAGGCAGCCAACGCCTTCCGATCGATTCCGGCCAGCAGACCCGGATCACCTATCCTGGCCAGTTCCTCGATCAAATTCGCGTAGGCATTGTGATCCGCGAGATCCAAACTTTTTCCGAGCGTTTGCACCACCCGGCGCTCCACCTCCCTCGCCCGTTTGATGACTTCAGGAGCATCACTCAGGGTATTCTCGGTCAGCTTGCTCAGCGTCTCCTTCACCACTTTCTCATTTCCCTCCCGCGCAGCCTCCGCCAAGCCCTTGAAGAGTTCCCTCTGCTGCTTGCAGATTTCGACAATCTCCCGGTTCATCTGGTTCTCCAGAATCGCTCCATCTAGTTTTCGCACCAGGCAGGAAATCCGGGGAAACGAATCGATCGCAGCCGCCGCGACTTCGGGGGAGCGGCCTATCTTTCGAACCGCTTCGAGCGATTCCATCACCTGATCGGGAGAGCGGCCTGTTTTCTTGGCAAGGTTTTCGACCAGCTTCTTGAACTTCCGGACACTGCCGGGAAGTTTCTTCTGCCCCAGCGCGGTTGTCACGTCCGCGAAGACCTCACCGAAGAGTGATTTCGTATCCACCACTTCCCGAGCCAACTGCTCCACCGCCTCCGAGCTCTTGGCGAGATTCTTCGAGGCCTGTTCGAACGTTTCAGCAATCACCCCCCGCGTGATCGAGGTTTCCGCAATGTCTGCGAGGACGTTTCCAGCCATTTTCTTGCCCACCTCTTCGGCGCCCGTCTTTCCAAAAGTCTTCCATGCTTTCCCTCCCGCCCAGAACGCCGCCCCTATCGCCAGTTCGACAAAGAGATCACCAATACTGCCGTAGAGACGTTTCAGTATCCCGTTCCGGACCCGGATCGCCTTTTCCAGGTGTCCACCGATCCTGGCATTCGCGTCCAGGAACCAGGCCACACTCAGAATCCCCCGATTGAACACCTCTCCTCGTTCGCGCAACTGTTGCTCATTCTCGTTCGCCATGATCTCAAGGCAGCGCTCGATGAACTCACCGGCTGGTTTTGCGAGTCGGGAATCGAGATCCGTCGACCGCGCCTGAATTAGGCGAAGCTTTTCCCCAATGATCTTGTTCGGTGTCAACGTCACGGCCGAGCTGGTGACTTTCTCCCTCTGTCCCGACTCGGCATCGAGGGGAGGAATCTCAAAGATCACCTCCTTTCCCTCCCGACCAGCGACCCCCTGGATCTTTCGGTCCGCATCGAGTTGCAGCCAGCCCTCGGCAAAGAGAACGGGTTCACGCAGGTACAACCGATCCGGTGTCTCGAATCTTCCCACGACCGGCACTCTGAGTTCCCCTCCATTCAGGGCCAGTGCTTGCAATTCTTCGGAGAGCACCTTCTCCTTAAGATCCAGGACGGAACCCGAATCCCACTTCAACTTTCCGATGCTGCATTGCCACAGGTAGGGCGCATCCCACCGACAAGGCAGCGAGACACTGGCGGCGGGAATCCGGGATTCTCCGATCCCGGCCGTGATCCGGATCGCTCGGTCCTGAGCGGTTCCCTCCTTTGGATTCCATTCGTAGCATCCGGGTGGCTGAAATCGGGTGGAAACCAATCCTTTGGTGTCCGTCGCCTTGCTGGCAGGACTGAAACTCCCTACCTCGGGCTCGGCCGTCCATGAAACCAGAAGATCGTCGCACCACTCCCCCGGGGGTATGGTGGCCTCCATCGGAATGACCACCGGCTCCGGCCGGATTCCCAGACGCAGTTCCGAGGGCATTTTCTCGGAATCGAATCGGAGATGGACCCGCCCGGGCTCGATCGTGACCGTGCGGCTGAATCGATGCCCCCCTTTCATGACCGGAGTCAGTCGGAAGGATGGCGACACCTTTTCCTGGCCCGTGCTGATCGCCTTGGTGGAACGCAATCGAAGCCGCAGGCTTTCGAGCGAGCCACCTTCCGCCTTCGCCAGTTCGAAGCAATCGCTCCCGTTTTCCATCAGCCTGACCTCTTCCCACCTCTCCACCGGCGGGCGGGTCGCCGTCCTCCTGCCTTTCGCATCGACCATGAAGACCTCCACTGTCAGATCCCTCACCGACTTTTCGTCGGCCTCGATCGGAATGAATGGAGAGGAGTCACTGCCCCACTGGGTGCCACCCACTTCAAACCGTGTGCCGCGGACAGGATCGCTGGAGATCAGGCGCATCCCGTATGGCAGGAAGACAACATTGATCTTGGTTTCCAGATCGAAAGCACCCAGGACGGCGGGATCGAGTCCCGGCATCATCCCTCCGATTTGAAGCACCTTCCCCATCTGCTTCATGGCGCCGGAGGTCTGCTTCGCCGTGACGGTCAGGGTCGCCTTCCAGTCGGCCGGCATCACGAAGTCTTGTTTCGTTCCGATATCGATGACCAGTTTCCCATCCTCCCTGCGTTGCTCAAGTTCCAGGATGTCCGGCTCCACCTTGACGGAAACGTCAGCCGGAATAAGACGCTCCGGAGCATCGACCGGGGAAACCCGAACCGTGGCACGTCCCCGGCCCCAAGCCGGAATCCGTTCATCGAACAGGAGATACAATTCACGCCGGTTTTTCATGGATCGAACGATTCAAGTTCCACGATGAGTTGAAGCTTCGGCTTGATCCCCAGGGCGATTTTCGCCTCGACCGTTCCCGCACCCGGGCCACTCGCAACGACGACCAGTTCATCGGTGAATACCGACGGGGCATCTGCGGCCCTGACCTGGCACCGGAGCATTCCCTGGCCCCGATCGGGCACCACCTCGAAACTTTCCTCCCGAAGCGAGAGGTCGATGCCCGCGTCTCCGGCCAACTGTCTTTGTCCACCGGCGGTTATCGCCCAGACAGAGATGTCCAACGGAGCCGAATCTCCGGGAAGAAGAATCAGATGATCGGTACTCGGATTGAGAATGTAGCGCACCACCCGATTCGGATCGGGCAGTTCTTCGTCCTCGCTCTCCCCTCCCTTGTTTCCGCTACCCAGACCGCTCAAGATTGCCGCCAACCCCGCCAGTGCTCCCCCGGCGAGCAGGCCACCCGCGATCGGACCGATGATCACGTCCCATTCAATCGGGAAGTCCTTTCGCAACGGCCCGGTTCCGGCATTGGTGCCAGCGTCAGCACCGGCTCCGGAGCCTCCACCGGCGCCAGCCAGATTCCCGCTGACCACCACCGAGCGCGTCCCCGCGTTGTAATCGCCGGTAAGATCGATACTGAACGAGGCATTCCTCGCTCCCTTGGGGATGTCGATACTCACATTGAAAGGCTGCGCCATCGGATCCGGAAACAGACCATGTTCCGGAAATTTGCGGGTGGTATATTCGACAGGTTCGGCGCCATCGGCCGACAGGCTCACTACCACGGTGGCTCCCCAACCCGAAGAAGCCCGGACCATCCCCGAGACAACCAGCTTCCCGCCGGTCAGTTTGCCATCGAGCCTCCGTGACCACGTGAATCCCTCTTCGTCCACCGGTGCCCCGAGGCTCGCGCCGGAAATGGAATAATCGATCTGCAGACCGTTGAACGGCTCACCTGGAAACGTGCCGCCGGACTGGGCCAGGGATTCCCCGATCGAGAGGAACCCGACCGTCAACAGAATCACCACCAGGGTCGCATGCCAGGGAAACGTTGGAAGAGAAAGCTGAGAGTTAGGATTCATGGGCATCAAATCACGTTGGCGGCATCGGAAATCATGGCTTTGTCTGGTCGATCTCCCGATAGGCGAGAAAATCCTCGATCGGCTGCCACTCGTTGGACACGGGATCGAACCACCCGACACCATCCCGATTGGGCGATACCTCGAACAGGCCGACCAGGGGCACGACGTTGGGGTCGAATCCCGACTCGGGGGAATGGTGCTCGCGGATCTCGAAGGCCGTCCATCCCTCGAAGCCGTCATCCCGCTGCAGGATGCTCAGGGTCACCCCTTTCGGCATCTGCGCTGCCAGTTTTCGATACCAATCCTGTTGAAAGACCCAGCGCTCCAATTCCGTCGCGCCCACTCCCGCTCCCGCCGTCGCGCTGGCTCCGCCCCCCGGAAACGCCGCCAGCCGCTGCTTCGCCTCGTTCAGAAAAACCTCGATTGGCTCTGGTCGGTTGGTCTCGGGATTGAGGTAGAGCACCTCGGTCAGATCCTTCGTGACCTGAAAGATCCCCCACCGTGGCGCTTCGCCGGGATCCAAGCCGGATTCCGGTGCGTGATTCTCCCGAAGTTCCACCGCATATTTCCCGGCGTCGCCCAACATCTCGGCCGCGAACACTTCCAGCGTCACGCCGGGCGGCAGCCCCGCCGCCAGTTCCTTCATCCACGGCTGCTTGGCGAACCACGTCTCCACCGGCACCTGTCCCACCTGGCCAGGAAGACCCGGTGCGCCCGACGGGGAAGCCGCCACGGTTCCCTCGCCCGGAACCACCGCCAGTTGATCGAGATAGACGGCACCGGTGAATCCGATCATTTCGATCCAGAGTGTGTAGGGTCCCGATCCCGCATCCTCGAAGACCTGCGAGACCGATTGCCATTCCGAGGACGGCTGAAGAAGGCGATCGGCCACTGCGGAACTTTCGTAGCGATCCATGAGCCGCGTCCTCACCCTCACTCCTCCGAGAGCCGGATCGATGAGTGTTCCTTCGGGAATGGCGATCTGCAAATTCACCGTCAGTTTCCCCGATCCCGCTCCCGGCTTCAGGGGAATGGAGATCGCCATGTCATCGGGCCCGACAAAGCGCCATGACCAGTTACCTGCATTGGGTCCTTCCCAACGGCCGCCATCTCCTTCGATGCCTGCGGGAATACTGGAGGTGAAATCTCCGGACTCGACCAAGCCTCCCTCTACGGAAGTCGTCTCGGGAGCCGGTGTTGATGTGGCTGTCGGCGTTTCCGCCTTCTGACTGGAAGCGGCGGGTACGGGCGCTTCGCTCGTTCCCGCCCCCTGGGAGGCCTGTCCCTCTTCCGGGGCGCTCGACACCGGGGGGGTCGGCGGGGCGACTTCGACTTCCTGCGTCACCTCACTGCCAACGGGGAGAGCGCCCCCTTGCTCGATCACAGTGACGTCGTCATCTTTCCTACCCATCCACCATCCCCCGATCCCAACGACCAGCAGGGCGCCGACTGCGATCGCCGCCTTGGCCGCCAGGTAGCGCCAGGCGGGTTGCGCGCTCTGCTTGTCCGATTTCGGCTCGGCAGGTGAAACCACGGACCGGGGGGAAGATTCCTCGCGAACGCGTGGAGGCGACGGCTCCGGCACCTGGTTGTTTCCCTCCTCAAGGTGAGCACCGCAGGACTCACAGAATTTCACGCCTTCTCGAAGCGCGGCGCCGCATTGTTCACAGAATCGATGGGTAGGCATGGAAGAAACGGATTTCAGGGTTGAGCGGGGGCGTCACCGGCCAGGGAACTGGCGCCGCGATCGATATAGATCGCGCCGGAGAATCCCGACGCCTCGAAGTGCATCCGGTAAGGCGCACGAGCGCCGTCATAGGGAAATGAGATCGCCAACGGTTGCCAGCGATTGGCGGGCTTTACCTGGAGTTCGCTCACGGTCTCGCCGCCATCGTTGCCAACCAGGCGGATGCGGATGGGAAGCACTTTGGAGTCCTCGCTCAAGGTGACCAGTTCCGGCACCAGCACCTGGAGGCCGGGAGTGAAAGTTCCCGTCCCTTCGGTTTTGCCCACCGGAACCGAGAACCGCTTCTGGGTGGGACCGTTGAGACACCACACGGGCCGGTTCACTCCGAGCCCCGGTGAGTTCATCACCTGACCATCGCCCTCCACCGCGACCTTCTTGCCGTCGATGGTGTTGTTGATGGAATCCACGCCGACCGGTTTGACCGGGAAAAGTTCCTCCGACGTGGGCAGGGGCTCCGGTTCCCGTGGTTCCGGCGTTTCCCAGGTTCCGACGATCCACAGGCCGATCACGATCGCCAAGCCTGCCACGATTCCCAGGGCAAGCATCACTCGACGCCCCCTGCTGCTACCGCCACCACCATGGGGACCGACTACGTCAGTCCGATTCGTTTCCCCACCTACCGTTTCGATTTTGGGGTCCCGAGAAACCGGGGATTCGGCCCCGCCCTCCTCGGGGGTCCCGATCGGTGTCCCGCATTGTTCACAGAAACGCCGCCCCTCCTGGAGAGCGCTTCCACATTCCGGACAGTAGTGATTGGCCATGGCGTGATTCGTTTCGGTTCGTTTCAAAAAATGGTTTACCAGGACTCCTGGACGACAGCCCCTGCTCCCAGGATCGGGCGGAGCCAACCCGCCACCGCGTCGATCGCGGCGCGGAACACGAGGAAACTCCGGGGCGAATCTCCCTCGATCCGGAGCTGCAATTGATCCGGTGAATCCTCGTGGGAAGGCCACATTGCGACCTCGCGAACCCGCCCAACAGGTACCTCCCAATTGTCTCGATTCTCGCCGAGGAGTTCGTCGACCGGAGATTCGAGGAACCGCTTTCCCGGTCCACCGAACCAGTCGTAATCCCTGACCAGTTCACGCAACTCGATGCCCCGTTTGCGGGCTTCGTCATCCAGGCGCTCGTCCTCGAAGACTTCCTCGTCGTTCGATTGGCTGGTCTCGTGCAGGAAGACGAGACGCCGATTCGTGATCAGCAGATTTCCCTGACGAGTCTTCTGGCCGCCGAAAAGTCCCTTCTTGTCGAGGATCCAGGCGCAGGGCATCTGCCCGATGAGCCGCTCGCCGATGTCAGTGGAGTTCACGTGGGCCACGGGATCCGATGGCGCCATCGATTCGCCCAACGTGTCGCCGGTTCCGACGCGGTTTCCGCAGGCTTCGCAGAATTTCACGCCCGGTCGCAGGGCCGCGCCGCATTGGGTGCAGAAATGAGGCGTCATCACTCCAGTCATGATCGCGTTCCTCTCCCTCCGGTTTGCAGGTTGAACACCCCGAGCCCGGCACAGACCCCGAACAACAGAAAGAGTCCCAGGGCCAGCAACTGGATTCCCAGCACGAGACCGGCTCCCGGCTCGGAAAGCATCGGAGGAGCGACTTGAAACGCCATCACCACTCCCACGGCCACGAGAGCGGCGGTCACCCAACCGAAGATCGGTCTCCATTCGGGTCGGATCACAATGGTCGCAATCGTAATGGCCACGAGGATCAGGAGGCCCGGGATCGGGATCGACAGCGGAAAGCCCGCCAACAGAAAGGCCCCGAAAATCACCGCGCCGAGACTCACGAGGACTTTGGTCGCCGAGGGAATATCGGTTCTCGCCAAGCGGCTTTCGCCAGCCTCAGCGATCCCCGATTCGATTCGCCGCATGGCTTCGTCGTAATGTTCCGCCGGAGCGAAAATCTGCATCACCGTATGCCAGTCGTCCTTGAGACGGATCTCCCCGGTTCGCGCATTTCCCCGGACCACTCGCAGGTCGCCATACTCGAATCCCTCGCTTTCCCGCGACGCGGCCAGCATTCCCGCGCCGGCGGCGGTGAATCCGCGAGCGCCGCCCACCAGCAGGCCGCCGATCATGGCGGCTCGATTGGCGAATTTCGCCCGATCGCTGCGCTGGATCTGGATCACTCCGCGTTCATCGATGATTACTTCCATCGGCATTTTTCCGCCGAAGAAGACGGCCCCGATCCCGAACAGCATCAGGAGAAATCCCAGCCAGATCCCGCCGATGATCTTGAGCAATTGAGCGACGAATTCGTAGTTCCCGTCGCCAACCGCCAATCCGATCAACAATAGTCCAACGAGACCAACCGAGATGGTGGCCACGGCGAAAAGGCTGATCGCCACCGTGCGGTTGCGCAGGATCGGGTAATCGCCAATCCAAGTCAGCATTTCGCGGGAAACGGGAGGAATCGTGCTCATATCAGTTGATGATTGATGGTGGAAACCGCCTCCGCTTTCTCGCGTCCGGGAACCGGCTGAGACGGTTGAAATTTTCCCAGCCCGGCGAGTAGCCCGTAGATCGCAAAAAGGCCGAGCAGTGCCAACTGGATGCCCACCGCCCAGCCTTCACCCACGCGATCCCCTGCCGGCGGAGCTGTCGTCCAGGCGTGGGTCAGACCACCCACGATCACCGCCACTTGGAGCCAGCCGAGGAGGCGACGACCTTGAGGTCTGCCGAGAATCCCCACCAGCGTCAGCAGTCCCATCGCGACCACAAAGGCGCGAGAGAAACCAAGCGGAAACTCGACCATGAGCAGACCGCCGAAAAGAAGCGTTCCCATCACCACGGGCAGTTTCAGGAGCGGTGGAATGTCGGTACGCTCTCGGGGCTTGGAACCGGTCTCGATCCTCGCTTGCAAGGCCGCCAGAATCTCGTCGTAGCGATCCAGTGGCACGAACAACTGCATCACCATGCGCCAGTCATTGAGGAGGCGGATCTCACCGGTCTTCGAATTGCCCAGGGCATCGGTCAGGTCACGGATCTTCACGATCGCCGTTCGGTTTGCTGCCGCGATCAAGCCGGACCCGGCAAGAGTAGCCCCGCCCCCGGTCAGCCCAGCCACCAACGCGGCTCCGCTGGCCAATCCGGCCGAGCGACTGATGACTGTCTGGATGATTTTTTCGTCATCGACCTCAACCCGCATCCGCATTTTCCCGCGAAACACCACCAGGCTGACCAGGAACATCAGCAGCAGGATTCCGCTCCCTACCAACAGGGCCATGCCCATCATGCCGGGAAGGTTTTCATATCGCTCCACCGCCACCGTTCCCCCAATCATGACTACCATGAGCAGCAGCGTCCCAAATCCCACCGCTCCCAATATTGCGGTCATGATTGTGGGATTTCGGACAATCGGCGTGTCCGCTTCCCATACCAGGCAGGACTCGTCGCCAATTTGGTCGGATGTTGCGTTCATCGGCTCAGAATCTTGACGTTCAGGGTGGTGTCCTTGACTTCCACTTCGACGAGCGGCTGCCCGTTGACGATGGCTTCCCGCCACGCCGCTTCGCCCATGTCCACCGGAACCGGCGTCAGCTTGTCCATGCCATCGCGGGCTTCCCGGGTGGAGAAACGAGGATCGGGGCCGTCTTCGTCGTCGCCTTTTCCGTTGGCATAGTTGGCGCGGTCCTGTCGAAGGATGTCGCTCACCTTGGCCAAACGTTCTCCGGTCGAGTTAAAATGGTCACCCGCCCCCAATCGGGCTCGATAGACCACCACGCCGCCGGGCAACGGTTCATCGCCCGCTACTGGCGAAGGCATGTCGGTGAGCGCCTTCAGGGGTCGGGTCCACCGCTTCACCACATAGCCATCCTTTTCGATTCCCACCAACGCCTCGCCCTGGCGAGTCGTCACTCCGCCACCGTATTCGAACACCTCGACCCGCAGCGAACCATCGGACTCAACGCCCAGAAACGACGAGATCCAGGTGCCCTGCCATTCATCCGACTTCGACCAGGGGAACTTCCCCGTGCCCCGGGGCGTTTCCAATAGCATGCCCATCCGGACCGGAACGAAACGCCCACCTTGCCAGCGAATGATCCGATACCAGGTTGGCGAAACATCGCTCTGAGGTGCCGGGGTCACCAGTTCGATCGCGCCATCGCCATCGATGTCCGCTGCCAATTCCGGGAGGCTGTAGCCGAAATGCCAGTTTCCGAACACCAGCGGATTCTCGGTATCGGTCACCTTCGGCCCCTCCCAAAGCAGGCCACCGGCGGCGTCCATCACCCGGACCTGGAAAAACTCTCCCTCGTCCTCCGTTTCGGTGAATTTTACCCAAGTAATTCGCTCCGGCCGACCATCACCATCCAGATCCACCGTCATGTCCGATGGCCGGACTTCCTCCGCGCGAACGGAAATACTCAGCCACCCCAAGCAGGCGAGAATGAGGCAAAAATAGCGAATTCGACATACGGTCATATTGTCTTTTGACAACGTGACCGCGCCAACAACGCAGCGGATCTTGACCGAAACCGGGCGGAACTTGCTCCCGGTTTGGAAAACGCGAATCAATCGCCGTCCAATAGACGTCCCAATCCGCCGAGAACGCTGCCTTCACCGGTCGACTTTCCTCCGGCCGATGGTGCATGTGCCAGAATCCGATCGGCCATGCGCGAGAATGGCAAGCTTTGCAGCCAGACTTTGCCATGACCGCTCAGGGTGGCAAGGAAGAGACCTTCACCCCCGAAGAACATCGACTTCAGATTTCCGGCACGCTGAATGTCGTAGCTGATCCCGGGAGAAAATGCCACCAGGCAGCCGGTGTCGACGCGAAGGGTTTCACCCTTGAGTTCGCGCTCCACGACAGTACCGCCGGCGTGCATGAATGCCATGCCGTCGCCTTTCAACTTCTGAAGGATGAAACCTTCACCGCCGAAGAACCCGGCACCGAGTCGCTTGTTGAAAGCGATCGTCACCTGCGTGCCCAAGGCAGCACAAAGAAACGCGTCCTTCTGGCAGGTAATTTCGCCGCCGATCTCCTTGAGGTTTACCGCCATGATCTTGCCCGGATACGGCGCCGCAAAGGCGACCCGGCGTTTGCCGTTTCCACCGCGATGGGTGAAGTGCGTCATGAAAATCGACTCGCCAGTGAGCGCTCGCTTGCCCACCGCGAGCAGCGTTCCCATCACGCCGGCATTCGGCTGGGAACCGTCGCCCATCTTGGCTTCGTAAACGATGTCCTGCTCGATATAGTTCATGGCGCCAGCCTCGGCGATGACCGTTTCACCGGGATCGAGTTCGACTTCCACAATCTGCATGTCGTCGCCGAAAATCTCGTAGTCGACGACGTGCGATTGGATCGGCATGGCGCCGGCCGTGCTGACAAAACCTGAGCCATCGATCGGCGGTGGTCCAGAGTTCGGGTTCGGTGCGCCGCCCCCGGGAAACAGCTGACTCAGCGCCTGAGCCGCGGGCGCCCAATTCGACATTCCGCTGGTCCAGACCGGGGTGTTCGGAGCGATCACGCCCTGTTGAACCGCGGACGACAGCTGAGACTCGTCGATTTGAAATTGTTGCTTGTTCGCGTCAGCGTAGTGCCAGGTAGCCATGATGGCGCGAAGGTAGCACATCTTTCCCCGAAAATCCCGCAATCGTGATTTTCACTTTTCGTTACTTTTTCGCTTCTAGTGATTTTAAAATTTCGGCTGATTCTGGGCGATTCGCTAAATTCAAAGTTTCGCCCGGATCGGTCTCGTGATCATACAATTCCCGGGCCGCCAGCTCGCCGCTTTTGGTGTCCGTCCAGTCCACCCAACGATACCGTCCGTCGGTCCAGGCACGGCCGTCGTAGCGATCCCGAAAGCGCGGGTACTGGCTTCCCGCCACCGATTTCACCGAAGCGTTGGCGTCTTTCAAAACCGGCGCCAAACTGGAGCCTTCCAAGTGCTCGGGGTGCGGCAGGGACGCCAGATCACAGAGTGTCGGATAAAGATCGACCAATTCGGCGAGCGATTTCGTCTTTCCTGCGACATAAGCCTCGCCGGGTGCCGCGATGATCAGGGGAACCCGAGTCGCGATCTCGTAGTTGGTCATTTTACTCCAGGCGCCCTGCTCGCCGAGATGCCACCCGTGATCCGACCACAGCAAAACAATCGTATTGCGAGCCAATCCCGCGCTCTCCAACTCCGCCAGCAATCGCCCGATCTGACCATCGACGTAGCTGATGCAAGCTCGGTAGGCGCGCCGGACGGCGATCTGGGTTTCATCGGAAATCGTACCGCGATTCGGAATTCCTACGTAGCTGCGCATCTCGTATCCGGCCCAAGCCATGCCGATCTCTTCATTCTTCGGAAGCTGGGGCATCTTCAGTCCCTGGTTTCGCGCCGAGCCGACATAACCATCTGAATTGAACCAGGCCATCAGGGGCGCATCGACCGGAGGCCGGCGCCATTCGGCCGGGGGTAGCCACGAAGGATCGGGCTCGTAGAGATCGTACCATTTCCTTGGAGCCACGAAGGGCAAATGCGGACGTCGGTAACCCACCGCGTAGAAAAAGGGCGCGCCCTCCCCTTTTCTCTCTTTCAGCAATCCGATTACCCGATTCGTCATTCGGCCCGCAAAAAGCGTTTCGTCCGGAACGTCGGGCGATTGCATCACGGGACATTCGAGTCGTTCCGCGATGACCGTCGGCACTTTGGCACGGTCTTCGAAAGGCACACCCTCGATCGCCTTTTCATCGACGATTTCCAGCATCTCCTTTTCCCGTCCCGGCTCGGCGGGGTCCGACCAGTCTCGCGGATCGTCCCAACCATCATGATAGACTTTTCCGAAACTGCGCGTGTGATAACCGTGCTGCTTGAACCATCGCGGGAGCGACGGCAGATCCGGATTCTTCTCGCGAAAGGCGAGCATGTCGGCATCCCGGTGACTGAACACGCCGACCGAGTCCGGGCGCAATCCATTCAGGATCGAGAGGCGCGAGGGTCCACATTTGGAAAACTGACAGTAGGCTCGCTCGAAAAGCATGCCCCGCGCCGCCAACGCATCGATGTTCGGCGTTTTCACAATCGGATCGCCGTAACAACCCAGCATCGGCCGCAGGTCGTCGATCGCGATCATGAGCACATTCGGCGGCGGCGACTCAACAGGGTCTGGTCCCTGACCCAACAGGGTTGAATGCGAAATCGCGAAGGTCGAAATGGCGAGCAGGATTGCCGTTTTTCGACGCCGTGATGTCGCCATGGATCCGGGGCGTTGGTTCTCTATCATCGCTCTCATGAATCGTCGCCAGTTTCTCGGCGCCACCGCCGGTGGCTTTGCTGCCGTCGCCGGACTCTCGCAGGCTTCGGACGACCTGATCAAGTCGATTACGAAGGAAACTCTCTGGCGCAACCGCGAAGGGAAGGGAACCACCTGGTTCCACCCGAGGGCTTGTGTTGTCCCGGGAAAAGAGGGAAACCCGTTCGTCCTGATGACGCTGCAGGAAATCTCGGGATCGGACTACTTCGGTCCCGTTCACTGGACGCGATCCGATGACCTGGGAAAAACCTGGACGGACCCGGCCCCGATCGATGCTCTCGGTCGCCGTCCCATGCCGGGATACGACGGTCTTCAGAAAGGGGTTTGCGATGTGGTGCCGCAGTATCATCCAACGACGGATACGACGTTGGCCCTCGGGCACGTCGTTTTCTATCGCGGCGATCATTTCTCAAGAAAGGATCAACTTCCCCGCTACCCGATCTATGCGGTGCGTCATGCCGATGGCACCTGGTCAGAGCAGAAAAAACTGGAGTGGGCGGATCCTCGCGGCGCCTTCATTTACTCAAACAATTGCGGCCAGCGCGTCGTCCTTCCCGATGGCGACATCCTGCTCGCCTTCACCTTCGGTCCCACGGAGAAAAACCGTGAGGTGGCCGGCGTTCGCTGCGCCTTTGACGGCGAGAAGCTCACCATCCGCGAAGTCGGCCCCGCCCTCAGCCTCGAAGTCGGTCGCGGTTTGCTGGAGCCCTCGATCACCGCCTTCGACGGCCGCATCTTCCTGACGATTCGTGCGGAGGACGGGCATGGCTACGTGGCGGTGAGTGATGACGGACTGCATTTCAGCGATAAGAAAGCGTGGGCTTTCGACGATGGCGAAACGCTGGGCATGTCCACCACCCAGCAGCATTGGATGACGCATTCAGATGGCCTCTATCTCGTCTACACTCGGAAGGACGAGTCCAACACCAACGTGGTTCGCTGGCGATCACCGCTGTGGACGGCGCGCGTCGATCCTGAAAAACGCTGCCTGATCCGGGAAACCGAACGCATCGTGCTTCCACTGGTCGGTGATGGCGTGAACGATCCCGATGGCGTCGCCCTGATGGGCAATTTTCACGTCGTCAACGCCAGTCCCACGGAGAGCTGGGTGACGGTCGGCGAGTGGATGCCAAAAAGGGAAGCGAGAGGCGACATACTGATGGGTCGGGTCCAGTGGAATCGGGCCAACCGTATTTGAAGGTTCCCAGTCTGCTCAGACGAAACCAAAAACAGCACGCTACGCCGGTGATGGCGCTTCGTCGCCGCCGGCTTTGGTGAGCTTTTTCTTGCCCTTTTCCTTTTCCAGCTTCTTCCGCTCGCGATCGGCGCGTTCCTGAAGCCAGAGCGGCAGGCCGCACAGCATGATGCCAACCGCGATGAGCCACGAGATCGCCAACCAGCGCCAGATACCACTGGTGAAGCCGTAGCTGTGCAGGCCCACTCCGAGGTTGTTGACGCCCCACCAGGAGAAAGTCACCAGGATCCCGAGAATGATGGAATTCACATTGAGCCCGATCTCGCGAATGTAGCCGCCCATGCGTCCGTGGAGAATGACGAGCGTCCAGAGACAGATCATCAGCGCCCCGTTTTCCTTCGGATCCCAACCCCAGAATCGACCCCAACTGTAGTTCGCCCAGATCCCGCCGAGCACGGTACCGATGAGGGAAAAGACCAGGCAGAAACAGATGATGCCGTAGTTCATCCGGGTCACTTCCCGGAAAAATGACTTTGGATCCTCTGTTTTCAGGGTTCGCCAGACAAACAATGCCAACACTGGAGGTGCAAAAAGAAGTCCCCAAATGCCCAGTAGCCTCCATGCAATGAGAGTGAAGGGCAGAAAGAAAAAGGTCATGGAAAGAAATCCAAAAGCGATTTTCAACGGCAACAAAAAGCTGCCACTCAGACTGGTGAGATTTCGCCCAAGCAAATAGAAGATCCCAAAAACGGCCGAAAGCATCCCCGAGGCATAGCCGATATTGATGATGATCACATGCGTGGCCAGCCAGAAATTGGTATCCAGCACCGCGACCAACTGAGGCATGGTGTCGGTGGCTTCCTTGGCTTCGTATTTGATCGAGAGGAACATCCCCACCACACCGACCAAACTGGCCAAAAAGATACCGACCCCCATTTTGGTGATGCGCTCCACGATGAGCGCGAGGAAAACGGCCACGCCGGTGATAAAGAGGACCGTCTCATACAGATTGGTGACGGGAGGTCGATGCCGGATCATGCAACGCATAGTGATGCCGATGACATTGTATCCCAGACCGATGACAAGGCAGGCTACGACGCCCCAGGTAAGATACTTCGCGTATTTCGTACCCGGCGCGAGCCAGCTCAGCGCCATAACAACAAAACTGAGAATGAAACAGACCAGCGAATAGAAAAAATAATCTCCTTCGTAGAGTTTCACCTCGAGGCCGGATCTTTCGCCCTCGCCCTTGCCTCGCTCTTTCACTTCGGCCTGACGCTTCTCGTGGAAGGTCTTCAGAGCTTCCGCAAAAGCGCCGCCCTCTTCTCTCGAAGCCTCCACCAGGCCGCGGATCTCGTTCATGCGCTCGATCGCCCAGGGACGATCCTCTTTTGACTGGAGTCCGGCCAACATCACGTCGCCGATGCTGAGCCAGGCTTCATCCTCCTTGTCCTTCGGGGGAAACACGGCGAAGCCGCGTCCGGAATTGGCGTGGAAAAAGAACAGCTGCATGGCACTGCGCAGCATCTGCTCCTCGTCGCTCGAACCGCCGGGTGCCTGAAGTGCCTGCATCAGTTGGGACATGGACATCTCCGGCATGCGATCGAGCATCTCGGTCATGTCGAGGCGCTTGGCGAGTTCTCTCAACTCGTCGGGAAGAACGGACTCGTGGGTGAGCGACTCGCCTTTGCGGGCAAACCCGAACTGACCCATGAGGTACTCGAAATTGCTGATGTTCTGACCGAGCACCAGGATCATGTTCTCGATGCGATCGAGTTCGAAACGCGGGTCTTTGTCCGACTCTTCGTGTTCCTGTTTTTTCCGGCCGTATTCACCGGCCAGTTCGGCGAGCTTGGCGCGACCGGGCAACAGGTCGTTGTAGGAGTAAAGGTCGCGTTTTTCCTTGGGCTCGATGCCGAGTCGCAACACGGTCTCGGAATCGTCGACCGAAAAGATCGGCATGTCGGCGGCCAGTTCAGGGCGGAAAAACGTGTCCAGCAACCACGCGACCGCTTCGATTTTGTACTCCGTTCCACCGGCGGTTTCGAAACGCAAATTTGAGTGCCCGCTGAACTGCAACAGCATGAATCGCGCATAGGTGTGCACGGGCTTCACCCGCCCGCCTTCCTGGACCAGGATTTCCCGGAAGATGTCGGGAACTTCCTCCGGCCACTCATCGTATTTCTCGAAGGAAACACTCACGTCCTTGGCCGAAGCCGTGGAGGGGATTGACAGGCAGGCGACCGAGGCGCAGACCAGTGTGGCGCCCAGGATTTGATGGAGAATCGATTTCATCGGCGAAAATGGGTGGGGAAAACGGGAACTCACTTGGCGGCCGGGATCGGCGGAGGCTCGGAATCGGAGCCCACATCCTCCCTGTTCTCAGCTGCGCCAGATTTCGCCTGAGGGCGGGACCGGCTCAGATGGCCTTCCAGTTTCAGGCCAAAATGAATCAGCAACCCCGCACCGGTGACCAGTAGCGCATAGAGGGGCCATTGATCGGCGGGATTGTTATGGACCGCAAACTGGGAATACATCCGCTCGCCGGGTCCGGCGTTCTGGGGGCCGAAGGACTCCTGGAAAAAGGTGTAGCCGCCATGGCGCATCGGTTCGTTCATCTTGATATCGACTGCTTTCTCCGTGCCGCCTTCGACGCGGGTGATGCGACTCTCGTAGCTGCGCGCCATGCTGACGCCCGGGTGACGTTCGAAGATGAACTTGTCCAGTCGAACCTTGAAGGGCACTTCCCAGTTCTCCTTCACCATGCGGGCGGCGAACTTCTGGTCGCCGACCTGAAAACCGAAGGCCATCGGCGTTCCCCCGGGATCAAAATTTGCCGATCGTGCCGAGAGAAAAGTCTCCACCGGCTCGCTTTCACCGCCAGTGGGAACGAACCGGGCCACCACGGCGGGCAGATTCTGCTCGGCCTCTTTCGCGGCTTTCTGCACCAGCAGCCGGTAACCGTTGATCTCGGGACCCGAGGCGTCCTTGGCAACCGGCGCCGAGACCGGGATGGGGAAGGCGTTGCGCACAAAGCCGGAAAGCTCGATGCTGAAGGGCAGTGAGGCGCTGGTAAAGGTGCGCTCTCCCCCGGACTCCATGGTCTCGAACTTTTCCGGGGGAATCACGAAGACCTTCTCGCCTTTCCCCGCTTCATCGAGCGGAATGATCTCGACCTGATATTGCCGGTAGCTTTCGACGCGATTCGAGGCCTGTCCCTCATAGAGCGCCATGTATCCCTCGCGGTTGAAAGCGTAGGTCACCCAGCCGCTGATGAGCAGGAAAATGATGCCGAAGTGCGCTATCAGCATGCCGATTCCCTTCGACCGCTTCTTCACCTTGATGAGGGCGCCAATGACGAGATTGATGGTCAGCAGCAGCATCAGCAGCAAACCGCCCGGCAGCCAGAGATGCAGTCCCGCCAGCCATTCCGGCACCGGCAGGCCATCGCCGAGACGATGGTAGATGAAGAAGGAGTGGAAATATTTCTGCTTGGCCGCGAAGAGACCGTGATCGACCTGATAAAGCGTGCCCAGCAAGGTGACCAGAGTCATGAAGATCAGCACCCACATCGCCAGGAAATAGGACGAAAAAATCTTGTAGGCGAGGCGAGGCCAGTATTTCGGCGCCAGGTCTTCGGCCGTGATTTTGCTCATGGATCGGAGGGGAGAGAGGGGAAACTTGGACGGAACGAGCGAGAGTCACATTCAACCACTTCGGCTCACTGCCTGGGCTGGAGCGAGGCGCAGAACTGGTGGAAATTTTCTTCGTTGGCGGCCACCAGATCAGCCGGTCCGGTCATCTTCACGAAAACAGCGCCCGCCGGAGAGGTCAGGATCACCCCGAGGAGACGGTAATCCTTTTTCGCTTCGGCGGCGCCCATGCCGCTGAATTCGCCGGTCACATCGAGGAACGTTCCCTCCAGCCCGAACAGGGCCTGCTTGGGCAAGGCGGCGACCTCGGCGTCGGAAAGGGGTTCCTGCCCCATCTGGCCACGCCAGCGATTCACATTGGCGACGAGACCTCCACCGACACCCGGCAGACGGCTCAGGTAGCATTCTCCCTCCCCGTTTTCGCCAAAGGTGAAACTGAGATCGCGCATCGGAGCGCCAGGATCCTGTTTCCAACTCTCCGGTGTCGTCCAGGTAAAGGGCAGGTTTTCAGCACCCTCCGCCTTGCCGAAGGTGTCGCCGCCACTCGCCATCTGCGAAGGCATCCGGTAACGCTCCGCCGGGGAGTCCACCACCTTGATTTCCTGGTCCGGGCCACTCAGTTCACGAACCTCGGTAATCTCGACCGGGCCGGAAGAATCCGAGCACGCGGGAAGGACAAGCATCAGTGCCGGCATCGCTGCCGACAGAGGGCGAAAAAGGTGTTTCATGGGGTGAGGGTTGCGGACGCCAGCTTCGGCGACACCATGACGGTCGCGAAAGACACGCCTCCGCGCCGAAAAAAGTTACGCGCGGGCGCCGCCACAATCGCGCCATGAGACGCGGACGC
>JAGRPB010000079.1 GCA_020439945.1 Verrucomicrobiia bacterium
CCCCTTGATTCGCGAGTCGGCGATTCAGGAGTCCGAGGGCGCCTTCGATCTCGAGTCCTTTGTCGATGGCAACTACGGGCACACCGACGATCCCACCAGTTCGGTGCTCGATACGGGCGAGATTGGCCGTTTTCTCGAAGATCGTGGCGAAGGCAACGCGGGGCTGCGCCGTCGTTTCGCGACTGGTGGCCAACTGACGCTTTCGAATCGCTTCCTGACGCTGAGGAACAACTCGGAGTTCGTCGATCCCAATCCGCAGACCAGTTCCACCATCGTGCTTTCGGTGGTGCAGCCGTTGCTCAAGGGCGCCGGATACCACTACAACAAGGCCCGCCTCAAAGTCGCCAAGATCGACTCGGGGGTGGCCGCGGCCGAGTATGTCGGTCAGCTGGAAAACCACCTGCTCGAAGTCAACCAGGCCTACTGGGGCGATTACTTCGCCCGGGCGGCTTACCTGCTTCGCAAGTCGCTGGTCGCGCAGACCGAGGAAATCGTGGACAAGCTCGAGGCGCGTTCCGACGAGGCGACCGCGAGCGAATTGCTGCGGGCACGTTCCGATCTCTCCCGCCGGCGCACGGCGATGAACCGTTCCGAACTCGCGATTCGCAACGCCGAGGAAAAGCTCCGCTCCCTGGTGAACGATCCCGAATTCCCCATCGGCGGTGAAGGCGAATTCGTCCCCATCACTTCTCCCATTCTCGATCCTCCGAGCGAATCCGTCCACGCCGCCGCGATGGAAGCGGTCGACAATCGGGCGGAGATCGCGGCCGGCTTTGGACAACTCCGCATCGCGGCCATTCGCAACCAGGCCGGGAAGCACGAAAAGCTTCCGCAGCTGGACTTGATGGCCCAGAGCAGTCTCGCGGGCCTGGACAAGAATCGGCGCGTCGCGGGTGCCTACGATGACATGCTCTCCCAGAGCGCGGGTTGGCTGGTTGGTTTCCAATTCAGTCAGCCGTGGGAGAACAATTCGGCCGAAGCGCGCCAGGAACGCCTGAAGTACGAACTGCTTCGCCAAGCCGACGTCGTTCGTTCCACCATGGACAGCGTCCTGCTGGAGTCCGTGGTGACCTATCGCGAACTGATGACCACCTACCGGGATCTGCAGGGCAACCTGCAGCAGGTGCTTTCGACGCGCGAGGAAGTGCGCGGACTGAAGGAGCGTCTCGATATCGACGCCGATGCCGCCCAGGGCGTGGCTTATCGACTCCAGAATGTGATGGACGCCCTGGAGCGCAATCAACTGGCGGAGGAGCAGTTCCTCGTCAGCGTGGTGACCTACAACATCGCGTTTGCCGCTCTGGAACAGGCGAAGGGCACCTTCCTCCGCTATCAGGATGTGTTCATCGATCGCGCCCCCATGGAAGGGGAGAAAAAGCTCGAAACCCTGCGCGCCGTTCCCACCAAACCGGTCTCCTCGCATTCCGTGGAACGCGGTGCGAAGTGAGGTGGACCGGGCGCGGCGCTTGAACGGCGTTCCCGCTCTCGCGATTCCGGGTAAACAGGGTATCTTCTCGGGCTCAACCCTCTCAGGTTCGGCGCAAAACCCTCCCGATGAGTCTCACGATCCGGTCCCAGTATGAGAAGCGTGGTTTCGCGCAGGCGAAGCTGCATGGGCTGGTGGCGGGATTAAGGCGTTCTCGCCACGAATGGATTCCCGATTCCCGCCGACTCGATGCGATCGAATCGCGCGGCAAGGAAGTCGCGGGAATGACGGATGCGAAAATCCGCGAGACGGCCCAGCGAATGAAGCAGTCCGTGATGGGCGGTCGGCTGAAGCGGGAAGAGTTGGTCGAGATCGGTTTTGCCCTCGTGCGCGAAGCCTCTCGTCGCACCTCGGGACTGTATCACTATCCCGAACAGATCCTCGCCGGTCTCGCCCTGGTGCGTGGTTCGGTGGCCGAGATGGCGACCGGGGAAGGGAAGACCCTCGCGATCACCCTGCCTTCCTTCGTGTTCGCCCTGGAGGGACTTGGGGTCCATGTCGCCACGGTGAACAGTTATCTTGCCGAGCGTGACTTCGAATTCGCTCAACCGATTTTCAAGTTCCTGGGGTTCTCGGTTGGTTTTCTGGAGGATCGGGGGCAGCCGGACAGCAAGCGGGCCGCCTACCGAAAAGACATCACCTATGGCACCGGCTACGAATTCGGTTTCGACTACCTCCGCGATCAGTTGATCCTGATGCGCCATCCGCATCCTGGGCCCAGGGAAAAATTGCGGCAGGCGATTCTCGAACGGGAGGGAGGCGAAGGACCGCCCATCGTGCAACGTCCGCTTTCGTTTGCCATCGTCGATGAGATCGACAGCGTGCTCATCGATGAGGCGGGTTCGCCGCTGTTGATTTCCGAGTCAGCGGCTTTTGATGACCGTGACGTGGCGGCCCTGATGCTCGCCAGGGGACTGACCGAGACGCTGGAGGAAGGCGTCCACTACCGGATCGAGGGCGATTCCCGGAAAGTGGAGCTCACGCAGTCGGGGTTCGATTTTATCCACGAGCCGGCCGAAATCCCGTGGGAAGCGCTGCGCCGTCCGTGGCAGAACTATGTGCTCAATGCGCTGAAGGCCAAACTGATGTTCCAGCGGGACGTTCACTACGTGATCGACGAGGAAGGAAAGGTGGTGATCATCGACGAGTTCACCGGACGCCGTCACGCGGAGCGAACCTGGCGCGAGGGACTGCACCAGGCGATCGAGGCCAAGGAAGATGTGGAGATCCGGCCCGAACACCACGACGCGGCCAGCATCACCCGGCAGCGTTATTTCTCCCGTTATGAAAAGATGTGCGGCCTGACGGGAACGGCTTCGGAAAGTGCCGGCGAGTTCTGGCATTTCTTCAAACTCGGTGTCGAGCCGGTGCCGCTGCACCGACCGAACCGGAGAGCGGTGCTTCCCGAGCGGGTATTCCAATCGGCGGATGCCTTGGACGACGCGGTGGTCGCCGACGTTCGCGAGCGCCACGCGCGACGTCAGCCGATCCTGATCGGAACCCGGACGATCAAGGTCAGCGAGCGTCTCGCGGAACGATTCCAGGCGGAGGGCATCCGCCACCGGGTGCTCAATGCGAAGCAGGATCAGGAAGAAAACGAGATCGTTTCGACGGCGGGCCAACCCGGCAGCGTGCTCATCGCGACAAACATGGCGGGGCGGGGGACTCACATCTCGCTGACACCTCAATCGGAGGAAGCGGGCGGTCTGCACGTCATGGTGGTGGAGCGTAATGAGTCGGCGCGAATCGATCGGCAGTTGATCGGGCGTGCCGCGCGGCAGGGGCAACCGGGAAGCGCCCAGAGTTTCGTCAGCGCGGAAGATCACCTCATCGAACGTTACGACCCCGAACTGGGCGAGGAAATTCGCCAGGCACCTGCCGACAAGTTCGGTGAAGTTTCGCCGGATTTCTGCCAGCGATTCGACCGACTGCAGGCGCGGGTCGAACGCATTCGCTACGATCAACGACTTCGAATCGCCGAAAGAGACAAATGGCTTCACCAAACCCGACAATCCCTCGCGTGAACAAGTTCGATTTCCCATTCATGTGGCTATTGCTGAGCCTGCTGGTTCTGCTTGGGCGACCAGCCACACTGACGGCCCAGGATTCGCTCGAAGACTCGGCAAGCGACTACGTGCCCACCTATCTGGAACCCTACCGGAGCATCGAGATGAGCCCGGCGGAGAGCGGCATCATTCGCGAGATTCTCGTGAAAGAGGGCGACCATGTCATCAAGGGGCAACCCCTGCTCAAGCTCGACGCGGAAACGATCGAGGCCCGGCTGGCGGTGGCAATGGCCCAGGCCGACAACATGGGTGGAGTCAATGCGGCCGAGAGCCAGCACACGCTGGAAAGGCAGCGCTATGAGCGGCTGAAGGCGCTGGGTCGTGATGCTTCGGAGTATGAACTCAATCAACAACTCGCGGCGATGAAAACCGCGGAGGGGAGATACACCGAGGCCTTGGAACAAAAGCGGGTTTTCCAGCTTCAGGCCGATCAGGCGCGGGCCGAACTGGATCGACGAATTCTGAAAAGTCCCATCGACGGAATCGTGGTGGAGATCGTGAAAGACATTTCCGAACCGGTCTCCCCGATCGAAAGCAGCCGTGACGAATACCTGATCCGAGTGGTGAAAATCGATCAGTTGGAAGCGGTGGCGCACCTCGACGGGCGATGGGCCGGGCAGATCCGCGAGGGCGACGAAATGACTCTGCAACTCGAATCCGACCACCACTCGGAAAATGTCGCGGCGAAGACGGTGGAAGGCGTGGTGGAGTTTATTTCTCCGGTTATCGATTCGGCCAGCAACACGGTGCGTCTGCGACTGGTGATCGACAATTCCTCGGGGTCGATCCGGGCGGGATCGCCGGCGCGATTGCTGCTTCCGCATACCGGAGGCGGCGGCAATGGAGTGGCGGAACCGTGACGGGGGCGATCGGTCCCGATGGACAGATCGCCAGTTGCGCGGACGGAATTGAAGGCGTTTTTTAACTGATTCAAATCATGGTGCGTCCTGAGGCGCGTTGAGATGAAATGAACGAAGCCACCCAATCCCTGATGGGGCAACCGCCCGGACCGGCGCATTCGCCGGAGACCGCGTTGCCTCCGGAGGAAACGCTGAAGCGATTCGCCGCGGTTCTCGCCTCGCGCGATGACGAGTCGGCGTTTCGCCAGGAACTGGTCGACCTGGCGCGTGCCCAGACTGGTGCCCGCGCGGCTGTGCTGATGGAGAGCATGAGCGGTGGCGATCCGAAGGCGATCGCGGTCGCGGCGGCGGCCAATGTCTCGACCGGTTTTTCCGCGGCGCAGGAGGTGAGGGCCCTGGTGGGGCGCTCCCTGAAGGAAGAGCACAGCTTGCAGACCGGTCTGAAGATCGAGGGAGCCACCCACATCCTGTTGGGCGTCGGTTTCAAGCCGGAGGACAACGCCTCGCCCTTGATGCTGTTGCTCCTGCTCGGGCCCGGCAAGGCCCCGTTCGTCGGACCGATTTTCACGATCCTCCACCTGCTCACCCGGGCGTTTGCGGAGCGGGATCAGTTGTCGAAGACGGAGATTTTCGAGTCCGGATTCATGCAGGCCACGTTGTTGGTCGATCTTTTTTCCCGGGCCAGCCTGGCCCCGACGTTGAGCGAGGCGGTTTCGATCGTTTCGCGGGAGATCCGCCAGTTCGTCAATTGCTCCCGGGTCGCCATCGGGCTCGGAACGGGAACGCGTCTCCGGGTGGAGGGCATGTCGGGATTCGCCAAGGTCGAGGGTCGGAGCCACGGCACCCGCCTGATTGCTTCCGCGATGCGAGAGGCGATGGGATTGGAAAAGACCGTCGCCTGGCCACCGGTCGAGGAGGCGGACACGCAAATCTGGCCGGCGACCGATCAGACCGAGTTGCTGGAAGCCTTCGCGGTGAAACAGACGATCACCATTCCCCTGGTGACCGCCGAAGGCAGAACGGTGGGCGCCTGGATGTTCCTGTTTAAAGGCGGCGAACCCTTCACGATGCGGAAGTTCGCCCTCATGGAGGCGGCGACCCTGCACGCGTCCTCGTTGTTGGACCTGATCCGACGTGGAAAGCCGACGGGCATTCGCGGTGCCATTCATCGCTTCTGGGTCAATGCCAGCCGATTCAAGAAAATCGCCATCGCGACCATCACGGCGATTGTGGCGGTTCTGCTGTTGATTCCCGTGCCGCACAACGTCAGCGCTCCCTGCGAGGTGCAACCAAAGACCATGCGGCAGGTGGCGGCGCCTTTCGACGGTGTGCTCGAAGAGGTCTTCGTGAAGCCGGGCGATCACGTGGAAAGAGATCAACTGCTCGCCAATCTCGACGGCAAGGAAGTGGGCTGGCGACACGCCCAGGCGTTGGCCGAACGGGAGATGGCGGTCAAGAAGCGCGACCTGGCCCGCACCACCAGCCGGGATGTGGCCGAAATCCAGATGGCCCAATTGGAGGCTGACGCCGCGGCGGTCAAAGTCGATCTGTTGGAATACCAGAAGGAACACCTCGATATCCGCGCGCCGATCGAAGGTTTCGTGATCAGCGGCAGCCTGGAGCGGTCAAAGGGGGTGCCAGTGTCGATGGGGCAGAAGCTTTTTGAAGTGGCTCCGGTCGATACCATGTATCTGGAAATCGCGGTCGCCGACTCCGACATCAACTGGGTGGAGCAGGGGATGGATCTTTCCCTGCGACTGGAAGCGCGAACGCGCGAAAAATACGACGCCGTGATCCGCGAGGTGTATCCCGTTTCCGAAGTGAAGGACTCGGAGAATGTTTTCATCTGCCTCGCGGAAATCGACAACGAAGACGCCGCTCTGCGTCCCGGAATGCGGGGACGCGTGAAGATTCACAGCGGATACCGACCGCTGGGATGGATCCTGTTCCACAAGCCCTGGGATTTCGTGCGCCTGCACCTCTGATCGTACGACGGGTCAAATGAGCGGAACCGAGCAGACTCATCCGGATCACGCGGTCGCCGAGTTTTCCTCGCGGTGCCCCAAGCTGCGCGGCGATGTGCGCTTCGCGTTTCAGGAGCACGGCGGTCGTCCCAGCTATGTGCTCGAGGACGTGGCCAAGCGGAAATACTTTCAGGTCGGACTACCCGAGTATCACTTCCTCCGCTCGCTCGATGGAACCAGGACGGTTCGCGCATTGCTCGGTCAGAGCGCCCGGGTTTCCGGACAGGCGGCGCTGGGGGAAAGCCAGGCGCAGAGCATCCTGCGCTGGGCCATCGACCACGAACTTCTCGAGTCCGACAATGTCGATCAGGACAGCCGGCGCGGTCAGCACGCCGTGGAACAGGAGAAAAAGCAACCCAAACAGGTGCTCCAGGAAGTGCTCTTCCTGAAAATTCCCCTCGGCAATCCGGATCCCTTCCTGCGCGTGGCGGAGAAATGGTTCGGCTGGATTGCCGCTCCCTGGTTTTTCTTCGTCTGGTTGGCGGTGATCCTCGGCGCCGGCTATCAGATGGCGGTTCACTGGCGCGCCTTCATGGAATCGGCCGGCGGTGCCATTCTGCCCGGCAACTGGCTTTTCCTCATCGTGACGTTCAGTTTGCTGAAATTGATTCACGAACTCGGGCACGGCATCGTCGCCAAGCGCTTCAAGGTTCCCGTGCCCGAATGGGGGGTGCGCCTGCTGGCGCTGGTCTCGCCGCTCACTTACGTCGATGCCAGTGCCTCCTGGCGTCTCTCGACTCGCTGGCCCCGTATCTGTGTCGCGGCGGCGGGGATGTACATCGAATTGATGGTGGCGGCGATTGCCGTGTTCGTCTGGGTGGAGACGGGACCCGGCTTTATCAACACGCTTGCCTACAACGCGATTTTTGCGGCGTCGGTGGTCACGGTGCTTTTCAACGCCAACCCGCTGATGCGATTCGATGGCTACTACATCCTCAGCGACATGATTCAGATCCCGAACCTGGCGATGAAGGGCCAGCGGATCATGGGTTACTTCGGCAAACGGTATCTGCTCGGCATGAAAGACGAGATGCTGCCGCAGGCGATCGCCGAACGAAGTTGGGTGATCGGAACCTACGGGTTCCTGTCATCAATCTGGAAAGTCGTGATCTGGATCGGGATCATGTCGATGGCGAGTTCGCTTTTCAAGGGCGCCGGCATCGTGATTGTTTTCGCGGCCCTGGTGGGATCGCTGGTTTCGACCATCAAACGGCTGGTCACGTTCCTGATCAGTTCGCAGGGGCGCCTCAAACCGAAGACGGCGGCCATTCGGATCGGTGTTTTCAGTCTCCTGATCCTGCTTCCCTTCATCCTCATTCCGGTCAGCCCTTCGCCCAAGATGGCGACGGTGGTGCACTTTCCGGAAAAGTCGGTGATGCGGGTGGAGTGCCCCGGCTTTGTCTCGGACGTCCTTTGCGAGAGTGGCGACGCGGTGAAAAAGGGACAGTTGCTGGTGAAGATGGAGAACCCCATGGAGTCCGCCGAATTGAAGGAGTTGGCCCTCGACATTCGGCGCTCCGAGATCCAGGCCCGGCTCTGGCTGGAAAGCGGTCACATCGCGTCCCATCAGTCCGAGTTGGAGAATCTCAAGGCCCTCCGGAAACGGTACGACTCGATGAAAGAATTGGTCGGAACGCTCGAATTCCGGGCTCCGATCGACGGCATTGTCCACGGTGAAAGAATCGACACCTTGCCGGGGCGATTTCTCCAACCGGGTGAATCAGTGGTGACCGTGGTGCCCGAGGATCCGCCGGAGTTGTTGATGACGGTGGCCGAAGACGACATCGATTCGTTCCGGAGACGTCGGAACGATGGCATTGAGCTGCGCCTGCGCGGTCACAGCGGCACGGTCGATGCCGAGGTGGAGCGCGTCGAGGCTCGCGCCACGACCGCCCTGCCGCACCTGGCATTGGGCGCGGTGTCTGGGGGACCGCTCGCCCTTCGTCAGCGCGCGACCCTGCAGAGCGAACGCGAACGTGGTCTCGCCAGGGAGCGATATCCGGCGGTCGAAGGCAGCAGCGCGGGAGTCGGTTCGGATCCCGAAGACGAGGCTTTGGCCAATCAGGAACTGATTCGCCCGCGGCTCCTGGCGCATGCCCGGATCGACGACGTGAATGACCAGATGGCGGCCGCCTTGAAGGAAGGCGAGTGGGGTTACGCCAAGCTCACCGGAGGGCAGAAATACCGGCTCGGCGAGTGGGTCATCGACAAAGCCGCCACCTGGGCCAAACACAAGTTCGATCGGGCCCGGAACGTCAGGAGTAGCTGATTGATCCTTGTTAGGCTTTGGTGACCTGGCCTTGCCCGGTTTCGATACCCGCCAAAGCGTTGCGAGTGTCGATGATCCGTGGAGCCCATTTCACGAGCTCCTCCAGATCGTAGGCTTCGTGAGCCGTCGAGATGATCACGCAATCCTGGCTTGAGAAATTGGCTTCGTTCCACGGCAGACTTTCCAGGCCCGCCCATTTGGCGTGTTCTCTTGTCGGCGGAATGACCGGAATGTGCGGATCGTGGTAGGAGACGTGGCACCCATAGCTGTCCAATATCTCCATGATGTGGAATGAGGGGGATTCCCTCAGATCATCGACGTTCGGTTTGTAGGCCAGCCCCAGGACCAGAACACGGCTCGTCGCCAGGGCCTTGCCGAGACCGTTCAAGGTTTCGATGACGCGTTGCACCACGTAGCGTGGCATCCCGGTGTTGATTTCACCGGCCAGTTCGATGAATCGGGTGTGCAGATCGAACTCCTTGGCTTTCCAAGTGAGATAGAAGGGATCGATGGGGATGCAGTGGCCACCGAGTCCGGGACCGGGATAGAACGGAGTGAAGCCGAAGGGTTTGGTTTTCGCGGCGCTGATGACTTCCCAGATGTCGACACCCATTCGGTCGGCCACCATCTTCATTTCATTGACGAGCCCGATGTTGACGGCGCGATGGATGTTCTCGAGAAGTTTCGAAAACTCGGCCACCTGAGTCGATGAAACAGGCACGCATTGATCGCAGATCTGGCCGTAGAGAGCCAAGCCTTCCCGGAGGCACTCCGGGGTGCTGCCGCCGACGACCTTGGGAATGGCGCGACGCGAGAACTGCTTGTTTCCCGGGTCTTCCCTCTCCGGGGAATAGACCAGGAAGAGATTTTCACCCACGGTAAATCCGGCCGATTCAATTTTCGGTCTCAGGATTTCTTCCGTTGTCCCCGGATAGGTCGTGCTCTCCAGGCTCACGGTTTGGCCCGATTTGAGAAAGGGAAGAATCGAATCGATGGTATCGACGACATAGCTCAAATCCGGTTCCCGATGTCTTGTGAGAGGCGTTGGGACGCAGATCACGATGGCGTGGCATTGTGAAACCAGGGAAAAATCGGTGCTGGCCACCAGGGTCTCGTTTTCGATCGCCGATGCGATCTGGCCGGAAGGAATGTGTTTGATGTAGGATTGTCCGGCCCGCAGGCTCTTGACTTTGTCGGGGTCGATGTCCAACCCGATTGCCTTGATACCGGATTCGACCAATCCGAGGGCGACGGGTAAGCCCACATAGCCCATGCCAATCACGGCGACTTGGGCGGTTTCATTCGCAGCCAGTTGTTCGGTCAACCTCATGGCCGCAATGCTACGTTTCGACCTGCTTTGTGCAACCGTGAAAGACCGGGAGATTGCCCATGATCCGAGTGGCGGAGTGGACGGGACTCGAACCCGCGACCTCCGGCGTGACAGGCCGGCGTTCTAACCAACTGAACTACCACTCCAGCGACTCTGATCGCCGCGATCGAGAGGAGCTGTTCAGCCCTCCGGCAGCGAGCGGCAACTATGCCTTCGGCTCGAAACCACGCAACAAAAATGTTTCGAAAATCTTTGCGTTCCCCGCTTTCCCGGTTATCTGTTTCGACCCCGCTTTCCGGCGGGGTATTTTTCGTTTCCAGATTTCCCCTTTCCTACCCTCCCAACGGCCATGAATGTCATCGAGAAAATCGAGCGCGAACAAATGAAGCAGGATGTCCCCGAATTCCGTCCGGGCGACACTGTCGACGTGCATTCCCGCGTGGTGGAAGGCGGCAAGGAGCGTATCCAGGTTTTCAAGGGTATCGTGATTGCTCGGCGCGGCACCAAGGTGAACGAGGCCTTCACGGTCCGCAAGATCTCCAACGGAGAAGGCGTCGAGCGCGTCTTCCAGATCCATTCGCCGAAGGTGGCTGAAATCAAAGTGGTCAAGCGCGGCAAGGTCCGTCGAGCCAAGCTCCACTACCTCCGCGATCGGGTCGGCAAGCAGGCCGTCCAGGTGAAGGAAGCCGCCAACTGAGTCGCGTTCGGGCGTGAGTTGAGCGCGCCCCGTGTTCAGAGAGAATCCGGCGTCACCTCCTGTCATGAGGGTCGTCTGGGTCAACCGGAGTGAGTGGCGAAAACCGGGGCCGATCGTTTACATCGGCCTGCTCAACGCCCGCTCGTTCGCGGTGGCAGGGCACGAGGTCGATTTTTTCTGTGCCGCAGGCTCTCACAGCGATACCCGCGGCGATCTGGCCGAGTTCTACGGGCTGGATTGTCCGGAAAACCTCGCGATTCATCGAGTCGAACCGGGTTCGAAACTGTCGGAGAACTTCGGGCGCCGGGTTTATCGCGAGGCGATGGCACAAGTCCGTCGCTATCTCGATGCGGGGGAAGACGTGCTCCTGCTGACGCGGGAACTGGGGCTGACCCCTTATCTGGCTCGTTTGCAGCATCGCTTTCCGAAGAATCTCCGCACGGTTTACGAAGCCCACGATTTCCACGCCGATCTTTCCGGCCGTGATGCGATCGATTTCAACGATCGACGCAAGCAGTTCACCGAGCGCTGGGCGCTGCCGCGTCTTTCCGGCGTGCTCGCGATCACCAGCGAACAGGCGGATCTCTATCGGCAGGCTTTGCCGGGCCTCGACAGTCTGGTCCAGCCGCTCGGTTGTCTCGAATTTCCGGATTCCGCATCGCCCGAAGTCCTGCGCGCCCGACGCACCATTGTTTACATCGGCCATCTCCATCGCGAAAAAGGAGTGCCGCAGTTGCTCAAGCACGAACGTTGGTTGTCTGACCGGAAACTCCGACTCCAGATCATCGGGGGCGAGCCCGATCGCGTTGCACAACTCGATCGGAAGCGCAAACTCGCCGGAGAGAGTCCCATCGAGATCCTGCCCATGATGCCCCCGGCTCGGCTTCACCCTCACCTCGCGCAACACGCGGGTGCCGGATTGGTGCCGCTGGAGGACAATTTCTACAACCGCTACCTCACCTGCCCGGTCAAGGCGCTGGATTCCATGGCGCACGGGCTGCCCGTCATCGCTTCCGACTTGGAAAGCACGCGCGGCGTGTTGGGTGCGGCCGGCTGCTTTGTGCCTCCGGGCGATGGGGACGCGATTCGACAAGCGATTTCCGACCTCTTCGAAGATGCCGCGAAATTCGAGCGTCTGGCGAATGCGGCCACCGAGCGTGCCCGCGATTTGGGCTGGCGCCACCGCGCTGAGACGATCGCCCGGTGGGCGTGGGCTCTCTGAACCCAAGGATCGAGGCCGAACCTACTCCAGATCGAGTTTCTTCAACTTCGGCGAGATGACCACCCGGCAGTAGGGGTAGTTCTTGTTGTTCTGGTAGAAATCCTGGTGATAACCCTCGGCCTCCCAGAAAGTCTTCGCGTCGCGAATCTCCGTGACGGCGGGCTTGCCATACTTGCCGGATTCATCCAGCGCCTTCTTTGACTTCTCGGCCTTCGCTTTCTGTTCCGGAGAATGGGTGAAAATCACCGAGCGATACTGGGGGCCGTGATCGGCGCCCTGCTGGTCGAGAGTGGTGGGATCGTGGGCCTGCCAGAACACATCCAACAGGTCGTTGAAATCGATCTTCGAGGGGTCGAATTCGACCTGGATAATCTCGATGTGCCCGGTGTTTTTCTGGCAGACCTGCTCGTAGGTCGGATTGTCCACGTGGCCACCCATGTAGCCGGATTTCACATCCGTCACCCCTTCGAGACGCTCCATCACCGCTTCCATGCACCAGAAACAGCCACCACCGAAGGTGGCCACTTCCGTGCCGGATTTCTTGGCGTCATCGTCGTTCGATGCCTTCTTGGTTTCGGCGGATGAGGAGGAGTCGGCTTCTTCTTTCACGGGTTGGGCGGGAGCGGAGGGTTCGGCGGTCTTGGGCGGATTTTCGGCCGGCGCGGTTTCCAGCGAATTTTCTTCCTTCTGACAGGCGCTCAGAGCCAGCGCCGCGCTCGCGCAGAAAGCGAAAAAGGTGAGAAAAGAAAGGGGCCGGAGGGGTGATAACGAGTCGGATTGAGCCATGGAACTTGGGGGTTTCGGATTGGTCCTGAAAATGTCTCGCATGCCTGATCGGCAGCGTCAACCACCCCGGCTGCCGCCAATGCGCCGTCGGAAGTCGAAAAAACATCACTTTGGAGGGCCAAAAGTCTTGACTCTCCAAATAACTATCGGATAAGAATGGCATTGTTATCCATTAATTGCGTCGATGGCCCGTCCCAAGAACACTCTGGATACTGTCCAGGTAACGATTTCGACGACGCCCCAGGTGAAAGAGATCCTGGAGCGCCTGACTTCGTCGGGGTTGTACGGGAAGAACGCCGCCGACACCGCGCATGCGCTCCTCAAAGAGCGGATTCGTGAATTGATGGAGAAGGGACATGTCCCTGATTGAGGAACAAAAACACCGAGAAGTAACCATTAGCCCCAAAAGCACTATGTATTATCATAATCCAGATAACGAAGGAGAGCAGGGAAATCTTCGCGTCCTGACCTCGGCCGTGGCAGAGCCCACCGAAGCCTATGAGTCGGATGCGGAAGTCCGTGCCGCGTTTGATGCCGAGCTTCGGAAACTGGCGGAGGAAATCGTCCAGTTTCACCCGAGTCTGACGCAGTTGCTTTTGAGCCTGGGGGGAGAAACCGAGGCCGACAGCGACGACCATCCCATTCACGGCCGCAACTGACGCGGTTTTCGGCTCGCCGCGAAAGCGACGGCCACTTCGGCGGAAGCCTTTGTCGGGCTGCCGACCGTTCTGGGCGACAAAGCTCCGCCCTCCCTCGAAACACGATTCACCACGAAACACAGGAATCTTTCGATCCGAAAAACCGGCCCACCCATCGTCCCTCGGGACGAAAAAGGGAGCCGGTTTTTTCGTGTCCGCCAGATGGGCTTTCCCGGCTGAGTTAACAGGGTATGGTCGCGGACCTGACCCTGTTGGATCGTATCCGCCGAAGCGGCTTTTCGCTTTCCGGAAAACGCCCGGGCGCTAAGCTGGGCGACGATGAGTTGGATCAGGCGCCATTTTTACCGAAGCATTGATCGTTCGCTGGATCGCCCGGTTGCCCTGAATGCGCGACGTTTGCGGATGGACGACGGCGCATGGAATCGATTCATCGGCGAATATGGCGAGCGGCTCACGATGAAATACCTGCGTCGCGAGGGGATGAAACCTCTGTTTCGAAATTTCCGGGCGCCTCAGGGAGGGGAAGTCGACATCGTCTGCCGCGATGGTGAGTGTCTCGTCTTCATCGAGGTGAAAACGAGGCGTTCCACGGATTTCGGTCGGCCGGTGCGAGCCGTCGACCGGGCCAAGCAATTGCTCATCACCCGCGGCGCCATGGCTTGGCTGAGGGAACTGAATCACCCCGACATCGTTTTTCGCTTCGATGTGGTCGAGGTGGTGCTGGAAGAGGGAAAACCTCCCCAGATCGAGCATCTGAAAAACGTGTTCCAGCTGCCGGATTCGATCCGCTACTAAAACGGACCCACCCGCGTTGGTCCGGGATCCATCGAAAAGACGCTGGCGTCGAAACACCGCTCGACCATTGCGGCTCTGCGTTTCGCGGCGGTCGGATCGTCCCAGAGGTTCTCGAACTCGTCGGGATCCTTCACCAGATCGTAGAGTTCGCCCTCGCCGGTGCCGTGATAGACCACCACTTTCTCGGTCTCGGTGCGGAGCATCGTGGCGTAGGCGTCGGAATGCGTCCAGCTGTTGTAGTATTCGCAAAAGACGGCGTCGCGATGGCGGGCGGGATCGGCGGTTCCCGTGAGCAGATCGGAAAGGCTCCTGCCCTGCAGGCGGTCGGGAGGCGTCGGAATGCCGGCGTCTTCCAGCAGGGTGGGGGCCAGATCGATCAGTTCCACCAACCCGTCGACACGGTGTCCGGCACGGTAGTTTTGAGGCCAGCGAAGGATCAGGGGAACCCGGATGGCTTCCTCGTAAAAATGCGGGCCTTTGAACCAGAGACCGTGGTCGCCCAGTATCTCGCCGTGGTCGGACATGAAAACAACGATCGTGTTTTCCCGTTGTCCGGTCTCATCCAGCGCGTCGAGGATGCGCCCGATCTCGTGATCGATGTGTTCACACATGGCTCGGTAGGCTGCCACGGCTTCGCGGCGATCACGATCGGTCATGGCGCCGGAGTGGAATTCCCCGGGGCTGTTGTGGGCCCATTCGGCATCGAGTTTCTGGAAGTGGGGCTTGGTTTCCAATTCACCTTCGCTTCGCTTGGGGAGCGGCATGGCATTGGGATCGAGCCGTTCCCGGTATTCGGCCGGCGGATCGAAGGGGTGATGCGGCGCAAAGCAGTTGAAGCTGAAGAACCAGGGTAGTCGGGCGTTTTCGTGGATGAATTTCACCGCCATTTCCGCGCACCAGGTGGTCTGGTGATGCTCGGCGGGGATGCCGTTTTTCCAGAAGGGGCTGCCCGAGGGTGGCTGCTCGTAGAGTTGTTCCCACGTCAGGCCTTTTTCGGAAAGCCACGCGGTGTAGGCATTCGCGTTTGCCCAATCGGGTTGGGGATGATGCGACCACCAGAAGTCGTGGTAGCCATCGTCGATGCGGGCCTCGATTTTTCCGTCGGAACAGGACGCGAGATGGAGCTTGCCGGCGAGTCCGCAGCGGTAACCGGCGTCGGCGAACAGGCGCGGCAGTAGCCGTTCATCCGCGGGAATCTGCTGGCCGTTCTGGCGGCAGCGGGTGGTACGCGGGTAGCGTCCGGTGAGAAAGCTGGCCCGGCTGGGAGTGCAGACGGGACTCTGGCAGTAGGCGTGGGTGAAGGCGACGCCGTCGGCGCAGAGTCGATCGAGATTCGGGGTGTGGATGCCTTCCGTCCCGAGGGCGGCAATGGTGTCGAAACGTTGTTGATCGGTGCAGAGCCAGAGAAGGTTGGGGCGCGAGCGGGACATGGGTTCGGAAAAAGAGAGATCTGGTTCGAATCAAAGCAAAATCCGTGTTTTCCGTCCATTCCATGGTTAATTGCCGCTCTCTTTCCGCCTGACCCGCTCCCGCCATGCTCCTGGTCATCGACAACTACGATTCCTTCACCTACAACCTCGTCCAGTATTTCGGGGAGCTGGGTGCGGACATGAAGATTTACCGCAACGACCAGATCACGGTCGACGAGATCCGCGAGTTGGCGCCGGAACGCATCTGCATTTCGCCCGGCCCCTGTACGCCGAACGAGGCGGGCATCAGCAACGACGTGATCCGTGAATTTGGCCAATCAACGCCGCTGTTGGGCGTCTGCCTCGGCCATCAGTGCATCGGCCACGTCTTCGGCGGGGACGTGGTGCGCGCGGAACGATTGATGCACGGGAAGACGTCGCCGGTGCAACACCATGGTGACGGACTTTTCGAGGGATTGGCCAATCCGTTCGAGGCGACGCGCTACCATTCGCTGATCGTGAAGCGCGAGACCTTTCCCGATTGCCTCGAAATCACTGCCGAGACCGCCGAGGGAGAGATCATGGGACTGCGGCACCGCGAATTGCCGATCTACGGCGTGCAGTTCCACCCGGAATCGATCCTCACGGGTGAGGGGAAGAAATTGCTGGGGAACTTCCTGAAAGCGGAAGCCTGAAAGAAGCCGAGCCGTCCGGTCAGGGAACGACTCGGCTCCGATTCAGGGGAGGGGAAATCACTTTGCCACCGGCTCGCCCGCTTCCTGCCAGGCGTTGAAACCGCCATCCAGGTGAAGAACGTGCTGAAAGCCGAGTTTTTCGAAAGTCGGCAGGCAGGCCGTACTCCGTTTGCCGCTGCGGCAATGGATCAGGTAGGTCTTGTCGCGATCGAGTTTCGAGAGCTTGCTCTCAAAATCGGCGGCCTTGAAATCGATCATGGTCGCTCCTTCGATGTGGCCTTCGGCGAATTCTTCCGGCGTCCGGACGTCGATCACGGTTGGAGGATCGGCCGATGCGAGAGCCTCGGCGGCGCCCTTGGCGTCGACATGATCGACTTTCGTCGCGGAATCTGCGGCAGCCACTTCGGGTGCGGAGGCTTCGGTGGCCGGGGCCGGTTTTTCCGCAACCGGAGCCGAGGCCGTCTGGCTGGATGAATCGCAGCCGATGAAGGCGAGGGCGAGGCTGACGGTGAACAGGGAGATTGGGGATTTCTTCATAACTATTTAAGAATATTGCGGAATTCCGGACGAAGACAACCAGGAAGTGTGTGCCGATCTTGTCGGGATTCGGCGCAACGAAGAGGCACTCAAAATCGCCTTGCGAATTCATCGCAATCTGTGTGTGTTGTGGCATTCGTTCCAGCCCATTCGCGCGGTTGCGGAAATATTGTCTTTTCCGCGATGCGGCGAGAGTTCAGCCTTTTCCGTATCTCCCCCCATGAGTCGAAAGACCGCCCCAACCAAAACCGCCGTCTCGCCCAAGCCTCCCGACGCCTTGTCGAACCAACCGTCCAAATCGAACGATGACGTGACCGAGGAACCCTGGTCGGTGGGTGACGCCGCCGATATCTATGGGGTCAACTATTGGGGTGGTGGCTATTTCGCCGTGTCGCGCCGGGGCGAACTGGTGGTCAATCTCGAGGATTCTTCGACCGGTTCGCCGAATCAGGTCAGCGTCCCGCAATTGATCGAGCAACTGGGCGATCGCGGCATCCAGCCGCCGCTGCTGCTGCGGTTTCCCCGCATCCTGGAGAGTCGGATCGAGGAGCTGAACCACGGTTTTGCCAAGGCGATCAGTCACCTGGAATATCGTGGCAAATACCGCGGCGTCTTTCCCATCAAGGTGAACCAGCAACAGCAGGTCGCCGAAGAAGTCGCGGCCTACGGGCGGCGTTTTCACTACGGATTCGAGGCGGGCAGCAAGCCGGAATTGATCGCGGCGCTCGCCTACCTGAAGGACACCGATGCTCTGCTCGTCTGCAATGGCTACAAGGATGAGGAATTCATCGACCTGGCGCTTTATGGCCAACTGATGGGGTTGCGGGTCGTGTTGGTCCTCGAAATGCCGCACGAACTCGACACGATCGAAAAGTGCGCTGAGAAACTCGGTGTCGAGCCGGTCATCGGGGTGCGGGTCAAACTTTCCGCCGAAGGAGCGGGCAAGTGGTCGAAGTCGGGCGGCGAGCGCAGTCCTTTCGGTCTCAATCTCGCGCAGCTCGTCGATACGGTCGCGAAGCTCCGGGAACGGGGACGCTTGCCGTGGCTGCAGATGCTGCACTGTCACCAGGGTTCGCAGATTCCCGATTTGACCATCATCCGGCGCGCCATCGAGGAGACGGCGCGCATCTATGCCGGCCTGGTCAAGGAAGGCGCGCCGATGGGGCTGCTCAACATGGGGGGCGGCCTGGCGGTGGACTACGACGGCTCGCGGTCGACCCGATCCACCAGCGCCAACTATTCCATCGACGAGTACTGCCACACGCTGGTGGATGCGGTAAAATGGGTGCTCGACGAGAGCCAGGTCGCACATCCCACCATCGTGACGGAGAGCGGCCGGGCGATCGTGGCGCACTACTCGATGCTGGCCATGCAGATCCTCGACGTGAACCGCTTCGAGAATCGAAAAAGCGTGAAGGTGGAGGAGGGCGCTCCGGAGCCCCTGCTCGCCCTGGCCGAGGTGGCAGACAGTGTGAATGATGACAATCTGCTCGAGGCATTCGGCAAGGCGAACCGCTACCGCGAGGAACTTCACGAGCTATTTCTCGCCGGAGACATCGGGCTTCGGGAACGGGCCGCCTGCGAGCAATGCTACTGGCGGGCCATGACCGAAATCGCCATGGTCAGTCGCGACATCCGCTATCTCCCGGACGAGTTGCGCGATGTCACCAGCCTGCTGGCTGACCAGTATTATGTGAACTTCAGCATCTTCCAGTCATTGGCGGATTCGTGGGCCATCGATCTGGCCTTCCCGGTGATGCCGCTGCATCGCCTCGACGAGCGTCCCACCCGGTCCGGAGTCATTCACGACGTCACCTGCGATTGCGACGGAATGATCAAGCGGTACGTGACCGATTCGGAGGTCGCGGAATCGCTGCCGATTCACGAGACGCGGCCGGGCGAACCCTATCTGCTCGGCATTTTCCTCGTCGGTGCCTACCAGGAGACTTTGAGCGACCTGCACAATCTATTTGGTGATACCCACGCGGTGAGTGTCAGCGTCGAAAATGGAAAAATCCGGCTTTCACGGGAAGTCGAGGGCGACTCGGTATCGGATGTGCTGGGTTACGTGGAGCACGATCCCAAAAAACTCGTCGACCAGTTCCGTGAACTCGCCGAACAGGCCATCGAACAAGGACGCATCTCTCCCGCCCAACGGAAGAAAGCGCTTGAAGCCTACCGCGAGGGCATGGCTGGATACACCTATTACGAAACCTGAGCCGAATCCCCGAGTCCATGTCTGGAGAAATCAGTCGCTTCATTGAGCACCACTATCGACACTTCAATGCGGCGACGCTCGTCGATGCCGCCAAAGGTTACCGGCAGGTTCTCGACGGTGGCGGCAAGATGCTGCTGACCATGGCCGGCGCGATGAGTACCGCGGAACTCGGCATCTCCGTGGCCGAGATGATTCGTCAGGAAAAGGTTCACGGCATCTGCTGCACCGGGGCAAATCTTGAGGAGGACGTCTACAATCTCGTCGCCCACGATTTCTACCGTCGCATTCCCAACTGGCGCGACCTCACGCCCGAGCAGGAACAGGCGCTGCTCGATGAGCATCTCAATCGTGTCACGGATACCTGCATTCCCGAGGAAGAAGCGTTCCGTCGCATCGAGCACATCATTCTCGACGAATGGCAGGCGGCCGATCGCGAGGGACAGCGCTATTTTCCCTACGAGTTTCTCTATCGCATCATCCGCGGTGGAAAGCTCGAAGAGCATTACCAGATTGACCCGAAAGACAGTTGGCTCATCGCGGCCTGCGAGAAAAATCTCCCGATTTTTGTGCCGGGTTGGGAGGACAGCACCACGGGTAACATCTACGCCTCCCATTGCATGAAAGGGAACGTGAAAAACGTTCACACCGTGCGCTCCGGGATCGAGACGATGACGAAACTGGCGGAGTGGTACATCGAGACATCGAGGCCAGCCGGCATCGGTTTCTTCCAGATCGGTGGCGGCATCGCCGGCGATTTCCCCATCTGCGTGGTGCCGATGCTGCACCAGGATTTCGGGATGGAAGACGTGCCGCTCTGGGCCTATTTCTGCCAGATCAGCGACTCCACCACCAGCTACGGTTCCTATTCCGGCGCCGTGCCGAATGAGAAGATCACCTGGGGAAAACTCGGCGTCGACACGCCCAGTTACATCATCGAATCCGACGCGTCCATCGTCGCGCCGCTCGTCTTTGCCTACGTGTTAGGCTGGTAGCTGCTGCGTCAGGCAGTGAAAGCCGCCCTGGCCCCAGATTAACTCGCGGGCGGGCAGGATGATGAGTTTCCGATCGGGAAACGCCGATGCGAGTTTCTCCGCCGCCTCGGAATCGCAGGGATCACCGAAGGAGGGAGCGATCACGGCTTCGTTTCCGATGTAGAAATTCGCGTAAGTCGCCGGCATCACCGCGCCTTCGAGCACGACCGGTTCGGGAATGGGCAACCCGATGAATTCCCAGCCGCGATCCGCCGCCACGCCACGCAGGTGCTCGGCGTTGGCGGCCAGTGAGGCATAACGGGATTTCTGCGATTCGTTTGGATCGAGAACCAGCAGGCGATTGTCGGGAGCAAAGCGAGCGAAACAATCCACGTGACCGTCCGTGTCGTCGCCTTCGACGTCGGCGTTCACCCACAGCACTTCATCCGATCCCGTGTTCTCGCAGAGTTCGCGCGCCAGTTCGTCGCGAGACATTCCCGGATTGCGGCTGTCCGTGACCACCGAGGATTCGGAAACCATCAGCACGCCAGCTCCGTTGCTTTCGAGTGATCCGCCTTCGATCGTCAGGTCGCGCCGATCATGAAACTCGATGTTGGCCAAGGTGGCCATCTGGCGGTTCGCGGCCGCATCGAGATCCCAGGGCGGATACTTCTCCCCCCACGAGTTGTAGTTCCAGCAAACCGCCAATCGAGCGCCGTCCGCGTCACGTCGAAGGACCGTCGGTCCGTGATCCCGACACCAAGGTTCGTTCGTGGGAATCTTCTGGAGGCGAACCCAACTCAGAACGTCTTTCGGCAGCGCCGCATCGATCGCGTTTCCTTCTGCCTCGTCAGAGAGATTGATGATCACCGTTTCACCCGCCTCCACCAAGGCCGTCACCAGCCGGTGAAAATAGGGCAGGATCGGCGGCAATCGGTCGCCGGGAAAGGTCGCACCACGTTCATTGGGCCAGCTGAGCCAGGTTGCCGCGTGAGGCGCCCACTCGGCGGGCATGGAAAAGCCCTGCGATTTCGGGGAAGGGATGTCGGACATGGAATTGGCGGACACTGAATCAAAGTCCGGACGGATCGCCACTGCCAAATCGACGGAGCAGGCCTTGATAGGCATCAATGCGACGATCGCGGAAAAACGGCCACGCGATTCGCTGGCGTTCGATCGCCGAAAGGTCGGCATCCACCACCAGAATGTCCTCGTCATCACCCGATGCCCGGGCGATCACCTCACCCGAAGGTCCCGCCACGAAACTGCGGCCCCAGAACTGGATCGTTTCGCCGCCGGGCGATCCCTCCAGGCCCACCCGGTTCGGCGCGGCGACGAAACAACCGTTCGCGATGGCGTGACTGCGTTGCATCGTTTCCCACGCGGAATGCTGTGCCTCACGCACCGAATTTTCGTCTGCCGGAATCCAACCGATCGCCGTCGGGTAGAAGAGAATCTCCGCCCCAGCCATGGCGGTGAGCCTGGCCGCTTCCGGATACCACTGGTCCCAGCAGATACACACGCCGATGCGACCGAAGCGCGTGTCCCAAGCCCGAAAACCGTAGTCGCCGGGTGTGAAGTAGTATTTTTCCATGAACTGCGGGTCGTCCGGGATATGCATCTTCCGGTAAACGCCGAGCATCGTGCCGTCCGCATCAATGATCGCCGCCGAATTGTGGAACAAACCCGGCGCGCGCCGCTCGAAGATCGGCACGATCAGCACGATCCCGTGCTCCTTCGCCTTTTCGCACATGCGATCCGTGACCGGTCCCGGGATGGACTCGGCCAGTTCGAAATAGCGCTCGTCCTCGTGCTGACAGAAATAGAGGGTGTTGAAAATCTCCTGAAGGCAGACGATCTGCGCGCCTTTGGCGGCGACTTCGTCGATTTTCGCGAGGGCACGTTCGACGTTCTCAGCCGGAGCAGCGGAGTTCTTCGACTGGATCAGGCCGATTTTGACAGGGGAGGAGGTAGGCATTTGCGGCATCTCTTTGGGCCCCTCACCATAGGCAGGCTGAGGAGCGGAACAAGTGCAAGAATGCGGGACCGAAGCTGCCTGGTTTCAAAAATTTAACCAAATTGCTCTTGCCTTCGAATGCTTCAAGGGATAAGCCTGCGGTAGGAGGATGAAAAAAACGACCAATGCTCTTGTCGGCGCTCTCCTCTTGGGGGCGATTCACGCGGAGGCAGCTCCTCCGGCCAATGACAATCTGGCGGACAGGATTTCACTCGGAACTGTCAGTCCCACCACGTTCTCGGGAACGAATGTGGATGCCACTCTGGAGCCGGGAGATCCGATTTCGTTCTACTTTGGTGAAAGCCGAACTTCCACGGTTTGGTATGAATGGACGGCCCCGTTCACGGGTACGGCCAGGATCGGCACGGAGAGTTTCGATTTCGATATCGTGATTGGAGTCGGGACTCTGGACGGAGGAGGCAACTTCGTTGAGGAGGCCCTCAATACTTATTCTTCGGTAGCCTTCGAGGCGGTTTCGGGAACCACTTATGTGATTTGCGTCGCGGGTTGGGTTGGCTTTGGAACCGAGGAAGGGACGTTTGAACTCAACATCGGTCCCGACGAACCGGTGGTCATCAGCTCGCTCTCTGTCGATCGTCGTGTGGCGACGCCGTCCGAGCCCACGGTCACGTTTTCGGTGGGGCTGTCGCATTCGGCTGGAATTGAATGGTTGAGTTCGGGCCTGGTTTCCAAACCCGACTACGAATTCTGGCTCTACTACGAACCATACGAGGAATACCCGTTGCCTCCCTCGTCGGGAAGTCCGGTTTCCGGGGTTTGGCAGATTCCATTCACGTTTCCCCAAGGAGCCAGAGAGGGCGTCTGGTGTCTCAACTACGTTTCGGTGGAGGACGGAAACTTCGATTATCGCTTCCTGGAAGAGGATGATCTTCAGGCAGTGGGATCGCCGATCACGGTGGTCTACGACGATCCCGCCAACGGTCCACTGTTGTTCGACATTTCCGCCCAACCCGAACCGGCATTGGGTGGAACGGTAATTGGCGGGGGAAGCTTCAGTTTCGCGTCAAATACCACGTTGAACGCGACGCCCAACCCGGGATTCGATTTCGTGGAGTGGCGTCGAGTTGATCCGTTCTTCGATCATGAAATGGTCGTATCTTCAGCGCCCAGTCTTCCGGTGGCTGTGGAGGGCGATGCCTTCTTTCTCGGAGTGTTTCGTCCTCAGAACGATGATTTCGCCAATGCCACAGACCTCGGGAATCCTGCCTCGGTGACTTCCGCTTCGGGATGGAACGCCGGGGGCGGCGTGGAAGTTGGCGAACCGGGCGACGTTTTTGAGGGGGATCACACCTCCTGGTGGACGTGGGAGAGCCCGGTTGACGGACGTGTTGAGATCGACACGGCCGGAAGTGATTTCGATACCGTGTTGACGGTGTTTACGGGTACTTCGCTCGCCGATTTGCAGGTGGTCGGGCAAAGTCACAACGCCGCGCCTGATGGAACCAGCCGGGTGGCGTTCGTGGGCGCAGACACTCGCTATTGGATTCGCGTTCATGGGGAAGGCGGTTCGCCTGAGGGCGAGGTCAAACTTTCCATTTCCACTCAGGCGGAGGCGATTACCGCCGACGATCACGTTGCCTGGGGGAAAGCGTGGCTGCGTTTTGCCAATGGCCAGGTGGCGACCGGTTCCTCGCTCGGTGCGGCACTCGGACACTTCACCCAGGCCGAATCTCTCGATCCCAATCACCAGGAGGCCTTGTTTTACCTCGCGCTTTGCCGGCTGGCCCTGTTGCAAAAAGAGAGCGCCTTCAACAATCTCCTTTTCGCCTTGGGGATCGTGGATGCCAACATCAACAGCGACGATCCGCTCTACGAGGTGCCGGTCGATGGGGGAGGAAAATCGATTTTTGCCGCCGGTGCGGATACCCGGCAGGGACTCGATTACCTTCGGGACGAGGTGGCCCCTCGTCTCGATGAAATACTGGTTCTTTTGGGCCGCATCAAGGGAAACGGCTGGTTGGGAGATCTGCCGGACTGGATCGGGGTGGCCGGTTATCGCGATACGAAACAAGTCGATCTCGGCGATGTGACGCTGCTCCGGGGCGCGGCCACGGCAGCCCTTGCGTTTCTCGATCTGCTGGAGAGTTTTGAGTTGGCGGCGTCTCTGGAAGATCTGGCCGATCTTGAGGGGGCGGAGATGTTGGACGTGGAGAACGTCGCAAATGCCTTCTCTGATCTGCTTGGATTCTCTGGCACCGACCGGCGTCGAAATGCCTCGACGGGTTTGCGGCGGGCGATTGATCTTTACCTGTCCGGTTCCGGTTTCGCCCGCACCAAGCGGCCCGGGACACGGGATCCCTTTCATCTTTTTTCGA
>JAGRPB010000080.1:0-11330 GCA_020439945.1 Verrucomicrobiia bacterium
GAGCCACGAACGCGATCGCCGACCCGCCGGCGAAGTGAATCCAGGGATCGGCGGGAGCGCGCCACCCCAGCTTCATCACCAGGGAGTGCGCGATCACGACCGCGGCGAGAGACCAGATTCCGGTGCGTCCGATGAACTCGGAAACGGCGCGACCCTTCATGGCTTCCACCCGTTGTTTTCCACCGCTCCGTCGCCATCCAGGTGATCGAGCCAATGGGCGAGGAAGAAACGCTTTTCGCCGGTGAGAAAATGATCCGACTCGCCAATAATGGGTCGCAGGGTGGTGCTCATCTGGAGTGTCACCAGGGTGAAAATCGCCGCCCAGATGGCGAGGTGAAAACGGCGCTTCACTCCCAGGAAACCCGCGGCCCGAAAAATGAGTCCCAGCCCGAACCACAATCCCACGATCCAGAACACGAGGACGAGAAAGCCGAAAAACGCGATCTGTTCCGTCGATTGAGCGAAGATCCACGCCACCGGCGCCAGGCCGAGCAGGAGCAGCGACAAGAGACACACGGCCGCCGCCATGACCCCGGCCACCGATCTCGCGGTGATGTCGAGCCCATTCAGGCAGCTGAAAATGTAGAGGCTCGGCAGAGTGATCAGGGCCGATCCCAACACGCCGATCACCACCTTCAGCGGCGCCGCCCAGAGTTGGTGTCCACCCGAATAAAAACCGAGCACCAGTCCGAAAACGGCCAGGCAACCGATCGTCGTCAGCGCCAGGTTGCGAAGCAGACGGGCGGACCCTGTCTCCCTGTGATGCAGCGAATAAAGGACCGATCCCGGCTTCTTCAGCAGGGTGTCGAAAGTGTGGCTGAGGGTGGGTTCACCCTCCATCGGTTCGAAAAGATCGCGTGTCAGGTCGGCAGGTTCGGGTTCGGAATTCGCGGATGCGGTGTTCATCGTTGGATAGGGTTTGCAGTTTTTGTTTTCAGAATTCAGAGATGGGTGAGCGCCCACCAGACGCTCTCGTAGAAATTCCCGTCGAAGGCGTCGGGGCGAAGAAAGGCGACCTCGAGTCCCGGCGTTCCGAAGATGGGCCGGAAGAGAAATCCGATCTGCGCGCCGGCGAAGAGATTGCCCGCCAACCAGGCGAGAAGCGTTCGCCAGGCGGCGGAACGGCTGCCCGAAAAATGCCGGAGAATGCCGTGCAGTTGTTTCACCGAAACGATGCCGGCGAAGGCGATGAGAAAGGTGTGCGTCACCAGCAATTGGCGATGAACGGCACCCGCCTCCGCGCTGGCCGGCGGCGGCGCATTCCAGACGAGGAACACGGTGATCGGACTGAGCGACCCGACGATGAGCGCAAACACCGCGAACGCCATCAGCAGCGATTCCGTCGTTTGCCAAAACGAAAGGCGGCTGCCGAGCAATTGCGCGAGCAGGCCGTTGATCATCGCATTGACCAGCAGCGTGGCGAAGATGATCAGCGGGAGTTTTACCCCCACGTAGAGAGCCATCAAAGGTCCGTGCCAAAGTCCAATCGTCGCCCCGTAAAGCCCGACCCCGCCAAGGATCGTCACCAAGCAGAGCCAACGCCGGCTTTGCTCCGCCCTTCCCTCAAGCCAGGCGGACAATCGCCCGCTTTCGCCGCGCGTCAGCGTTCCCCAGTCGGTCAGGAATCCGGTTTCGGTGGCCTTCATCGTTTGGTTGATTCGCTGATCGGTTCCATCACGGTCACTCCCCACCAGGGTCCCCGGTTCCCCCGAAACACCGCATCCCAGAACCAGGCGGACACCTCCGTCCAGCCGGCCTCGGGCGCGCTGTCGCTCCAGAGCCGCTCGCGCACCCGGAAGGCCGCCCCCTGCCCTGGCTGATACGCCGTCCAAGTGGCCCATCTTTCGTCGGCAGGCGCGATCTCCCAATCGCGCTCCAGCCGGAAGCCTTCCGCCCTGAGACAGTCGGCACTCGAGTGAAGCTTGCGCGTCGGTCGGGTGATCCAGCGGACGATCAATCGCCGCGACCAGGGTCCTTCAGTGGTGCGAAACACAGCCAGGTCACCGGGAAACGCATCGGCAAAGGCCCGCTCGTGCGGAGCCAGCACGACCGGCACCAGATCGCATCCATCCCAGGAAGTTGGCCATCCCGGGAACTCGATGCCGAACTCGTGATCGGACCCAACCTCTCTCGTTGCGTTGGCCAGCATCGGCATCCACGCGGCCCCAAGCACGCCCACCAGGGCCATTCCCCAGGCGATCGGGGAGGGACTTCGGCCATTCGAAAAATCTTTCGGATCGGTCGTGGCCTCAGCCGATTTGGCACAGTGACGGTGCATGGCCGAAAGCACGCCCAACAGCCCCGCGAAAACGACCAATCCGATCCCGGGGTGGGTCCACTCCGGCAGAAAGAGCGCGCCGCTTTCCTTGAAAAACAGGAGCGTCGCCCGAATCACATTGGCGGCCAGAATCAGCAGCACGACCAGCGGCGTCAGCCAAAGCCCCGTTCGCCATCCGAGTCGATGCCGGACGAGAAGCAAGGCGTGCATGAAAAGGCCGGTCCAGAGCATGCGCACCCCGGAACACGGCGCGTCGACATTGACCGGCGCCTCCCGCCACCAAAGCACCGTCCCCTCGCGCCCGAGATCATCGAGGCCGGCGATTTTCAAAAGCGCCTCCGATCCAACGGCTGTCATCCAACGCAGCGGCCAGCCGAGATAGAATTGCGCCGTTGCAATGACCGGCAGGGACAGCGCCAGCAACAGGCAGATTCCCGGCCCCGCTTTGGGAAGACGAAATCCCAGAGCGATCACCCCGAGCGCGGCCAGGGCACGGGGTAGAGGCGATAGCCAGGGAAAGGTCACCAGGTAGCCGAAAAGGCCGGCGGTCGCCGCGTGAACGGAACCTCGATCGACTCCCAACCGTTCGCGTCTCTGCCAGAGCAGCCAACCGGCGGTCGCCAGGGCCACCAGCCCCATGGGTTCGTCGGAACCGTCGTCGAGCCGCAGCACGTACCATCGCCAGACCGGCCAGAAAGCGATCACCACTCCGATGGCGACCCACGCGAAGGAGGGAACGCCCGACCATCGGAAGTCAGCGGAGGACAAACGGCGGGGATGGGTGGCGGTATTCACGGCGCGAAAGCGGAGCATCGATTTTTGATTGCTTACTATTTCCGTCAGCCCTCCCGATCGCGACCGCGCAGGCGCCTCCAGAAAAAAGAACCCATGCCGGTGAGCCAGAGCAGAATGGTCAACGGCTCGGGCGAAGTGCCGCCACCGACCGCCGTCACCGGCATTCCCTGTGGCAAGGGCAGCGGTTGCTTGGTGGTTTGCTTTTTCGCCTCCGGTGCCGCCGGCCTCACCTCGTTATCCACGGCGATGAATGAGGTGAAACGGGTCAGCAGGTGATAGGTCAATCCCAGATTCGTGACCTCCGTTTTCGCTTCGTCGGCCTGAGTCAGCTCAAAGTCGTCCGACAAAGCCGCGATCCTTTCGCGCGCCCACAGATAGGGCAGCGCGGGATTTTCAGGCTCAGCCTCCGCATCGACCGGAACTTCGAGATTGAGACGTTCGCTGCCCGAAACGCCGCTGACGGTTACGGATCCGCCGGGTTCGCCGCGGAACTTTCCGCGAACGACCAACGGCCGGTCGGCAAACACATCCGAATAAGCCTTCGGCTCGATGTCGTAAACGTCGAAATCCTCGCCAAAATCGATCCGCACATCCGTGAGGACCGGTGCCGCGATCATTTCCTTCAAACGGTCGGCCACGCCCCGAGCCTCGGAGGGATCGAGCACCACGAACGGTTCCCCCTGCCCCGCCCGGGCCAATCCCTCGATGAGGAATCGATTCACCGAACTCCCGATGCCAAAGGCGAACAGGTTTCCATCGCCGAGCCTCTCGCGGACGATTTGAAACACTTCCCGTTCGAAGTCCACCATCCCATCCGTGACCACGATCACGTTTCGGGAAATCCCGCCGTCGGCCGGCAGATCGAAAGCGCCTTCCAAGGCCTTGCCCAGTTCGGTCCCGCCGCCGCCACGCTGCCCGTCGAGAAAGGCGATGGCCCGGTCGAGATTTCTCTGGCTTGCCTCCAGCGATCCGCGCGCCATCCACTGGGTTCCACCAGCGAAGACCATGACATTGAAGCGATCGGTCGGACGCAGATCACGAAAGAGATCGCGCATCAGGGACTTGGCAGTGTCGAGCGGAAAGCCGCTCATCGAGCCGGAGACATCGACCACGAAGACGTATTCCCGACCCGGAATCACGGCGGGCGTGACCCGTTTCGGTGGCTGAACGGTGAGAAGGAAAAAGCTTTCACTCCGCTCCTTGTCTTCGTGCAGCAACAGACCGGTCTCGATCCGGTTTCCGGCCAGCCGATAGCGGAGCACGAAGTCGCGATTGCCCCCGCGCTCTTCGCTTCCATCGAGAGCCACTCGGGCGCGCTCCTTGCCTTCGTAGTCGATACGAACCGGATGAGTGGCGCAGGTGACCTCCTTCAGCGGCATTCCCGCCGCGAGGTCGACCTCGATCCCGAAGAGTGGCGCCGCCTGCTTTTCCACGCCCGGTTCGAGGTAGGGATTCGCCACCCAGCCATCGCCCGCGGCGACGCCTTCGCCCAGGGAGCGATTCGAGTAGCGGGGTCCCACCACCGTGGGAAACACGAACTCATAGACACGATCGGTCGGCACCAGCAGCTCCGTGTAGCGCAGCGTCACCACGACATCGTCACCGGGCAGAATGTGGCCAACGCTCATGCGGAAAACGTTGGGTCGCTCCTGCTCCAGCAGGGCGGCGGTCTGGCCCGCGGCCTTGGCTTCCTCATACTCCTGTTTCGCCGCTTCCTTTTCCGCGATTCGGGCTTCGATGCGCCGTTCACCGATCTCCATCGTCAGGCCGTGAACCGCCGAACGAGTGGAACCGGGGAACACGTAGATGGCCTCCAGCACCTGGTCTCCGGTGTTCCGATAGACCTGTCGAAGCTCGACATCGGCAATCACACCGGAGATGTGAACTTTCGCCTCCGTCTTTTTCAGCGGCAGCGTTTCCGATTCCCCTTCGCTCGCCGATCCATCGCCGAGCACGATGAAATAGGGCGAAAGGGTCCGGTTGAGGTTTTCGACCTTCGACGGGTCGGCTCCGGGAAGAGCGAACCCGGTTTCGACTCCAATCACCGCCAGGACGGCGGCGCAGATCGACAGGACTAGTGAGCGGCGGCAAGTATTCGGTTTCATGGTGGAAGGATCGTGGGTGAGCGTTTTTCGACGACGCCCGATCCTGCCGCGCGAATGTGAAGACCGTTTGAAGGCGGTGTGAAATCGGTGTGAAAATTGGCGGGGATGCGGATTTCCCTTCGCCGATCCGGTCGTTTAGAAATGCGTCGTGAAATCGTCGACTCCTCGCTACCCGAATTCCCTGCTCGTTGCCGCGGTCGCCGCGGTGACGTTTGGGGCGACCCATGCCCGGGCTCAACAGGGTAAGGTCGCGGACTCAACAGGGTTGAAGGACGCCAAGGTGGTCGTGGAAATCGGGGCCGAGAATCCCGCGGCGCGACGCGAAGTGGGGGAAACGGTCTCGTTCACGGTTTCCGTTTCCCAGGGAGGTCAGCCGCTCGATGTCGGCAGCGTGATCTACACGCTGAGCGACGATGCCTTTGCACCGATCGAAAAGGAGTCACTGGCGCTGATGGGAAAGCCGCTCACCATCCTGGGGAAACTGGAGCGCCCCGGCTTCCTGCGCTGCGAGGTGCAGGTGACGCAACCGGACGGGCGCGCCATCGACGACGCCAAGGCGGTCGCGGCGGCGGCCGTGGCGCCGGAGCAGATCTCTCCGAGCCGGGAGGCTCCGCACGATTTCGACGATTTCTGGTCGGAACAGAAACAGCGTCTCGCCGAAGTGCCGCTGGAGGCGGAACTCGTCCGCGTGCAGAAGGTGGACAATCGAATGGTCGACGGAGGGGTCGAACTCTACGACATCAAGGTGCGAACGGAGACGGAGTGGCCGGTATCGGGTTACTTTGCCCGCCCCAAGGAGGCGAAAGCGAAGTCGTTGCCGGCGGTGCTGTGGGTCCACGGCGCCGGCGTGCGCAGTTCGACCGCGTCGAAGGCAATCTCGGGGGCACGCGAGGGCTATCTCTCTCTCGACATCAACGCCCACGGGATCGAAAACGGGAAACCGGAAGCGTTTTACAAGGCGCTGGAAAGCGACGAAGGCCGGCTCAGGGACTATCGCTATCAGGGTCGCGAAAACCGGGACGGGATGTATTTCCGCGGCATGTTCACGAGACTGGTTCGGGCGATCGACTTTCTCACGGCCCAGCCGGAATGGGATGGCCGGGTGATGGCGGTGATCGGTCACAGCCAGGGCGGGGGCCAGGCGCTGGTGGCGGGCGGGCTCGATGACCGGGTCACCTTCGTCGGCGCGGGTGTGCCGGCGTTGTGCGACCACACCGGGATGCTGCGGCGGCGGATCGCGGGTTGGCCGAAGCTGGTGCCGATCCTGCCGGACGGAAAGCCGGATCCGACGGTGGCGGAGGTGTCACGCTATTTCGACGCGGTGAACTTCGCGGCGCGCTGTCATGCGGACGCGATCGTGAGCGTGGGTTTCATCGATCGCACCTGCCCCCCGACCAGTTGCTACGCGGCTTTCAACCAGTTGAAAGGCGAGGTGGAAATCCTGACGGAACCGACGATGGGACACGCGGCACCGCGGGAAATCGTCGACGCCTTCTGGGAGGCTCTGAAACGTCACACGGAAAAGAGGCACGCTGAGGGTGCGCTCGAAACGGCCGAGGTGGCGCCGTGAAATCAGGCCGCCTGCTGGGAAGCCTTGACCACCAGCTTCTTCCAGATGTCGTGAGCCAGTGAATCCGGGATCTCGATATCGCGCATGGTGAGGCGCTGACCGCGCGAAATGCGCCGGGTGAGACGCGCGCCTTTCAGAAGCCCGACCGGAACGTGATCGGGCTGGTCTGCGATCTCGACGGCCTCGCCGCGAAAATCGAAGGAACCGATGCCCTGCTCGATCAGAAAATCCTGGGGCAGGTCGCGCTTGGCGATTGCGGCCACGCTGACGCGCGGCGTTTTGGAATTGTCCATCAGGACGCCATCGGGACCGAATCGCAGGACTTCCTGGATGGTTTTGATCACCTCGAGATGGCAGAGATGGTACTGTTTCGTGAGAGTGTAGTACGGTCCGTCCCCCATCTTCATGTAGCTGAGATAGGGCCGGTGGAAATTCTCGTGGCGCGCGGCGATGAAAACGGCCCCGCAGCCGGGCAGGATGATGTAGTCGCTGATCGGAGCTCCATGCATGTCGGCCACGCCGGCGAGAGTCTCGGCGCCTTCCTCGATCGTTTCGGCGGCGGGACCCAGTAATCCCGGACGGTAGATGTCGGTGCCGAACGCATTGGCGACGAAAGCCTGCTCGATCTGGAGCTTGGTCCCGTCGGTGAACGAGGTGGTCTGGGTGATGCTGGTGCCCTGCTTTCCGGCGAAATATTCCATGTCGGAACGCGACGGATTGTGATTCAGGAATCCCTTCACATTTCCGTATACCAACGGCGTGAATCCGAGCGACAAGGCCTCCCGCCGTAGCGCCGCCAGGCAACCGGGCTGATCGCCTTCACCTTCGGTGAGCACTCCCTTGCCCACGAACCACGAGCCCGTGGTGACATGAAACTCGGAATTCATCGTCACCACCGGAATGCCGGCGTCCATCGCCTGGGCAACCACGTTGGTCGCGTGAACGGGATCACCTGAACATTCCACGATCAGGTCGCTCTGATCGACGAGTTGGGCGACTTCGTTGGTGAATTGCGCCCGAACCGGAAAAGAGAAGGAAGAATCCTCGGGCCGCCGTGTCAGCACCGGGCCGAGGGTGAGTCCCGCCGCCACGATCACATGAGCGACGCCGCGAGCCATGAAACCGGTGCCCACGATCCCGACTCGGGTGGAAGTAAAGGGAGCCAAATCTGGATTCATGAAGGGCGAATGAGGAATAAATGACACGGCGCTCCAACTGCCGAAAGAGAATATTTAGGAAATCTTTAAAATCAAAAGTTATTTATGATATTTCGAATTTTTTTGTCAATTCTATTTGGTTTAATCAATGAAACAAAAAACTGCAACCCTTTATCTTTCGGCGCGTTCTTCCAGAAATTGCCGCTATCGCGTCCTCCTTTGATCTTTTCTCCTCCGCCTCATGCAGAGAAAATGCCAGCCATGCGCGTGAAAAAGTTGTCCAGAGGCCTCATCATCATCGGTTTCTCCTTGTTCACAACCGACATCTTTGTGACACAGGAATGGGCGGCAGAGTCACCCAAACCGGTCGCGGTACTCGAACTACCGCCCACGCCGGAGAATCCCCGCAACAGCGAGGGCGATTTCATCCGCCTGAAAGATGGGAGGATACTCCTGATCTACACGCACTTCACCGGAGGCGGCGGCGACAATTCCTCGGCCCACCTGTCCTCCCGCGTGTCGACCGACGAGGGCAGGACCTGGTCGGCTGAGGATCAACTGGTTCTGGAAAACGAGGGTGGGGAAAACGTGATGTCGGTGTCGCTGCTGCGCCTGCGGGACGGACGCATCGCGATGCTCTACCTGCGGAAGGATTCGTGGGACGACTGCCGGCCGCGGATTCGTTTCTCCGAGGACGAGACGAAGACCTGGTCCGAACCGGTGGGCGTGATTCCCGACAGCCAGATCGGCTACTACGTGGTGAACAACGACCGCATGGTGCAGCTGAAATCGGGTCGGCTCATCATTCCGACCGCCCGCCACAACGATCCCAGCATGGAGAAATTCTCGGGCCAGGGCGTGCTGCTCTGCTTCTTTTCCGACGACGGCGGGCGCTCGTGGAAAAAATCGGCCTCGGAGTGGGACGGCACCCCCGATCCCCAGAGTGATGTCGTCTCCGGAAGGACCACCTTGCAGGAGCCGGGCCTCGTCCAGCGCCAGGATGGTTCCCTGCTGATGTTTGCCCGCACCAACGGTGGCAGCCAGTTTTTTTCCGAATCGACCGACGAGGGCGATCGCTGGACCCGTCCGCATCCCTCGCCGCTGGTATCGCCCGTCAGTCCCGCGACCATCGAGCGCCTGCCCGGTAGCGATCAGCTCGTGGCCGTCTGGAACGATCATGCGAACATCGATTCGGCGTTGACCGGCAAGCGGACTCCTCTGAGCGCGGCGATTTCTCCCGACGACGGCGCGACCTGGGAAAAATCGCGAACTCTCTACGATTCGCCGACCGGCTGGTACTGCTACACCGCTCTGGAACCGACCGCAGACGGACACCTCCTGCTGGCCCACTGCGCCGGTGACCGCTCGAAGGAAAGCGGTCTCGCCCGCCTGCGGGTGACCCGCGTCCCGGTGGCGTGGCTGACAGAGGAACCGTAGCGGGAAAGCGAGCGACGGAGCATTCATCAGATGGCGAACTTGTCAGGTGCAAGTCGAGGGAGCGGTGGTTATACTGAACCCTGTTGCATCGCCGACCTAACCCTCTTCACCGCCGCGGCGGCCGTAGTTTTCCCGTTTTGCCATGAGTGACGATCCCAATCGACTCGAGATTTCGGCTCAGGACCTGATGCCGAGTTGGGTAACCAATTTGGAAAAGTCGCTCGACCAATCGGGCGGCGGCTCCAAGGCTCGCCGCGACGACCGCGAGTGGAACGATGAAAAGGATCGACGCCCGCGCGGGAAGGGCCAGCGTGGTGGCGGAGGAAGCAGAGGCGATGGCGGCCCGCGACGGGAGCGGGATCGCGGCGATCGCGATCGCGGTGACTGGAAAGGCGGCCGTGGCCGGAAGGGCGGTGGCGGACGTCGCGACCGCGATGGCGGAGGCGACCGACACCCCAGGCAACGTCCCGAGGAAGCGTTGCCGACCGGCATTTCGGTGAACTTCGAGCCCGCTCCTCACGCGGCTCTGGCGCTGGCTCGGCACATTCGCAGCACCGGACGCACCTACGCGGTGGCCGACCTGGCAAAGATGGTGCTGAGCGCCCGCGACCGCTACCAGGTGCATTTCCGCAGCGAGGACGCGGAGAAATCGCCGCTCTTTTTCTGTCCCGACGATGGCAGCTTGTGGTTGTCGAGCGAGGAGGCCATCTCCCACGTGCTTCGCAGTCCGTCGATGGAGCGCTTTTACGAAACTGAGGAAATCTCGGTCGAACCGCCGAAAGGGAATTTCTCGGTCGTGGCCGTGTGTGGATTCACCGGCCAGATCCTCGGGCCGCCGAATCATCACGAATACCAGATGAACGTGGCGCGCCTGCATCGCGAGCGTTTCGCCGACATGTCGCTGGAGCGCTACAAATCGCGGATCGAGATGAAACGCGACGAGGAGACGATCGAGAAATGGAAATCTCTCGTCAGCACGAAACGCCAGTTCCGGGTGCGTCCCGAGCCGCTCTCGAAAGTGCCCAGCGCGGTTCCGAAAGAAGAGAAGGGTCCGGAAAGTGAAGCGGCTGAAAGTCCCGCACCGGAACCGGAAGCCGCGGAGTCAACCTCCGAAACGGAAACCGATGCCCCCGTCGACGACGACGCGACGGAAACTCCGGCCGAAGAAGCCGCTTCCGAATCATCCCCGGCGACCGATGAGGAAAACGCCGACCCGACCACCGAAACCGAAGAACCGCTAACGGAGGAAACCGAGGAACCGGCGGCCGAGAACGAAGCCGAAGCCGAAGCCGAAGCCGATGCGACCGAAGAAGCACCGGTCGACGAAGGTCCCACGGAAACCCCTGCAGCGGAAGTTGGCGGAGAAATCCTCACCAGCGAAGAAGCGCTGGAACGACATTTCCGAAAAAACCACGCCGACGAAGCCGTCTCCCAGGTGGGCGATGCGGTGGTGGCGGGGAACATTCCGGGCCGAAATCTCTCACGATCCCTGTTGGCCCTGCTGAAGAGCGAATCGGATCGAAGCCGGAAATCGTTTCCGCTGGCCATGATCCAGCAACTCTGCCGGGAATTCGAAAATGCCGGGCTGAAGTTTTTCAAGCGCGGCAAGAAGGCCCTCCACGTTTCCGTGGCCAGGCCGCGCGCCATTCAGAACGAGGAAGACTTCACCGAACGCGTCCGGGAGATCGTTCGCTTCGTTCGCGCGAATCCAAAGTCAAAGGTGGTCGATCTGCTCGACGCGCTGGTCTCCGACTACCAGAAGCCGGCCAAGGGCGAAACCTTCCAGGAACATCACCTCACCCAGGCCGAACACGCGGTGCTGGCCGACCTTCGTTGGCTGACGATGGAAGGGTATGTGATCGAATTCCCCGGTTCGGAACTCGTCCTCGGGCGAATGGATTCTCCCGAGGGACCAAAGCCGGCCAGGAAGTCAGCGGCCAGGAAAAAGTCGGCGAGAAAAGATAAGCCGAAGAAATCCGAACCGTCGG
>JAGRPB010000080.1:11429-24231 GCA_020439945.1 Verrucomicrobiia bacterium
GAAGCCACCTCGGAAGCCACCTCGGAAGCCACCTCGGAAGCCACCTCGGAAGCCACCTCGGAAGCCACCTCGGAAGCCACCTCGGAAGCTCCAGTAGAAGACGCAGGCCAAACCGAATCAGCAGATACGCTGAAGGCGGAAACCGTGGAATCGCCCACTCCGCCCGCAGAGGCAGAGAGCACACCGACGGATCCCGAGCCCGCTTTGGAGACCGAAGCTTCGGAAGAACCGGTAACTAATACCGAATCGGTGCCAAACTCCGACGGTTCAGAGAACACCGAACTTCCGAGTTCCGAAGTGGAAGAAAGCGCCGAGGAAAAACCCTCGGATTCCTGAGTCGACTGACGACTTAACTCGTCCGGCACCTCGCCAGCGTCATGATGGCGAAGGCGGTGCCGTAGGGCTGATGATAGGAGTAAAAGGGATAGTCCCACCATGAGCCGTCTTTTTCCTGCAGCGAAAGCAGGACACCGGCGAGCATCTCGCGATGCGGCACGGCCTTTGACTCGGGCAGGTCTTCGACGCATAGCGCGGCGTAGTAGTGGCCGTAGTAGTAAAAGTAGCCGGCCACCGAGAACCAGGACTCGTGCGGAATGGGGCGCTTCCGACCGATGCTGAGCCAGCCGTTCCGATCCCGCAACCGGTCCAGCCATTCCTCGAGCACGTCGTCGGTCACCGTCTTGTCGCCCCAGTAACGCAGCGCAATGTTGCAGGCCTGTGACCGGCCGAGACTGCCCCCGGGGCGATTGATGCCATACATCGGCCGCGCTTTCAGATACTCACCGTAGAGGTAGCTGTTGTCCGGTTTGCGCTGCCGGTTGATCGCCTTGATGGCGCGATCGACCATGGCATCCGGGACGTCGACGCCCGGAACGCGTGTCTCCGCCTCGCGAAAAGCCACCAGCATGGTCGCCGTGGTGAAGCTGATGGAACTGGATGAAGGACGGGCCGTGCCCGCGCGGAAATCGTAGTAGCCCCAGCCGCCGTCGACCGATTCGTAGTGCGAAAGCAGCGTGACCTGTTGATCGATCAGTCTTTTGATTCGTTCGGCCCGTTCGGTTTTGCCATCGGCCACGGCTTCCTCGTGCATTCGCACCAGGGCCTGGATGCCGTAGCCGTGGGTCCAGACGTTGTAGATGGCGTCGGCGGTGGCACGGCGAACCTTGGGCAGATTCTCGAGGAGAAAGGTTTCCGCCCGCTCCAGGCTCGAGGCGACCTCGGGTCGGGATTCGACCCGACCCGATTCGATCAGCGCGTTGATGCCCATCGCCGTCACCGCGGCGCGAAAGGCGTCGTGAGCGCCGGGTACGGGAGCGTAGATGTTGAGTCCCTTGGTCTGGTGAGCGGATCCCCAGGAGCCATTCGCATTCTGGTTGGCGAGCAGGAATTCGAGGCCGCGATCAATGGAAGCTTCAATCTCGGCCTGAGTCGGTCCGACCGGGGGGGATTCCTCTGGTTCTTCACTACCCTGGAGACCGGTCGCAGCCAGACCGACGACGAAGAGAGTCGCAATGGACGAAATTGTTTTCACCTCGGAATTCACCCACGGCGCTCAGGGAATCTTCACTTCGTCGCCTTCCTTCAGGCCGCTGAGAATCTCGAAGGATTTCTCGTTGGATTTCCCCACCTTGACCCGGCGTTTGGCGCCATCCTTCAGGTGAACGTAGTAACCTTCGCCATCCTTGTGGACGCCGCTCTTCGGAACGGTCAACGCCTCGGTGGTCGAGTAGAGATCGAGACGGACTTTGGCCGTCATCCCGGGAAACAGCGGCGGGGCGTTCTCCTCAAGTTTCGGAATGCTGAAGGTGGCGTCGTAGGTGTTGTCGGCATACGGCACGAACGACACGGATTTCAGCTGGGTTTTGAATTCGGCATCGGCGTCGAACGAGGGCCAGGCAAAACCTTTCTGCCCGTTCGCGAGGTGACGGAGCTTCGATTCCGGAACCGCTACCTGAATCTCCAGCGGCGACGGTTTCACCAGGGTGAGGAACACCTCGTGAGGGGCGATTTTTCCTCCGGGAACCAGTTTTCTCTCCACCGTGGCGGCGGTCACCCATTTGCCACGATTGCTGCTGCCATAGTAGACGATGCCATCGTGAGGAGCCTTCACCGTCAACAGACCGAGATCGTGCTCCAGATTGGCGAGGCGTTCGTGTTCCTTGTCACGGGCTCGCTCGGAAGCCGAGATCTCGAGCCGTTTTTTCTTCAACGCGTCGGGCAGGTTCCGCTCCGCATCCCGCCAGGCCAGCGATCTGGATTCGACGCCGCGACGCTGGGCGCCCTCCTCCCGCGGCAGCGAAGTGCTCAGTGTCCTCTCGGACCGGGCCTTGGTCTGCTCGAGGATCCACTCGTAATAGGCGACATCGTTCCGGGCCCGGGTCAGGATGATCTCCTCCGTTTCCTCGGTGAGGTCGTCGGCCTTGTACATTTTCTCCAGCTGGTTCAGTTCCTCGCGCGCGTAGGAAAGCTGCTGTTCGATCCGGCTGACATCCTCGTGGGCGTCGCGTTCCCGCAATTTCCGGCTGACGTCCTGGAAGTAGGCAAAATCCTGTTCCGCCTCCATCTTGGCGCGACGAGCATTTTCGAGTGACAGGGGCGTTGTCTTTTCGAGTGTTTCCAACTCGCGCCGTGCCATGACGTCGTTCAGTTCCTTGAGCGGTTCCGACTCATGCAACTCGGCGATCTCCTTCTCGAGGTTCTTCGTTTCAAAACGGGCCAGCACATCCCCTTTCTTCACCGGTGTTCCGTGCGGTAGCACCTCGACGATTGTCAGATCGCTCCATGCTTCGGGAACGACGGAGACCGGTGTTGCCTGGCTGGCGACGAAGGTGCCATCGAGTTCGACTTTCAGCTCGAATTCACCACGTTTCACGCTGTGAAGCTTCGGCGCCTCGGGCTTTTCCTCTTTGGAGTCGGCTTTCTCCTTTTCGCCAGGTTCCTTTTTCTTTTCCTCCCCACTGTTCGCGGCTGTGGCGGCTTCATTCCCCGGCTTTGTCGTCTTTGACGCGGCTTCGGCCCTTGGCTTGGAGGGCGCCGCGGCGGCGACAGCAGGTTTCGTGGACGGTTTTGCCGCCGGCTTATCCTTGGCGGCGTCAGTTTGACTCAGGCACATCGGCGCCAAGAGGACAGCGGCGAGCGCGATGATGGCCCGGAGATCGGGAATCAACTTCATAGTGGCAGGTTTCGTGTTTCGTTCTTTCGCCCCCTTTCGGGAGAGCGAGTGACTAAAAAACCATAACCGTACGAGATTTTCGAGAATTCGACAATCCTCAATTGCGGGATGCAAGATGCCGCCTGAAACGAATCACGGATTCAGGAAAAAGGCCGCCGCCGCCGTATAGCCGTGGATGAAATTCTGCCCGCCTACCGGACCGATCTCGCCATTGCAGAAGAAGCCACTGATCGGCACCCGGCCGAATACCTCCTCGATGATGCCGGCGTCGTGATTGGGCGCCTCGAACATGCGCGCGCCCCGGCCGGCACAGGAAAAAAGCAGGGCGCCAAAAGGTTCTCCGTAGCGGGTCTGGGCACCGGCGCACTGGACCAGCAGGTCTTCGTCGGCGGTGTCCTTGTCGCGTAGCTGGAATTGCAATGTCTGTCCCACCCGCGGGTAGGCGCCCAATGCCAGGACGCCGGCGGTGGGATCGCCACCTAGAATGTTCCGCACCAGGAAATCTCCGCGCCGCAATTCGTCCTTGTATTCGGTCATCGCCAGACCGGCGAAAATGTTACCCCGCGCCCCTGCCTGTTCCTCCTCTTCCAGGGATTCGTAGGCTTCTTCGAGAACCTCGTAGGCGCGTCGCTGACCGATGGTGACGACGACATTGTCGTCCACTTCGGTGATGGTGTAGGGCTCGCCGATCGGGCGACAACCCTGACTGACGACTCCCCCCAGGCGAATGCCACCCGACAGCCGCACCAGGAGCAGGGCTTCCTTGGCGAGACCCTTCTCGGTGAACAAAAACAAGTCTTCCGGAGCCGGCCCGCCGCTGCACAAACCGCCAAAGACGGCCTCGCCGGGATAGACGGTATTCCATTGCCTGAGCCAGATCTCGGAACGCATCCGCGCCGGATTCGCCAGGGCAATCCAACCCCCGAAATCATCGGGCGCCACGCCCGTGATGGACGGCCACGGCAGTCCGGCCTCGGCGTCGGAAAGATCCGAATCATCGATCTCAATCAGCCTGATGTCGGTATTCGGCAGCCTCAGGAACAGCAGGGAAATGCCGCTGACGTTTTCATCCTCCTGGCCGACACCCATCAAACCGTAACCGGAACAACCCACGATCCGGGCGGCGTGTCCCTCGACCTGGACGATCTCGAGAAACTCCTTCAGGTGCGGTTCCCAATCGGCGCTGACGAAGGCGAAAACCAGGCTTGGAGCCCCGCCCAGGCGCTCGCGGCAATCCCGGATCGCCGCCGAAACTTTACCCTCGTTGAAAGTCGTCCGGAGAATGACGGAGGCGGCGCGATTGTCGATGTCTTGGGCGGAGAGCATTGATGAAAAATCTGGAAGGTTCGAGCATTTGCCCCACGCAGAGGCAAAAGTCTACGCGCAACCCGCCTTGGTCAAACTGATCCGGAATTCCCGCCCCCACCGATCGAACCACACCCCTGTTTGCGCACTGACAATCCTGACATCGGCAGAAAACCAAAACAGCGGACTCACCGCCTCAGAACTTGTAATTGAAGTCGATCCGGAAACGCATCCCGTCCTGCTGGGAAGTGATCGCGTCGACCGCGTAGAGTCTCGCCATGATGTCGAGTTGCTTCGCCGCCCGGTAGGTCAGGCGGAATTCGTGACCTTTCAGATCGCTCGAATCCGTCTGGGTGGCCGAACCCCAGCGCACCCAGTCATCCTGCGCGTAGGAGGCGTTCACCGAGAACGTCTCCAGCCAGGCATAGTAATAGCCGAACTGGAAATCACCCGGATCTTTCAGCGATCCGAATTTGGTGGAAAAAACATACCCCATGTCCTCATCCGCATTCGCCGCGGTAAACGCATTGGGTGAGGTCCCGGAGTAATTCTTGAAGTTGCAATAGACGTCCGCCCCCACCGCGACCGGGATCCCAAAAATGTCGTGCTGCAATTCCACCTGATTGCCGAGGATCGCGTAGTCCCTGCCGCCGTTCCCGTTTCGAAGATGCGACGCGCCCGATGACCCGTCGATGAAATAGAATCCCTCCGCCGCGGTCAGCTTCAATTCGCCAAACGATCGCGTGTATTTCACCTGTCCCGCATACATCTGGCCGTTCAATTCCCATCCTCCGTCCGGAAGATAAAAAGCCCCCACTGTCGCCGTCACCGCCTCGTCCCAACCGTCGGGCACGACCGAGAGGGCGGCGCCCGTGATGGTCGCATCGTCATCCCAGAACAGTTCATTCTGCTTCCAGAACGGAAATCCGTTTCGCCCACCCCAGAAGGTCACGCCGTTCTCAGCATACTGGAAATAATACTTGTCGAGGATCCCGCTGAAGTCGTTCCGGTCGCCATCATTGAAATCGTGAATCGTCAGGTGCGGCGATTGTTGACTATGGGAATCACCCGTCCGAGCGCGCACGTCGAAAGTGAGAGTATCGGTCGGCTCATACTTGATTCCCACCCGCCCGCGAACTCGCAGGCGATGCCGGTCATCGCGCGGGACTCCCGAGGAATTGACGGAATCCCAGTCTGCTTCGTAGCGAAAACGAAAGTCGGCGTAGGGAGACAGGGTGTCGTGGATGGACGAACCCTCTTCGTCGATCACGATCGCCTTGTCCATTTCACCGGCGGAAAGTTGATCGGCGACGGTGAAGATCAGCGAGAACAGAACTGGCAGGGTAAGTGATTTCATCATGGCAAGGAGACAAAGACATCGAAGTGACAGGAGCCATGGTTCGAGAAAAACTTAAGGAAGGTCAAGCACTTATCTATATCGATCCCGGCCCATATACAGATTCACCAAAACGATACTGGCTTGTATATGATCGGATTGGTGGGTATAAACAAACGTCTCCATCGATCGCCGCATGCCGGCGTCCCACCAAGAATTGTCCGAAACACCAGCCTCCTCATCATGATTTTTCGAAAACAACTCAGCCGTGTTCTGACGGCTGCCTCGGTCACTGTTGCCTTTGCCTTCGCCTCCTCCGCCCTGCTTTCCGCCAAGACATCATCGGCTCCGATCGATCCCGATTTCCTCGAGACCCGGACCGTCAAGCTGACCCAGACCGTCCGCCTGGCGGAAGTCCCCGAGGGTGCCAAGACCGTCAAAATGTGGGTGCCCATTCCCACCGATCGGAATTGGCAGCGAGTTCTCGATATCTCCGTCAGTGAAGCGCCGGGAAAATGGGAGATCGTTCCCCAGGAAGAAGGTCGCGGCAGCTTTCTCTACCTCGACGTCAAGGATCCGAAGCCGGGCGAATTGAAAGTCGCGGTCAACTGTCTCATCGAGCGCCAGGGCGTCCACTTCCCCCTCGAACAAGTCGAGAGCCTGCCTTCCTTTCAGGCCGAACTTTTCAAGGAATCGCTGAATCCGGCAGCTCCCCTGATGCTGGTCGATGACAAGGTGCGCGAAATCGCCGCCGAAGCGTGCGGGAGCGAAACCGACATCGCCAAGCAAGCGGTCATGCTCGTTCACAAGGTGGCCGAAATCGCCGACCACTACTCCAAAGATCCCACCAAACCGCATTGCGGCCGGGGCTCCGCCCAGGATTGCCTGGTCAACGGGGGCGGTTGCTGCACCGATTTGCACTCGCTTTTCATCGCCCTGGCGCGAGCCAAAGGCATCGCCGCCCGCATGCAGTATGGTTACCGCCTGCTCGATGCCAAGGAAGGATCGGAGTTCGATCCCGGCTATCGCTGCTGGGTGGAATACTTCGTTCCGGGAGCCGGCTGGGTGCCCACCGACATCGTGGCCGCCGACAACGCGGACGAAGCGAATCCCTACAAGTGGTCTTCGCTGGGACCCTACCGGGTGTGGCTCTGGGAAGGCCGCAGTTTCAATCTCACGCCGAAAAACGAATCCGGTCCCGTGCACACCATGCTTTGCGGCTGGGCTGAAATCGATGGCAAGGCGGTCGACCCGCTGCCTGGCCTCGATGGTTCGGCGCCACAGATGACCCGCACGGTTTCCTTCGAAGTCCTTAGTCACGATCGTCCCGAAGGCGCTCCGAAACTGCCGGAGTAAGGACGGGCTCGGCCTTCCTTTTCCGGATTCGACGAGAGAATCCGGCGAGGTCGCATTTCACTCCTCCCCCGTTTCAGCAGGCAACACGCACCGGGTTCAGGCGAACCCGGAGGCTCCTACCCTCCCGTCAAACTGGGGCTGGTACCAGGGACAGGACTCGAACCTGCACGCCGTGGGGCACTTGATCCTAAGTCAAGCGTGTCTACCAATTTCACCACCCTGGCAATTGATTTCGAAGCGACTGCGGTCCCGCAATCGTCGGAAGGACGAGCATAACCTCGCTCCACTCCACCGCGCAACGAAAAGCTGCTTCGCACCCGGCTGGGCCTCGGATCGCGGGTATCTCGATTCCCGCTTCACCCTTCGTCCAAACTCTGGCAACCTTCCGGGTGATCGGATGGAAGGTTTTTTCGCCAACGCACTCTTACCCCTGACGGCCAGAGCGGTCGAGGCGGAGGTATTCTATCCTGTTTTCGTCATCATCTGCCTGCTCGCTGTCGTGCTCAGCCTGTTGCAGATCCACCGTTTCTCCCAGCGGAAACAGCAGGTCACCAGGCAACAGCTGGAGTTGGAGAAAAAGGTCTTCGAACGCACCCAGGAAATCAGAACGGCAAACCGGGAACTAAAGAAGCGCCAGGAGGTCGGCGAACTGCTTTCCGAGATCTCCACGCGTTTCATAACGCTCCCGGCCAACCAAATCGATGCGGAAATCCCCATCGGACTGGGCCGGGTCGCCCAAGCCGTTAACGCCCAACGCGCCAATATCTACATGCCGCCTCCGGACAAGGAGATCGGTTCCAGCGACTTCCATGTCGAAGTGACCTATCAATGGCATGAGCCAGCGGTCGGACCGGTTGGTTCGCCCACGCGCCGCATCTACCCGCACCTGTTCCCTTGGGCGGATCGGCAATATCAAACCGGCGACCCGCTGATCATTCTCGACATCTCCGAGATTCCTTCCGATGCCGAAGCGGAACGCGAGCTGTTTCAGAAGATGGGCTGGACCAGTCTCGCCATCATTCCTCTCTACGTGGAAAAGCGTTTCATCGGAAATCTCAACTTCACCACCATGGGCGAACCTCTCCGATGGTTGCCTATCCTGGTCGATGAATTGCGCGTCGTCGGCGAGATCTTCGCCAATGCCCTCGAGCGCAAACGCCAGACAGCAGTGATGCTCGCCTTGCGCCAGGATGCGCACGATGCGGAAGAACGCGAACGCACCCGCATCTCGCGCGAGCTTCACGATCAGCTCGGCGGCGCCTTGAGTGCTCTGAGGATGCAGTCGAAAAGTCTCCAGGACAAGCTTGCCGACGCTTTGCCGGAGCTGACCGAACACGCGGCACGCATCACCGAAATCATTGACGAGACCTTACCCGATGTTCGCCGGATCTGTGCGGAACTGCGACCGGCGATTCTGGATGAACTGGAACTGGCCGAGGCGCTCGAATGGCAAGCCGAACAGTTCACGGAACGCACCGGCATTCCCTGCGAATTCGACCTGGCCCTGGAGAATTCCATCGAGCCGCAACACAATCGGGACGTGGCGCTCTATCGGATCACCCAGGAACTCCTGACCAACGTGTTGCGCCATGCCGGCGCCACCCAGGTCCGGATCTCGTTGACCACGGAGCCGGGAAGCGAGGGCGAGCGTTTCCTCGTCCTGAACGTGTCGGACAACGGCGTCGGGATCGACCCTCGGACGCTGGCTCAGAAATCCGACCGTTTCGGTCTCAGGGGCGTTCGGGAGCGTGCCGAACATCTCGGAGGCGAGCTCTTCCTCAAGAAGGCGGATGGCGGTGGCGCTCTCGTATCGGTGAGGGTCCCCGAAAAAAACGGATTCTGCTCATGATCGTTCGGTTCCAAGCCCAGGTTCACGCAATGGCGACCGAAATCCACTAGGGGATTTCAGTAGGCGCCAAGTGAAGAATCTCGACATTTTCCCGGCGCGGCAATGCGGGAAGGTATCCTGCGTCACGGCGGGTGGCTTGCTTCCCCCTGGCCCTGTCGTGACTCGGTTCGTTTCCCTCCGGGGAACGAACCGACCCTCCTGAAATCACCCCGGCGCGGCATGGTGTCTCAATGACCCGGTCGCGCCGGTCTGATTCGGGACCCTGTCCAGCGGAAGACCCTGCCGGCCCTGCCCTCGCCGCTCCTCCCCCCATTTCCCTCCGATGACCAATCCAACCGCCATCCCTCGTGCCCTCGTCGTCTATCATGACGACCAATCCTGGGATCGTATCGAAACCTGTTGCCGACTCTTTCACGCCGGCATCGGCAATTCACGCTTCACCTTTTTCGCCGTGAAAGCGGAATCCCTGTCCGCGGCGCGTTTGGATCAGGGCGCCTACGATCTCGTCATTCTCTGGCTGACCCGGGAACTCGTCTGCGATCAGGCAATCATGGACTGGCTCGACCACTGGGCCGAGCGGCGATCACTGGATGATGGGGGCACCCTGACCTGTTTCATCGAGGGCGACGACCCGAACTGGAAACTTCGTCTCTGGGAACTTTTCACCGAATCGATCGGCGCCTGGCGCGGGATCGATTTCCACTGTCAGCGGCTCACCGCCACAGAGACCGATTTCAAGGTGGTGGAAAACGCCACCCGCCATCTCAAGGCGATTCAGTCATCGACGCCCACCACCCCGCAGAGTCTCACCGATTCCTTTTCCCTGACCAAAGTGGAAATTGGGGAAGGCTGAGGTACTCAACCCTCCAGCCATTTCACCGCGAATCTCAGCATCGCGTTGTTGTCCGGCAGAGCCAGTTTCTCTTTGATCCGCGTTTTGTGAGCATCCACCGTCCGCGCGCTGATGTTCAGTTTTTCGGCGATGGCCTGATTGCTTAGCGCCCGGCCCACCAATTCGAAGACCTGCAATTCCCGGTCCGTCAATTCCCGCAGAATCGAGTGCTGGTCCATCGACGGTTCGGACTTTCCTGTCAGCCTCCGCAGCAATAGTGAGGCCATTTTCGGACTGACGTAAATCTCTCCGGCAAGGACCTTTTCGATCGCATCGACCAGTTCGTCCGAGGCCGCATCTTTCATGATGAAGCCTTTGGCGCCGGCCCGCAGCACCCGCTCGGCATAAAGCGTTTCGTCATGCATCGACACGACCAGGAACAGCACCTGCGGATAGCGGGCCAGCGTGTCGCGGATCAGTTCCAAACCGTTCCTGTCCGGCAAAGAGAGGTCCGTGACCACCAGATCCGGCCGCTCATTCTCAATCACCGTCGCGGCCTCGGAGGCGGTACCGGCCTGCGCACACACGTCGAGATATCCCGCCGACTGTAACAACGAGGAAATCCCCTCGCGGAGCAGCGGATGGTCGTCGACAACGAGTACCCGTTTCTTGGCGGATTCCGACATGATCGAAAGAGCGGTTCCTGGAACCTTTAGACTAGGAAATACGATCCAGATTTCAAAGTGATTCCACCACCGTCCTTCCGCACTGGGAGAGAAAGAGAAAGGTGAAAAGCGTCGCCTGACAGAGGGGTGAAATCCGGCTAGTCTCTCGGCATTTCGCCCATGAAGTGGACCGTCTTCACTATCGGCAAACCCGCACTCGCCTTCGCTCGCGAGGGAGTCGCGGAATACACGAAACGGCTCTCGCGACATGGTGGCATCGAGATCGTCGCCTTCAAAGAGAGCGGTCGAGAGGAGAACTCGCGACGCCTTCTGGAGGCCAGCGCCGATTGCGACGTGCGGATCGTGCTCGACGAACGCGGCAAACTTCCCACCACCGAAGAATTCGCCGAGAAGGTGGCCACCTGGGAAATGGATCGCGCCAAGCGTGCCGGAGTCCTCATCGGCGGCGCCGATGGTCACGGTTCGGAAGTACGAAAAGCCGCCGATCTCGTCATGGCCCTGATTCGACTCACCCTCCAGCACGAACTCGCCCTCGTCGTATTCCTCGAACAACTCTACCGCGTCGGTACCCTGCGCCGTGGCGAGCCCTATCATCGGTGATGGGAGGTGGGACCTCCGTGCCCGCCCAAGCACGCCCCGCATCGACCCGGTTATTCCTCTCGTAGGCAGAACCCGTCGCCTGTGCTAAGATCGACCGATCATGAGCCAACACCAAGCCAAACTCTCCTGGACCCGCGGCGACGCGGGATTCGGCTACAAAGAATACCCGCGCGACCACCAGTGGACCTTCCCCCGCAGCGGCCAGACGCTGAAAGCCGCCGCCGCGCCCGATTTCCTCGGTGGCCCCGACTGCGTCGATCCCGAGGAATCGTTCACCGCCGCGCTGACCAGTTGCCACCTGCTCACCTTCCTCGCCATCGCCAGCATGAGCGGCTATGTCGTTGATTCCTACGAAGACGAACCCGTTGGCTACCTGGAAAAGGCGGAGGACGGAAAGCCCTGGCTCGCCAAGGTCGTCATGCATCCCACGATCACCTTTTCCGGCGACAAGCAACCGACCCCGGAACAGGTCGAAATGCTCCACGAAAAATCCCACAAGGAATGCTTTCTCGCCCGCTCGGTGAAGACCGAAATCACTTGGGAGAGCTGACTCTCTCCCGCCATTGACGCGGTTCAGAACTCCTTTTTACTTTCCACTTCCCACTTTTCACTTCCCCAAAAACCATGGATCTCACACGCACTTGCTACGGCACCTGGAGCGGCGGCCGCTTCATGCATTTCGGCGAACAGCTGGACGAAGAACGCTGCATTTCCCTCTTTCAGCACGCCTATGACCAGGGCATCCGCACCTTCATCACCGCCGACGTCTACGGCGTCGGTCGGGCCGATGAGATGCTCGGCAAGGCAATGGAGGGAATCGACCGCGACAGCTACTGCCTCGTCGGCATCGTCGGGCACGACATCTATCATGGCACCCGCGAGGGATCGAAGGGCTACGCGCGTTTCACCCATCCCGACCTGCGCGGTCCCGACGGCTATGCGGATTATCTGAAGATGGCGACCGAGAAATCGCTCGAGCGTTGCCAGAGTGATCGCTTCGATCTGGTCATGCTCCACAATCCCGATTCCATCGGCTACACCCACCCCGCCGTGTGGGAAGGCATGCGCAACCTCAAGGAAACCGGCCTCACCGAGATGACCGGCGTCGCGCCCGGGCCCGCCAACGGGTTTGCCATCGACCTGGCTTACTGCTTTGAGAATTTCGCCGACGACATGGACTGGGCGATGATCATTCTCAATCCCAACGAGCCGTGGCCCGGACGTTATGTCCTCGGTCCGGCCGCCGAGAACGACGTCAAAGTCGTCACCCGCGTGGTCGATTACGGCGGACTTTTCCACGACGATGTCAAACCCGGTCACTTCTTCCGCGACGGTGACCACCGCACTTTCCGTCCCGAAGGCTGGGTGGAGCACGGCACCGAAAAGATCGAGCAGATGCGCCCCATCGCCGAGAAACACGGGCTCACCATGCTGCAACTCGCCTGCCAATGGGATCTCGCCCACGGTCCGGTGAAAAGCGTGGCCCCAACCTTCATCCAGGAAGCCGGCGAAGGCGCCAAGCCCATCGAAGACAAGATCACCGAGATGGCCCAACTGCCCGAGGAGAACCTGCTCTCCGAGGAAGAGGTCGAGCAGATCTATCAGATCGGAAACAACGAAGGCTGCATGGCTTTGAAAGGCGCCAGCTCCCGCCACGAAGGCCAGG
>JAGRPB010000081.1:0-20557 GCA_020439945.1 Verrucomicrobiia bacterium
TGTTCACCGTAGCGACGATGCGCTTTTGGTTCGCGATGGCAGCCTTGAATGATGGTTTGGTGGCTGCCGCAGACCTCGCCGATGACCGCGATCGTGCGCGAAATTGGGTTCAACCCTTGGCAATCTTTACCGCAACGAAAGCTTTCCCGAAATCTCAGCCATTTCTTGAGCGACTGGCTGCACGACATCCTGTGATCGCTGCTCAAATTGTTGCGGATTCGACTGTTAAGTTGGGAGCCGGTATTAGTCGGAATGAAGCAGAGTTGCGAGTTTTGGAATCTCAAACTCAGATTTGCCTGCGATCCTGGCTTGCTGGCATAGGCCCCTTGGCCTCCCTGACCAAGTTTACGGACAGGAGGGGTGACCTCTTGGAGATTCGCGCCTCAAGCACGGGAACGATGACCGAGATCGATTTCATGCGACCAGGAGATCCTAAACCGCAGCTCTACACAATATTCCGCGAAGCGGTCGGACCAGCAGCGATCTGGCGGCGGAGTCTTGAGCTTACAGCGGGTGACGTGAAAAAATTTGTCGAAAATGTCCCGCTTCATCAGCTCGACGAACAACTGCTCCACGAAGACCTTTGGAACCGCATCGCCGGTTTTGTCGAGGGAGCGAGGTGGTTCGGCAGTCATGTGGAATGGGACCAAGTAGACCGGATACTTTCGATCGATCGTGCGATAGCGGCTGCGGTGGAGAGATTTCGATCCCTCTATCCAGATGGGTTCCCCTCGCCACACCCTCCAGCAGATACTCCGACAGAACCTACGAGTTGGATTCCGAACTTTTTCACTGCCGAGACCGCTCTGGCAAAAGCGACGTCGATCTATGAAATGGCCCTCTCCGTTTATCAGCGGATTGCGCGTAGTTATTTTCCGAATTTTGCAGACGACCTGCGTCATTCGGCATGGTGGCCATGCCGAATGGTCGGAGTGGTCGTCCGTCACGAATCCAAAACAAGTGATCGCACGGATTGGAGCGTTACCTATCATTGCGAACCTGTGGAAAACGACGCAGAAATTGGCGTCGAATTCATATCTGGCTCGGATGAAGACTATCTTGAAATGACCGATCCCGAAGCCCTACACGCAAGAGCACGGCTGATGCGCCCCCATTCACCGCATGGTTATTGGGGTGCAAGTGACGCTCTCCGATTTCATAATTCTCACCCCGCGACCGAACTGGTCCGCAACTGGCTCCTTTCGGATCTACGGGATGCCGGATGCACGCCCTAGGCCGTCGCTTCGGCCGAAACCTTTGTGATCGGCGCTCCCGATTGAAGCGCCCGGAACATGTACACTGATTACTGACCCGTCCCTTTGTATTCAGCATGACCCCGATCGGCGATGGGCTGCGCTTCCTTGGCGTAGCCCTCGTCGTCCCGGTCCTGGTGGCCGCCCTCGGGATGTCACGCACGGGAGGAGGTCGTCATGGATGATCTCCTCTTCCGCATCCTCGCCGTCGCCGCCACCACCGGGTTCCTACTCGGGATCCTCAGCGGCTGGTGGCTCGGGCTCGTTCTCGGCCTGCTGATGGCCGGGGGCTTCATCTGGCTCACCCGGAAACCCCGGTGATGTCCAGATACAACGCAACCAACCTCGAACCCAAATCCAACCTGAAATGAACCAAATCATCGAAAATCCAGCACCCCGCGAGCAGGCGCCGCCGCAGGGGATGCTTCTCCACTGTGGCGCCGAACTGGTGGACCGCCGGTTCGTCTACAACGTCCCGACCCCGGCAGGCACCGACACCTGGTATCCGCTGGCGCACGCCGGCCTTATCCACGAGGTCGAATCCCAGCTGCAATCTGCTGGCTTCCGGCTCACCGGGGAGCATCACGCCCTCTCTCACGAGGGAGCGCGCTACTTCGGCCTCTTCGAGGTCGATTTCTCCGGAAGGCAGGATCGTGACTACGGCTGGGTCGTCGGGATCCGCAACTCGCACGACAAGACCTACCCCGCCGGTCTCGTCGCCGGTTCCCGGGTCTTCGTCTGCGACAATCTCGCCTTCGGTGGGGAGGTGCGGATCAGCCGCAAACACACCAAGTTCGCCCAGCGCGATCTCCGGCACCTCACCTCGCGGGCGGTCGGTCGCCTCGGCGAGCGGTTCCTGCAGATCGACGAGCGCATCGCCCGCTACCGGGATCGCCGGATCACCAATCCGCAGGCCCACAATCTCGTGATCAAGGCCACGGACTGCGGGGCGATCACACCCAGCCAGATCCCCGGCGTTCTGCAGGAGTGGCGCACCCCGTCGCACGAGGACTTCCGTCCCCGCAACGCGTGGAGCCTCTTCAACGCCGCCACTGAGGTGATGAAGGGCATCAACCCGAACACGGTCGTGCACCGCACCCAGGCCCTTCACGGGCTGTTCGACGGTCTGGTTGGCCTGAGCTGACCGGGCCGGAGAAAACCCGCCGCTCTGAAGCAGTGCGGGTTTTCTTTTATCTTCCAGAACCGACCATGAATAAAACCGCACCAGCCTTGGTGAAAGCTCCCTTCTCTAATTGCTGTTCCTGATCTTCGGAGCAGGATTACGTGTGTTCGAGATACCCGAACTGGCTCACGGGAAATGCAACCACCCCCCTGTTAATTTGTCAGGAGCACCTCAACCTGTTCCACACTCCGGTCCAGCCTTTCCTTTCCCCCTTAAAAACTTCGAGGGTCTCGATTTCTCGTGGGGTTACTCATGACGGGAGGAAAAAGCCTCTCTTCAAGACAAACTGAAAACCCTACCATGATGAAAAGAGAAAACATCGTTCGTGCAATCGTCGCATTCGTCGCCGTAGCCACGCTGATCGGAATGAGTTCCTGCGCAAGTTCGACCGGGACCAAACCGATTACCCATCACCCGCATCAACACAGCGGCGACTGAGAAGAATCGTCTCTTTACTCGACAGCCCCTCCGCTCACCTCACAAGTGAACGGAGGGGCAATTCATTTCTTCCAAAAAGACCGCGACCGTCCTCAACGTTAAGTGATCTCAAGGAGATTTTTAACAACCACCGTGAAGCCCTTCCCGATTTGGCTCTCGCCAAAGCCAATGGTAGTTTAGACCAAGAAGTTTTCATGAAGACACACTTAAAGCGCATACTTCCATCTCCAGTCATCCAGTGGCTCAAGAACTCTTCCGTCGCGAACCGCGCTCTCGATACGCTCGGCCCTCCCATGAAGAGATGGGCGCGACGACGAATGTCCTTCAACCAAGTCTACGGAGACGATTACTTCGAGATGATCGATCGCACGAGCAGGGATAGCGCTGAAGTCATGGCAGATTCACTGGTCTCGCATTTTTCTCCGAAATCGGCGGTCGATGTCGGATGCGGCACGGGAGTACTCCTGGAGGCTCTGAGAGACCGCGAGATCGGGATCCTGGAGATCGAGAAGGCAGAATCGGCGCTTCGCTATTGTGCCGAACGCAAACTCGAAGTCCTCCCCCTTGATATTACTCGTCCCGAGGAGGCCGGCCAATTACCGCGTTCCTTCGATATTGCGACCAGTTTCGAGGTCGGCCACCAGATCTCACCGGAATCTTCTTCCCCCTATGTGGCCTTCCTCACCCGGCTCTCGAACCTGGTCGTCTTCTCCTCCGATCCCGGCGGAGACGATCGTCTCCCGCTCAACCCGAAGCCGCCGAGCTACTGGATACAACTGTTCGCGGAACACGGGTTCACCTTCGATGAAGCCGAGTCGAAAACCCTCAAGCGAAAATGGGAAGAGGGAGCCGTCGCCCACTGGTTCTCCCGCTTCCCCATGGTCTTTCGAAGGATGAGCGAAATCGTATTCTTAGTCTCCGGCTTACCTTGCCCCTTTTAAGGAACCTGCCGGTCGACCCGCCGGGACACGGATTCCTTTTCAGGAGACGGGAGCTGCCTGGGGGACGCCATGCGATTGCGTGAGAGCCGGAGGGCACTTCTGCTGAGAATCAGCTCGACGTGGTGTGCTTGCGCCACCCCTGTCGGCCCAGTGGTTTGTGGCAGGCTTCCCTCCTTGAAAAGGCTGGCAAAAAAGCGAGGGGTTACGCCATGGTCGGGGTTCTCTTTCCGACGATCTACCGAAACTCTTCCTGTTCAATGAAGCGCCTAGCGGCAACTAGCCCACTCTTCCTTCTCGCCTTTCTCGGTTTCGAAACGTGGGCACATGGCTCGGAATCACTCGACGCCTACCTTCGCGAGGCGCTGGAATCAAATCCCCAACTTGCGGCCGATTTCGAAATGGTATCCGCAGCTCGCCAGATGGGTGATCAAGTTGGCGTCCTGCCGGATCCCAAACTGAGCTACACCGAGTTCGTGTCCACCGTGGAGACCCGCAACGGTCCCCAGGAGCGTGCGGTCAGCCTGACGCAGGCTTTCCCATGGCCCGGAAAACTGACCCTTCGCCGCAGCATCGCCGACGAACGGGCGAAGGAAGCCTTTTATCGCTACGAAGCCCTGCAACGGAAGATCGTCCTGGAGGTGGGCCTGACCTACTTCGAGTATGCCTTTCTCGGGGAGGCCACCGAAGTGACCTCGAAAAACCTGAAATTGCTGGAGCAACTGGTGCCAGTCGTCGATACCAAGGTTCGAGCGGGTGGCGACCTGGGAGCCTCTCTCCGCCTCGAGGTCGAAACCACACGTGTCGAAGACGAGTTGCAGGCTCTCCACGAAAAGCGGGCAGCTCTCAGTTCCCGGTTCGAGAGTCTCCTGGGAAGGGAACCGAACCTGGAAAGGCCTCTCGACTTCCCCGACCTCCCGCAGGACACGCCGGGGATCGCGTCGATCGAGAGCTTGGAACGAGGCATCGAGGGACACCCACTGGTGGTCGCGGCGGAAACGGGATTGCTCTCGGCGGAACTGGCCGAACGGCTGTCGAGGAAGTCCGCCCTGCCCGATATCAATCTCGGTGCCAACGTCATCGACATCGGTGATGGGGGCGACACAGCGGTGGGGTTGATGGTCGGAGTCAGCATTCCCCTGTTCTTTGACAAGTATCGGGCCGAACGGGAGGAGAAGGAAGCCTTGGCACGTTCCGCTCGGATGACCGTGGACAGCGTCGAACAGCAGTTGATCAGCGATCTGCATGCGGCAGTCCAGGAGTGGCGGGAAGCCGAGAAACGCCTCGAACTCTACGAGGAGAAACTGCTGCCATCTTCGGAGCAGGCCGTCGAGCTGACCGAGGAGAGCTACCGGAACGACAAGGCCTCCGTCACCGACCTGATCGATGCGGAACGCACCCTCCTCGAACTTCAGCTCATGAACCAGCGAGCCCTTGCGAAAATCCACATGGCGGCCCTCAAGGTTCGCACGCTCTCCGAACCCCTTTCCGTTTCCGACCGATGAAGAAACTGACTCTCGCCATCACTCTTTCCGTCTTCGCGGGATTCGCGATCGGATTCCTCGTCTTCAGGGCCGGAGGAGACAGACATCAACATTCAAACTCCGATAAATCGGGAGAAAGTCAGACCGCGGGCGAGGAGATCTGGACCTGCTCGATGCACCCGCAGATCCGACAGCCCAAGCCCGGCAAATGTCCGATCTGCGCCATGGATTTGATTCCGCTGAGCGCCATGGGAGGCGATGCCGGCGAACGAAGCTACTCCATGTCTGAAGCCGCCAAGAAACTGGCGGGAATCACAACCGTCGCGGTGACCCGGAAGAACCCAGAGGCCCGAGTGCGCCTCTTCGGGAAGGTCGCCTACGATGAGACCTCCATGCGTAGCGTGGCCGCTCGGTTTCCCGCACGCATCGACCGGCTCTTCGTGGATTACACCGGCATCCGGGTCGAGAAAGGCGACCACCTCGCCACTGTCTACAGCCCGGACTTGCTGAGCGCCCAGAGTGAATTGCTGACCGCCAGGAAGTTCGACAACCAGAAGGCCGTAGAAGTGGCCCGAGACAAACTGAGGCTCTGGGGATTCTCCGAAGACAGGATCGCCGAGATCGAGTCTTCCGGAAAAACCTCTGATCAGCTCACCATCGATGCGCCTCTAGCTGGTATCGTAACCCACAAGTCGGTCAACGAGGGCGACTACGTGCAGACGGGCAACCCGTTCTTCAAGATCGCCGATCTCGACGAAGTATGGGTGATGCTGGATGCCTACGAGAGCGACACCCCGTGGCTTCGTTTCGGCCAGAAGGTCACGTTCACGACCGATTCCCTTCCCGGCAAGACCTTCGAAGGCCGCGTGGCCTTCATTTCCCCGGAATTGAATCCCGCAACCCGCACCGTCTCTGTCCGGGTCAACGTGCCGAACGAGACAGGTCTCTTGAAGCCGGGGATGTTTGTCTCCGGGATCGTCACCGCCAAGGTGGCAGGCGCGGGACAGGTCCTCGATCCCTCACTGGCAGGGAAGTGGATCAGCCCCATGCATCCCGAGATCGTGAAAGACAGCCCCGGCAAGTGCGACATCTGCGGCATGGACCTGGTTCCGGCCGAGCAACTAGGCTACGTCGCCACGCAGGAGAATCTCAAGCCGCCCCTGGTAATCCCAGCGAGCTCGGTTCTGCACACCGGGAAACGCTCGATCGTCTACGTGGAACTACCTGATGCGGAACAACCTACCTTCGAGGGGAGGGAGATCCTCATCGGACCGAGAGCGGGAGATCAGTACATCGTGGAAGCGGGCCTGAAAGAAGGAGAGCACGTCGTGGCCCAGGGTGGATTCGTCATCGACAGTGCCCTCCAGATCCAGGCCAAGCCCAGCATGATGCTACCCGGTGAGGGAGGGGGAGAGCGTCTCTTTCCCGAAGCCCCCGCACCGGATGAGTTCCTCACCGGAACCGACTCCCTTCTCGATGCGTATTTTGCGATGCAGAAAGGGCTGGCGAACGATTCGCTGGAGGAGGCGAAGACGGCGGGAACCCAGTTCACGGAACGACTGGAATCCCTCCCGACGGATTCACTCCCCACCCCATCGGTCGAGGTTTGGAAGGACCTGGGTGGCCGTATGAAAGATTCCCTGGAGAAGTTGCAGGGCACCGGGGAGATCGCCGCCTTCCGGGTCGAATTCCAGAACCTGACGCTGTTGGTTGACGAGCTGGTACGCCGCTTCGGCACCGACCATCTTCCCGTCTACACGCACTACTGTCCGATGGCGTTCGACAACGCCGGGGGAACCTGGCTGCAGCCCAACGAGGACCTCGTCAATCCCTACTTCGGAGAGCAGATGCTCAACTGTGGAGAGGTGCGGGAACAGATCGCCGAAGCAAAGGCAATGAGCCTGGGCGACACGGCGGACACGGTGATCGCCACCCTGGTGGACGACTACCTCGGGATCCAGGAGGCTCTTGCCGGAGATTCCCTCGAAGAAGCCAAAGCCGCGGCCGGTCATCTTCGCGCTCAGGCCCTTGAGCTTCGCAAGCTGGAGGAGCCCGCCGCAGCGAAGCTGGGAGAACAGCTGGCAGTCCAGTCGGAACTGGCGGAGAAACGCGACGACCTCGCCGTCTACCGCGTCGATTTCAAGGAGATCACCGGGCTCGTCAGGACCCTGGTCACCCGCTTCGGCGCAAACCTCGAGAAGACCCTCACCGAGATCCACTGCCCGATGGCCTTCAACTCAGTGGGAGCGGACTGGATCCAGGAAGGCGACGAGGTCCACAATCCCTACTTCGGTCCGTCGATGTTGAAGTGTGGGGAGATCACCTCCCATCTGGGTAACACCGCAGAGGAAGAAGACGCCGCCACCCGGTAAGACCCGATGCAATCTCCCCAACCCGATTCCTCCCCGGTCACCGCGTTGATCGGGTTCTGTCTGAACAACAAGCTGATCGTCCTGCTGGTTGCTTCGATGCTCGTCGTCTGGGGCGTGCTCGTCGCCCCCTTCAACTGGAAGATGAGCGGAGTTCCCCGCGACCCGGTTCCGGTCGACGCCATCCCCGATATCGGCGAAAACCAGCAGATCGTCTTCAGCGAGTGGATGGGCAGATCGCCGCAGGATGTCGAGGACCAGATCACCTTCCCCCTGACGACCGCTCTGCAGGGCATTCCCGAGGTGAAGACCATCCGCAGCTACTCCTATTTCGGATTTTCCACCATCTACATTATCTTCAAGGAGGACGCGGGATGGGACTGGTCGCGGGCAAAGATCCTCGAGAAGCTGAACAGTCTTCCGGCGGGAACCCTGCCAGAGGAAGTAAGTCCGGCACTTGGTCCTGATGCCACCGCCCTGGGGCAGGTTTTCTGGTACACGCTGGAAGGACGTGATCCCGAAGGCAACCCGGCCGGTGGGTGGGATCCCCAGGAACTCCGCAGCATCCAGGACTTCTATGTCCGCTACGCCCTGCAGGGCACGGACGGGGTCGCGGAGGTCGCCTCCATCGGCGGCTTCCTCAAGGAATACCAGATTGATGTCGATCCCGACGCGATGCGGGCATTCGGCGTTACCCTCGAGCAGATCTTCAAGGCCGTGAGGGATGCCAATCTCGACGTGGGAGCCCGAACCATCGAGATCAACCGCATGGAGTACGTGATCCGTGGACGCGGATTCCTTACCTCCCTCGATGACCTGCGGGAGACAGCCGTGGCGGCCCGGGGAGACATCCCGATCACGCTCGACGAGGTGGCAGAGATTGGCTTCGGCCCGGCACTGCGACGCGGGATCCTCGACAAGGCGGGTGCCGAGGCAGTGGGCGGTGTCGTCGTGGCCAGGTACGGAGCGAACCCGATGGCGACCATCGAAAACGTCAAGCGCACCATCGAATCGATCGCACCGGGTCTTCCCCGGAAGACTCTGGAGGATGGTACCGTCAGCCAGGTCACCATCGTTCCTTTCTACGACCGGACCGGGTTGATTCACGAAACCCTCGATACACTCAACACGGCCCTCACCGAGGAGATTCTGATCACCATCGTCGTGGTGCTCCTGCTGGTGCTACACTTGCGCAGTTCCCTGCTCATCTCCCTGATGCTGCCGGCTGCGGTGCTCCTGGCTTTCGTTGGCATGAAGCTCTTCGGCGTCGATGCCAACGTGGTCGCCCTGTCGGGGATCGCCATCGCCATTGGCACCATCGTGGACATGGGAATCGTCCTCTGCGAGAACGTACTCAAGCAACTCGACAAGGCCGACGATGATGAACCACGACTACCCCTGATTTTCGCAGCCTGTGCCGAGGTTGGTGGAGCGGTCCTGACGGCTGTTCTCACCACCGTGATCAGCTTCCTCCCGGTTTTTGCCATGGAGGGAGCAGAGGGAAAACTCTTCAAACCACTGGCCTACACGAAGACGTTCGCACTGATTGCTTCGGTCCTGATCGCACTGACGCTGCTGCCACCGCTGATCCACCTCCTCTTCAAACGAAAGTTCGACGGCTTCGCACGCAAAGCACCCCGGATCCATTTCGGTTTTCTCCTGGCGCTGTCCCTGGTAGTGATCGTGTTTCTCGGCAATGGCTGGGCACCGCTCGGTCCCACGTATGGACTTTGGAACCATCTCTTCGTCGCCGTGCTGGTCGGGGGCCTGCTGGGACTGGTATTCGGCTTCATGCACATCTACGAGCGGGTGCTCCGATTCTTCCTGCGTGCGAAACTCCTGCTGATCGGGCTCGTCGTTCTCGTGGTCGGCACAGGGATCACTATCTACCGGGGCCTGGGCAAGGAGTTCATGCCGTCGCTGAACGAAGGCTCGTTCTTATACATGCCTACCACCATGCCGCACGCGTCGATCGGTGAGGCGAAACGGATTCTTCAACTGCAGGACGAGGCCATCAACGCGATCCCGGAGGTGGAAACCGTCGTCGGAAAAATCGGCCGGGTGGACAGTTCGCTGGACCCGGCACCGGTCTCCATGGTGGAGACGGTGATCACCTACAAGCCGGAATGGGGAGAAGACGAGGGTGGCAATCGGATTCGGCTGTGGCGAGACCAAATCAAATCAGCGGATGACATCTGGAATGAAATCGTCGCGGCAGCAGACCTTCCCGGTGTCACGTCAGCTCCCAAGCTACAGCCAATCGAGACCAGGATCGTGATGCTGCAGACCGGAATGCGAGCCCCGATGGGGCTCAAGGTTTACGGTCCGGATCTCGACACCATCGAGAACGTGGCCTTGGACTTGGAAGCCATTCTCAAGGGAGTCTCCTCAATTAATCCCGCCACCGTTTTCGCCGACCGGGTGGTGGGCAAGCCCTACCTCGAGATCAAGATCGACCGTAGCGCCATCGCTCGATACAACATCAGCATCCGGGATGTGCAGAACGTGGTCGAGGTGGCGATTGGAGGACGGAAAATCACCACTACGGTCGAGGGAAGGGAGCGCTATCCTGTTCGCGTTCGCTACCTCCGTGAACGCCGGGACTCGATCGAGGAACTGAGTGAAATTCTGGTCCCGGCACCGGACGGACGACAGATTCCCTTGGGCGAGTTGTCGGAGATTGAATTCGTTCGTGGTCCCCAAGCGATCAAGAGCGAAGACACCTTCCTGGTGGCTTACGTCATCTTCGACAAGCAACCGGGCCATGCGGAGGTAAGCGTGGTCGATGATGCGCGAGCCCTCATCCAGCAGCACATCGACTCGGGAGATTTCGTGGTGCCTCCCGGTGTCAGTTTCGAGTTCACCGGCAGCTACGAGAACCAGGTCCGGGCCGAGAAACGACTGGCCCTGATCGTCCCGCTCGCCCTGCTCCTGATCTTCATCCTGATCTACCTCCAGTTCCGTGTCGTCTCGACTTCGCTGCTGGTGTTCTGCGGCATCTTCGTCGCGTGGTCGGGTGGATTCATGATGATCTGGCTCTACAACCAGCCCTGGTTCCTCGATTTTTCCGTCGGCGGGATCGACTTCCGAGAGTTGTTCCAGATCTCCCCGATCAATCTCAGCGTGGCCGTCTGGGTGGGATTCCTGGCCCTGTTCGGAATCGCGACGGATGACGGCGTGATCATGGCCACCTATCTCCAGCAGAAATTCCGGGAGCAGGAACCCGGAGACCTCGATGCGATCCGCGAGACGACCATCGAAGCGGCCGTGAAACGAAATCGCCCGGCGATGATGACCACGGCGACTACCCTGCTGGCGCTGCTCCCGGTTCTCACGAGTGACGGACGAGGGTCCGATGTCATGGTTCCCATGGCCATCCCGACATTTGGTGGCATGACCGTGGCCATCCTCACCGTGTTCGTGGTTCCGACGCTCTACTGCTGGATCGAGGAGATCAAGTTTTCGATGAGGAATCGGAGGAAAGCCAGTTGATCGCGATTACGACGTTCATCCACGCCACTTCCTTCTTCCCTGCCCAACCTGCTCGAGCCCCCGTGCATTCGGTTTCGTCGAATCGAATCGAAATTTCGCAAGGGGTTTGAGATCCTCCGGAGTTATATTGATCGGCGCCCTGCGCTCTCCTCCACCTCCACCCTTACCTTCCATGAACGACGACGACCTCCATTCCCTCCTCAAGCAGTGGGAGATCGACCTACCGGATGATCCGCGCTTCCGAGCATCGGTCTGGAGGGAGATCGCCACCCGGGATTCCTCTTCGTGCCTGGATTCCCTGCGAAGCTGGCTCGATCGTTTCAGTTCTCCGCGCCTGGCGCTTCCGTTGGGAGCCTGCGCTGCACTGGCGGTGATGGGCACCGCCTCCTTGCACGGTCTCCACAATCGCGAACAGACCTGGAGCAAACTCGCATCGACCTACGCCTCGGCCATCGACCCGGTGATGCAGATGGAGCGGGAATCGTCCCTGGAAGCTCGAAACTGACGCTTGTCCCATGGCTCTCTACAGGAAAATCATCGTCGTAATTTTCAGCCTGGTCGTGTTGGTCTGTCTCTATGCAGGCGTGTTCCACTGGATGACCGCGGATACCGCGCAGGCGATGAAGGCGGAACGTCCCGAACTGGAATGGCTCCGGCTGGAATACAATCTCGACGAGGAGCAGTTTTCAGAGATCCGCGCCAAGCACGAGGCCCACGACATCGTCTGCCGCGATCTCTGCCGAAGGCTGGTAGAAGCCCGGAAACAGCTCGACCGGGCGATCAATGAAGAGGGAACGATGAGCCCCGTGGTTTCCGCGGCGCTCGCCCAGTGGACGGAACAACGACAACGCTGCCGGGAAGCGACCCTAGAGCACATGTATGACGTTAGCTCCGTCATGTCTCCCGAAGCCGCGAAGCGCTACCGGGAACGGATCTTCCGCCAGCTCATTATCCCCGGACGGATGCCGCATGTCGGTGACGACGGGGAGTTTCACGAAGAGATCATCGATCACGCCGCCCCCGCTGAAAATCAACGATGACTGAGCCCGACGCCCCCGAAGGCTCTGCCGATGAAACCGCCGACCGGGAATTGCTCCTTCGCCTGAAGGAGGGTGATGACCTGGCCCTGAACGATCTGATGGGCCGGTGGCGAAAACCGGTACTCGGCTACCTGTACCGCACGGTGGGGAACTTCGAGACGGCAGCGGATCTTGCCCAGGAGGTCTTCGTCCGCGTCTATCGTTCCCGGAAGCGCTATCAGCCGAAAGGCAGTGTCTCGTCCTATCTTTTCACGATCGCGGCCAATCTCGCCCGCAATCATTTCCGTTGGCGGAAGCGCCATCCGGAGGCCAGTCTCGACGAAGCGGTCACGGCGAGCATGGATGCCGATCCCGATTCCGGCGATCCGTCCATCCAGCTCGAGAGAGACGAGCACGGCGCCACCGTCAGAGCGGCAGTCCAGAGACTTCCCGAGAAGTTGCGAACTCCCGTGATCCTCTTCCACTTCAACGAGCTTCCCCAGAGCGAGATTGCTACCATTGTCGGCTGCTCCGAAAAATCCGTGGAGACCCGGCTCTATCGCGCTCGCAAGATGCTGCGGGAGTGGCTCTGACACGCCTCTCTCTCCCTCGAACTCGGATCGCTCCCTCAATGCCCGGAAACGGGAACAGGATACGGAGCGGATGTTCTCTGGTTGGGCAGCGTCCGTCGCACCCACCATCGAACACTCTCGCTGTTTCGAAGAATTTGGAATCTCCCGAGGGGCAAACAGCTTGGCGGGGTTATGCCTTGAGATGCCGCGATCGGCGTCCCTCTCCAAACAATCACAAACCAGATCCCTATACTCAAATGAAACAATATCTCACCCTGCTCACCGCGTTCACCCTGTCGGTGTTTGGATTTCATCCCGCCTCGGCCGAGGAAGAACATGCCGAACACATGTTGAAAGGCTACCTCGATGTCGCCAAGGCACTCTACGAAGACGACCTCGCCACAGCCAGGAAAGAAGCTCAGGCACTTGCCAAGCATGACTCCGATAGTGTCCTCGCCGGGTCCGCTCAGAAGGTTGCCAACGCGCAAGACATCGTCGCGGCCCGCTCCGCCTTCAAAACGCTGAGCGCCGAAGCCATCAAGCTGGCCGAAGGCCATGGTGAAGGAGAATATACCGTCATGCATTGCCCGATGGTGAAAGGCGGCGGCGGAGACTGGCTGAGCGCCGATGCCGAGGTCAACAACCCCTACTTCGGAGCCAGGATGCCGCACTGCGGAGGGCCGGCGAAGAAGTGAGGACATCTCGTGTGCGACCCTGTTCGGCTAGTGATGCCGGACAGGTCGCACGCGAAAGCAGAATTCATCTCGAACGGCGCACCGATGAAGCACTTTCTCCTCATGTTGCTGGGCTGCGGATTGCCGCTGCTCCTGATCTTTCTTCTCCCCGCATTCGGCGTCAGCGAAGGGGTTACGCTGGCGATCTTCCTCGTCCTGATGCTGGGATGCCACCTGCTGCACTTCAAGTTCATGCCCCACCAACCCGATGAATCCCCCCATGAAAACCACCGGCACTGAATCGCCCACCATATCCCCGCCTGCCATGACGTTGAGCCCCAGGAGAACCGGGCTGGCGTTCGCCGCCACCGGCACACTGTTCTACCTGTTGTGCATGCTTACCATGGCGACAGTTTCCCATGAGCAGGCGGTCCTGTTCTTCAACAGTCTCCTTCATGGACTGGACGTCGGGCCTGTCCTCCGCGATCAGGTGCCGACCGGAGAAGTCCTGCTAGGCTTGACCAGCACGTTCGTGCTCGGCTGGCTGGCCGGAGCCCTCTTTGCCTGCTTCTATAACCTGGGCCGACGCCATCGATGACCGGGATTGTGAGCGATGTTCGCCAGCCCTCTCGAAGGTTGGTGTTCGGCGCCACCATCGGCGCCGTCCTCCTCATGGGAATCTGTTACCCGGCAATCAAACTCGGCCTACCGCACGCGTCGCCTCTGCTTTTTGGCGGGATGCGCTCGGTTCTTGGTGGAAGTGCCTTATTGCTGGCAGCCGTCGTGATCAAGGGAAGCGCTTGGCCGCCCGCCCGCCTCGCTGGTTGGATACTCCCCCTCGGACTCGTCGCAACCGCCCTCACCTATGGCCTGTTGTTCAGCAGCCCGGCCTTCACCGCTTCTGGTCTTACGTGCGTCCTGGGCAACACCCAGCCCCTCTTTCTCACCCTTCTCGGCGTGATCGTTCTCGGCGAACCACTCACGAAATATCGGTTACTTGGACTGTCCATCGGCTTCGCCGGGGTCATCCTTCTCGCAACCACGCAATCGTTTCATCCCTCGGACAGGACCCAAGAGGGAATACTGCTGGCGGTCGGCACGGCGGCGGCCTCATCCGTGGCCAGCATCTGGGTCAAGGCGTTGAAGCCTGGAAAGCACCTGATTGCCCTGACCGGCTGGCAGCTCGTGGTCGGCGGAATCTTCCTCCTGGTCCTTTCTCGGCTTCTCGGGGAATCGGGCGCGGTTCATTTCGATGCGAACTTCATTGTCCTGCTGGCCCTTCTCTCCCTGGGCAGCACGGCGGCAGCGACCTTCCTCTGGTTCTGGGCACTGCAACACGGGGACGCCTCCGAGCTGGGGAGGTTCCTGTTCCTCGCGCCCGTATTCGGCGTGGCGCTGGCGGTGGCGTGGATCGGCGAAAGTCTCGACCTCTGGGAGATGGCTGGAATGCTTCTGATCGTGCTCAGTCTCCTTTTTGCCAAAGCAAGTGGCCGGCCAAGCGACTCGGGGAACCGGGAAATCGAACGGAAAGGAGCCGTATGATTCCGGAACACTATGTCTGGCTGACTTGGGCAACCAGTTTCCTTTTGCCATGGGGGGCGCTGTTTCTCGCCTTCCCCGATCGTCGCAAGGCCATGATATGGTCGAGCCTCTTTACGATGCCCTTCGGCCTCACCGAGCCCCTCTTCGTCCCGGAGTACTGGAATCCACCGAGTCTCTTCGACTTGGCACAAAAGACGGGATTCGACCTCGAGAGCCTCGTGTTTTGTTTCGCAATCGGCGGGGTCGGCGCCGTCCTTTACGACCTCATCACCCGCAGGAAGCAGATCGAACTATCCGAGAAGGAGAAACACAACCCCCATCACCGCTTCCATCCCCTCATCGTCGCGAGTCCTTTCGTGGTATTCCTGTCGCTCGTCTGGCTCCCCTGGAACCCGATCTATCCCGGCATCATTGCGATGTTCGCTGGAGCGGCCGCCACGTGTTGGTGCCGTCCCGACCTTCTCCGCAAGTCGTGGATCGGCGGTGTCCTTTTCCTCGGATACTATCTCGTTTTCCTCGCGGGACTGGAAGCAACCTCTCCCGGCTACATCGATCGTGTCTGGAACGTCGAGGAACTCCTTCCGTTCCGGATCCTCGGAATGCCCTTGGAAGAGCTTTTATTCGCCGCCGGATTCGGGACATACTGGTCAGGCATCTACGACCACTTTCGTTGGCGCGGGTCCGTCGCGACCGCACCGGAGTCCTGACTCGTTGGGACCATCCCAATCTCTCTCCAAATCGCCATGAGCAACCACTCCCACGAGCACGAGCATCACCACCACGACGACAAGTCTTGCTGTGATCACGCCGACCATGATCACCGCTCAAACCAGACTCCCGGTCATGCGACCTCGGGCAAGTATACCTGCCCCATGCATCCAGAGGTCATTTCCGACCAACCCGGCGACTGCCCGAAGTGCGGGATGGCGCTCGAGCCGGTATCTCCCATTTCATCCCCGGGGAAGACGATCTATACCTGCCCGATGCATCCGGAGATCGAACAGGATCACCCCGGAGATTGCCCCATTTGCGGGATGCCGCTCGAGCCCAAGACGGTCGGTGGAGGGGACGAGGAAGATGATTCCGAAATCCGTTCCCTCTCGAGAAAATTCTGGATCGCCGGCGCCCTTACCGTGCCGGTCCTCGTGATCGCGATGGGGCACTGGATCCCCGGATTCGACGTGGAGAAGCTCGTTCCCAAAAGCATCTCCAAGTGGATCGAGCTGCTCCTTACCACCCCGGTGGTGTTCTGGGCGGGAGGCATGTTCTTCACCAAGGCGTGGCGCTCGATCAAGACCCGGAACCTGAACATGTTCACCCTGATTGCGACAGGGGTCGGTGCGGCCTTTCTCTACAGTGCGGTCGCCGTGATCGCCCCCGGGATTTTTCCGGAATCCTTTCGCCGCGAAGGCGAGGTCGGTCTCTACTTCGAGGCGGCGGCAGTGATTACGGTCCTCGTCCTGCTGGGCCAACTCCTCGAAGCCAAGGCTCGCAGTCGCACGGGCCGGGCCATCCGTGAACTGCTCAACCTGGCCGCGAAGACGGCCCATCGTCTTCGCGACGGCAACGAGGAGGAGGTGCCGGTGGAAGTGATCGAGAAGGGCGACCTGCTTCGGGTCCGGCCCGGCGAGAAGATTCCGCTCGATGGTGTCATCACCGAGGGTCGAAGCAACGTCGACGAATCGATGATCACCGGTGAACCGATGCCGGCCAAGAAGGCCGAGGGCGATTCCGTGATCGGCGCCACCGTCAACCAGACCGGCTCCTTCGTGATGCGGGCCGAGAAGGTGGGTTCGGAAACCATGCTCAGCCAGATCGTCCACATGGTGGCCGAGGCACAGCGTAGTCGGGCGCCCATCCAGAAGCTGGCCGATTCCGTGGCGGGAGTCTTCGTGCCGATCGTCATCGGCATTGCCATCGTGGCCTTCCTCGTTTGGGCGTTCTTCGGACCGGCACCAGCGATGGCCTACGCCCTGGTCGTGGCCGTTTCGGTGCTCATCATTGCCTGCCCCTGTGCCCTCGGCCTGGCAACCCCGATGTCGATCATGGTGGGAGTGGGACGAGCGGCACAGACAGGTATTCTCGTCAAGAATGCGGAGGCCATCGAGACCACCGAAAAGGTCACCCACCTGATTACCGACAAGACCGGCACGCTCACTGCCGGAAAGCCTCGCGTCACCGCGATTCACACGACGTCCGGATACGACGAATCGGAACTACTCAGGCTCGTCGCCGCGCTGGAACGACAAAGCGAGCACCCACTGGCGAGAGCCATTGTCGAACATGCCGAGGAGACGGGTCTGGAACCCGCCGAAGCCGACGAGTTCGAGTCGACCACCGGCGGAGGGGTCACCGGCCGGGTGGAAGGAAAGACGATCCGGGTGGGGAAGCAGAAATTTCTCGTCGAGTCGGGCATAGCGACTGGTGGGGAACTCTCGGAGCTGGCGCAGGCGCTCCAAGAAAAGGCCAACACCGTGGTCTGGATCTCCTCCGACGACGCGACGGCCGGGATCATCGCCATCGCCGATCCGATCAAGGAGAGCACCCACGAGGCGATCCGCACCCTCCACGCCATGGGTCTGAAGGTCATCATGTGCACCGGTGACAACCGTCACACTGCGGAAGCGGTGGCCTCCGAGCTCGGGATCGACGAGGTCTATCCTGAAGTGGCGCCCCAGGACAAGCACGAGATCGTCAGGAAGCTGCAATCGCAGGGAGCGGTGGTCGCCATGGCCGGCGACGGGATCAATGATGCTCCCGCCCTGGCCGCTTCCGACGTCGGCATCGCCATGGGAACGGGAACGGACGTGGCTATCGAGAGCGCCGGAATCACGCTGGTCAAGGGGGACCTTCTCGGGATCGCCAAGGCCATCCGAATCAGCCGGGCCACCATGCGGAACATCCGTCAGAACCTCTTCTTCGCGTTCATCTACAACGCGGTCGGCGTGCCCGTCGCGGCGGGAGTACTCTACCCCTTCTTCGGGATCCTGCTCAGCCCGATGATCGCCGGGGCTGCCATGAGTTTCAGCTCCGTCTCCGTCATTGCCAATGCCCTCAGATTGCGGAGGATAGATATCGGCCACTCTCAGCCAACGCCTTGACCGTGTCGCTCCCCTCTCACTTGCCGAAGATGAGCCCTGCCGGAAAATCGCTGAGCGCTTTCCGGATCTCCGCAGGGCGCCCCGTCCTCCTCGCCTTGGTGTTCGGGCTGACTCTCCCTTCCCTCCAATCCGCCCCGGAGGTCAGCGTTGAAAGGGTTCCCTGGGAGGGGATCCAGTCGCAGGCAGCGGTCGATCATGAGGGAAACCTTCACCTGCTCTATTTCCGGGGCGATCCCAGGGCAGGAAACCTATTTCACACCGTTCGCCTCCGGGGCGAGCGGGCCTTCCGACCTCCGGTCCAAGTCAATGAAACACCGGGAGCCGCGATCGCCATGGGGACCATCCGGGGTGGACAACTGGCGATCGGACGCCAAGGCATCGTTCACGTGAGCTGGATGGGCTCGGGAGAGACGCTCGCGTCGGGTGCGAAGCCGGCGGAGGCTCCCATGCTCTACAGCCGATCGACGGATGGCGGAAAGACCTTCGAACCGGAACGAAACTTGATCACGTCGGCCCAGGGGCTGGATGGAGGCGGATCGGTCGCGGCCGATGCCGAGGGAAACGTTCACGTCTTCTGGCACGCCCCGGAGCGACCAGGGGCCGTCGGGGAGGACCAACGGGGCGTCTGGGTTGCTTCCTCCACCGATGACGGAGCTGTCTTCTCTCCCGAGCGGATCGCGTGGGACGGGAAGGTAGGTGCCTGTGGCTGCTGCGGGTTGAAGTCCTTCTCCCTGCCGACCGGGACGTCGTTCGTCCTCTTCCGGTCAGCCGAGAGCCCCTCCCAACGCGATATCTACCTCCTTTCCCGGCAATCGGGCATCGATGGAACGTTTTCTGGCCACAAGATCGATGCCTGGAACATCAACCGTTGTCCGATGTCATCAGCCGCCTTCGCCGCCAGCGATGATCGACTGGCCATCGCCTGGGAATCCCGGGATCGAGTGTACTTCCAGGGGATCGACTCCCGGACGGGGGCGCCCATCGATACGGCGATTTCTCCCGAGGGGCACCCACACAAGGGGCAAAAACATCCCTCCCTCGCCATCGACGAAGCCGGGAACCTGCTCCTCGTCTGGATGGTGCCGGGTGGATGGGGAGCCCCCGGACGCGTCGAGTGGCGGGTCTTTCTCCCCGACGGAACTCCGACCGACACCACCGGTCTCCAGGAAGGTGTCCCTCCTTGGAGCATGGCAACCGCAACCTTTCAGCCCGGATCGGGCTTTTCCGTATTCTACTGACCCCTTCCAACTCTTTCTCTCGAATACCAAATGATCGCGTCGATATGATAAAAAAAATCGTCCTGCCTTGGACCTTCTGCTGCACCCTTCTCTTCACCTTTCCCCACCTCCTCTCCGCGGAGACCGTCGAGTACGATCTCACCATCGCCAGGGAAAAGGTCAACTTCACCGGTGAAGTCCGCCCCGCCATCACCATCAATGGAGGGATACCTGGCCCGGTCATCGAGTTTACCGAGGGAGATGACGCCGTGCTTCGAGTTCGTAACGAGCTGGACGTCCCGACCTCGATTCACTGGCACGGCCTGTTGGTCCCTCCAGGTATGGATGGCGTACCCTTCGTTTCGTTTCCGCCGATCGAGCCGGGAACCACCTTTACCTATCGCTTCCCGATCCGGCAGTCCGGCACCTACTGGTACCATTCCCATTCCGGACTCCAGGAGCAGAAGGGCCTCTACGGGGCGATCGTGATTCACCCCCGCAAGGCGCTGCACCGGGTCGACCGTGATGTCCCCGTGGTCCTATCCGACTGGAGTGACGAGAGCACCCACGAGATCGCTCGCACCCTGCGTCGGGGGAGTGAGTATTACTCGATCAAGAAGGGCAGCGCGATCAGCCTGCTCGAGGGGGCGAAGTATGGACTTCTCGGCGACTACTTCCAGCGGGAACTGGTCCGTATGCCGGAGATGGATATTTCCGATGTCTACTACGAGCGATTTCTAGCCAACGGGAATCCGGAGATGTTCGTGGAGGCTGATCCCGGCGATATCGTGCGCCTGCGGTTGATCGACGGTTCATCGACCACGTTCTTCTACGGTGAGTTCTCGGGAGGCCCGATGACGATTGTCTCGGCAGATGGCCAGCCCGTGGAACCGGTGAAGCATGACAGGCTGCTCATGGGCGTTGCCGAGACCTACGATGTTCTCGTCCGGGTGCCGGAGGGGGGCGGAGCTTGGGAATACCGGGCCACTTCGCACGATGCGACCGGGCACGCCTCGATCTGGATCGGCGACCGTGACGGCGAACGACATACCGCCCCCGATGTGCCAGTACCCAATCTCTACCATGCCATGGGCAAGCCGACGCTCGACAAGGTCTTCGCGTTCACCCCGGCCGGCACCATGGGGATGCCCGACCGCAAGGTCGATGATGGCATGTTCGACTCGCCGACCATGACGATGAACATGGGCGGGATGGATCACGGCGGAATGGTCGGCATGAAAGGCATGGACAACGATGGCGGGATGAAGGTGAAGA
>JAGRPB010000081.1:20567-23983 GCA_020439945.1 Verrucomicrobiia bacterium
CTCAACACCGGACTCGCCGGTCAGCCGCCCCGTGAGGAGAAACCAGGTCCCGAAATGGGCATGACCCTGCCCTCGGAAACGGTAGGCGCAGGGATGGGCCACGAGGAGATGGGCCACGGCGGCGGGATGGACATGCAGATGGGTCCCACCATGGGCGGCCCCATCGAGGGGGACCTTTTCAAGAACGGGCGCGAGATGGTGGTCGATGGGATGAATGCCAAGCGTCCTCTGCCTCCTTACCCCAAACTGCGGGCCATTCATTCCACGGCTCCGGACCCGTCGAAGCCGGTTCGCGAAATCCGGCTGACGCTTGACGGAGACATGGAGCGCTATGTCTGGTTTCTGAATAACAAGGCCCTCCACGAGGACGACCAAATCCACATCCGCAAAGGCGAGGTGGTTCGATTCGTGATGATCAATCGGACCATGATGTATCACCCGATGCATCTGCACGGCCAGTTTTTCCGGGTGATCAACGGGCAGGGCGATCGCTCTCCGCTCAAACACACGGTGACCGTCATGCCGATGGCTACCACTGTCTTCGAGTTCGAGGCCAGTGAAGTCGGCGATTGGTTTTTCCACTGCCATCTCCTCTACCACATGCACAACGGCATGGCCCGGGTGGTGGAATATGAAAGCTTCACGCCCGACCCGGATACCCAGTCCGTCCGTCACGAGCTCTTCGAGCTGGATCCCTATGTTTATGGCTCAGGGGATTTCCTGTCGCACATGACCGAAGGCTATTTCGAGATCGCCGGGATTCGATACTCCGGTCTGGTGGATTGGGAAATTGGTTGGGGCAATGTCCCCGAGACCGAATACGAGATCGATCTGCTCGGGAACTATTTCCACAACCGTTTCCTCAGTCTCTTTGCCGGCGCCCAGCTCTCCAACAATGAAGCCTATCCGGATGGCCGCGGCATTTTCGGATTTCGCTATCCCCTTCCTCTCCTGATCGGGGTCACCGGCTGGGTCGATACCGAGGGTGAATTCCGCTTCATCGCCGAGAAAGCCTACCCGCTCACCGACCGTCTCCACCTCTTCGGAGAATTCCAATATGACACGCGGCTCGACTACGAGTGGGCGGCTGGACTGGAATACGTCGTCAGCAAGGAACTGTCGATCACCGGCAGCTACCACTCCGAATTCGGGGTCGGCGGCGGCTTGACCGTTCGCTTCTAAGGCCGATCGAAGGGACCCGAAAAAGCCCCCCCATTTTATGGCACACCAAGATCACGACGATCACGCTACGCACTACGAGGAGGGCAGCCTCTCCCTGACGGGCGCGGTATCGATGGGCACCGGGGTCATGATCGGAGCCGGGATCTTCGCCCTGACCGGCCAGGTGGCCGAACTCGCCGGTGAACTGTTTCCGCTCGCTTTCCTGGCAGCGGCCGTCGTCGCCGGTTTCAGCGCCTATTCCTACGTGAAGATGTCGAATGCCTACCCCTCAGCGGGTGGCATCGCCATGTTTCTCAAGAAAGCCTACGGAAAGACCACCATGACCGGGGCCTGCGCTCTCCTGATGTACTTCTCGATGGTCATCAACGAGAGCCTGGTGGCGCGAACCTTCTCCACCTACGTACTACAGCCCTTCGATGCGAGCGGAAATCCGTGGTTGGTCCCGGGACTGGCGGTCGCATTGCTGGCGTTCGCTTTCCTCGTCAATATCCTGAGCAACCAGTTCATCCAGACCTTTTCCTTCGTCATGGCCTTCGTAAAGATCGGCGGGCTGGTGGTTCTCGCCATCGGAGGGCTCTGGGCCTCCGGCTTCACCTTCGAAAGCGTTTCCCTCGTCTCGGAGGAGAAGGGAGAAGGACCGTGGACCGGGTTCCTCGGTGCGGTGGCGTTGGGAATTCTCGCCTTCAAGGGCTTCACCACGATCACCAACAGTGGCGGAGAGATCGAGAATCCCCACCGAAACGTCGGCAGAGCCATCGTGATCTCCATCGGTCTCTGCCTCGTGCTCTACCTGATGGTCACGCTGGCAGTGGGAGGCAACCTTTCGATCGACGAGATCATCGAAGCAAAGGACTATGCGCTGGCGGAGGCGGCCCGGCCAGCTTTCGGTACCTATGGTCTCTGGGTCACGGTGGGATTCGCCATCGTGGCGACCGTCTCCGGAGTGATCGCCAGCGTCTTCGCGGTATCCCGCATGCTGGCGATGCTCACCGAAATGAAACTGGTCCCCCACCGCCACTTCGGCATGCCCGGCAGCATTCAGAAGCATACCCTCGTCTACACCATCGTCCTGGCGATGCTACTGGCAGTCTTCTTCGACCTGGGCAGAATCGCCTCCCTCGGAGCCATCTTCTACCTCGTCATGGACATCGCCATTCACTGGGGGGTTCTTCGCCATCTCCGTGAAGAGGTCGAAGCGAAAACGGCAATCCTGATCACGGCAATCGTGCTCGACCTCCTCATCCTCGGCGCCTTCGTCTGGGTGAAGATGCAGTCGGACCTCCTGGTGATCTGGGCGTCCGTGATCGGACTGGCCGTTGTTTTCGTGGGCGAGCGGTTCTTTCTGCGATCCCTTCGTGATTCGTCGTCGCCAAAGACCTCCTGAGAATCGTTCTCTTCACGCTCCAGCCCAGACAAAACAGACATGGAACCGGACAAAGAAAACAGCGTACGCCGGAAGTTTTCCGACTTTCCACTCTCCAAACAGGTGAAATTGGCCGTGGGAATCCTGGCCATCACCGTGATGCCATTTTTGGCAACTCGACCACCACGGAGCTTGTTCAGTAGTTCATCTGGACGGCTTGATGCCCTGGCCCGAAACGGTCTGCTCGCCCGAGCCTTCCTCGATGGCGATCACCCACGCCTCCGTGAATTTCTCTCTCACTACTGGGGACAGTATGCCTCGGAGTTCAGTGAATCGTGGGACGATCGATTCGAGCGCATGTTCCTCGGGTGCGACGTCGAGGTCATCGACCACCTCGAACGGCACCTCGAGTCCCTGTCCACCCGGCAAGAATTCGACAGGATCTACGAAATCGGATGCGGGGGTGGCCAGGTCCTCGCCTACCTCGCCGAGCGCTTTCCTGAGTTACAGCAATTCGTCGGCATCGATCTGGGAGAGGACCAGATGGAAACGAATCGAAACACCTATCCAGATTCAAAACTCGAGTTTCACGCCGCCGATGCCACCGAATGGATTCCCCGAAACGCCTCTCCGGGGAGCATCTTCCTCACCAACGGTGGTGTCCTGGAATACTTCCTGGAGGAGGAGGTGGCGGCGCTGTTCCGGTGCATTGCCTCAAGGTCTTCCCCGGCGATCTTCATGCTCATCGAGACCATCGGCGTCGACCACGATCTCGCCCGGGAAGAGAACTCCTTCGTCTACGGACGTGAGATGGCCTTTTCCCACAACTACCCCCACCTTCTGGAGGAGGCGGGTTTCTCCATCCTCCACC
>JAGRPB010000082.1 GCA_020439945.1 Verrucomicrobiia bacterium
CGCTCGACCACGCCGACGACACCATCGCTCCGCGGAAAATCGCCGAAGGCACGGTCACCGCCGACGATCTGTGGAAAAACCTCGAGGCGTTCCTCGCCGAAGTGATTCCCGTCGCCGAAAAAGCCGGTGTCACTCTTGCGATGCATCCCGACGACCCACCCCTGCCCGAGTTCCTGGGAAAGGCACGCATCATGAACTCGGTGGAAAACTTCGAACGCCTCCTCGCCCTCGACTCCAGCCCGCGGAACGCGATCTGTTTCTGTCTCGGTACTTTCGTCACCATGGGCGTCGATATTCCCGACGCCCTTCGCCGGCTCGGCGATCGCATCGGCTACGTCCATTTCCGTGACGTGCGCGGCACCGCCGAGGCTTTCGCCGAAACCTTTCACGACAACGGCCCCACGGACATGGCCGAGGTCATTCGTCACCTGAAAGCGCTCGGTTTCGAGGGGCCCATCCGCCCCGACCACGTCCCGCAACTGGAGGGCGAGGACGATGGCGAACCCGGCTACACCATGCTCGGGCGGCTCTTCGCCTACGGCTACATTCGCGGCCTGCTCCACGGAACTTGAAAACGCCCCCCTCACTTCCATGCCACGCATCACCGCCATCGAGACCGCGATTCCCGCGGATGTCATGCCCAATCTCATCCTCGTCCGGGTACACACCGACGAGGGCATCGTCGGCTGCGGCGAAACCTATTACACGCCTCATGCCATCGAGGCCCTGATCCACGACTGGATGGCGGAACGCCTCCTTGGCGCCGAGGCGACCGACATCGAATCGCACTGGCGTTTTCTCTACGAGCGCTGCACGGCCTTCGGTCATCCGGGCGCGGAAATGCGGGCCCTCTCCGCGGTCGACGTCGCCCTCTGGGACATCCTTGGACAGGTCTGTGGTCAGCCGATCTGGAAACTGCTCGGCGGTGCCGCCCAGGAGAGAGTCCATATCTACAATACCTGCGGCGGCCCCGGCTACGGTGCGGTGAAGGGAGAGGCGCCCCCTGCCAATGCTCATCCCGGTTGGCCAGGCTATGGCGACGAGGGTTCGCCCGGACCGCTCCAGGACAACTGGGCCTCGTTTCACGCCGCCGGCGACCTGGCGGAGGAATTGATCTCGGAAGGCATCCCCGGAATGAAGCTCTGGCCTTTCGATCGTTTCGTGCACGAAAACGGCGGACTCTACCTCTCGCCTTCCGACATCGAGGCGGGCATGAAACCCCTTCGGGAAATCCGCGAACGGGTCGGGGACCGGATCGAGATCATGATCGAAGGTCACGCCTTCTTTCAGCTGCCCTCCGCGCTCCGCCTCGCGGAAGCCTTGAAGGAAATTCGCCCCCTCTGGCTGGAGGACACCCTCCGCGTCGACAACGTCCGCACCCTGGCCGATTTCCGCCGCCAGTCGGGCATGCCCGTCGCCGCCAGCGAGATGCTGCTCGGCCGCGCTTCCTACCTGCCCCTCCTCGAGGCCCAGGCCGCCGACTATGTCATGATCGATCCCACCTGGGCGGGCGGGATCAGCGAAACCCGAAGACTCATCGATCTCGCCCAGGCCTTCAACGTGCCCGCCACCATGCACGATTGCACCGGGCCGCTGACGCTGTTTTCCGGTCTCCACTGCTCGGTCGCCTCCACCAACGTGGTCTTCCAGGAAACCGTGCGCGCCCACATCCGAACCTTTTACGAGCGGCTCATCGACCGCCAGCCGCGGATCGAAAACGGTCGCCTCCTCGCCCCGACGGATCCCGGGCTCGGCACCGCCCTGCTCCCGAGCCTGTTCCAGCCCGGAGAGAACCGCCACCGTCGGAGCGATGCCTGAGATTCCCGAGAATGCCGCACCGACCGGTGTGCGCCACCAGGTCATCGGTGTCACCACCCTGGCGGCGGTGTTGCTCTATCTGGATCGCATCTGCATCGCGGAAATCGCCAAGCTCGATTCCTTCAAGACCGAACTCGAACTCTCTCCGCAACAAACCGGGGCCGTCCTCTCGGCCTTCTTCTTCGCCTACGCCCTGGCCCAGGTGCCGGCCGGCTGGCTCTCGGACCGCTTCGGCGCACGGCGCATGCTCCCGAGCTACATCGTGCTCTGGTCGGCCTGCACCGCACTCACTGGGCTGGCCACCGGTTTCGTCATGCTGATCGCGGCGAGGGTGATTTTCGGCGTGGCACAGGCGGGGTGTTACCCCACCGCCGGCAGCCTCATCAAGCGATGGACCCCGTTGCGAACCCGCGGCACCGCCAGCAGCATCGTCTCTTTCGGCGGGCGACTCGGAGGAGCGATCGCTCCGATCCTCACGGCCTGGTTGCTGCGGGACCATCTCGGTTGGCGCTGGGTGCTGGTTCTCTACGGGAGTTCGGGCCTGCTGGTGGCGTTGCTGTTCTGGAGCGTCTTCCGGAATTCTCCCGGCGAACACAGCCGAGTGAACCAGGCCGAGCGAAGCCTGATCACCGAAGGCGACACGGAATCACACTCGCACTCCGACCTCCCCTCCTTTCCACCCCTCCTGCCACTCGTTCGCAGCGGCACCATGTGGCTGATGTGCGCACTTCAGTTCGGCATCAACATCGGCTGGGTCTTCCTCGTCACCTGGCTGCCGACCTATCTCCAGGACGTGAAAGGCGTCGATCCCAAAGTCGGCGGCCTCATGTCCACCACCGTCCTTTTCGCAGGAATCGTCGGCATGCTCTGCGGCGGGCCGCTGACGGATTTCTCGACCCGAAAGCTCGGCGTTCGCTGGGGACGATCGCTCCCTCTCATCCTCTGCTACGCCATCGCCCTCGCCGCCTACCTCACCTGCCTCCGACTCGAATCCGCCTGGGCCTTCATCGCCGCCGCTTCGCTGGTCGCCTTCGTCACCGACATGAGCGTACCCGCCATCTGGGCCTACATGCAGGATGTCGGGGGCCGGAACACCGCCGCCGTCTTCGGCTGGGGAAACATGTGGGGCAACTTCGGCGCCGCCACCACGCCCCTGCTGGTCCCCCTCGTCCTGGAGAAATGGGACGGCAACGGCGACTGGCACGAGGCCTTCCTCCTATTCTCAGCCGGCTACCTACTCGCCGGTCTCGCCGCTGTCGGGATCAACGCGAACCGAAAGGTGGCGTGATACCAAATCAAAATAACCTCTGGCCGATTGAAGGAGTATAAAGGGTGAAAGCATGCCTTCGGTTGGTTCCGAAGATGCGGCCCCGCGCCCTACGGATGCTTCGTTCCGGCTCGGTCAGGTAGCTCGCTACCTTTCCTCACCGCGCCTCGCACCGAAGTCCGCAGACCTCGCAAATCGCCCAGATCTTATTCTGAATTGGTATGAGTCCCGTGGCTTCATTCCGTCCCCATCGTCGAAGTTGACTGGAAGAAGCCGAAGCCGAGATTCCGTAAAACCACCTCTACCCCCCCAGAAAACCATGCGCCCACTCGTCATCGCTCTTTCCCTCGTCGCCTTCTCTTCCCTGGCGGCCGACGCTCCCCGGATTCCCTCGCGATCCATCGCGGAAAAGAAGGAACTGCTCTTCTCCGACAACTTCGACAGCAGCGAACACGACTCAAAATGGCATCGGGTCGTCGACACCTTCGCGTTTGAAGACGGCGCCCTCAAAGGAACCCAGACCCGAGTCAAGGACATGCCATCGAAAGACGGCAAATCGGTGATCAAGGCCCACGCCGCCGTCTACGGGCTCGAATTGCCGACCAAGGACAGTGTCGTCGAGGTGACGATGCGTTTCGACGGATGCAGCATGATGGACGTCGAGTTCGACGACCGCCAATACACCGGTTCCCACTACGGTCACCTCTGCCGCGCCCAAGTCCGGCTCGACAAGGTCACGATCCTCGACGAGCGCGAGGGCACCCAGAACGAGGAGATCAAGGCCATGAAACTGGATCCCAGCAAGAAGGACGAGGTGGCCAAGCGGATGGCGGGCAAGACGGCCACTTTCCCGGTCGATCTGGAAGCCGGCAAGACCTACACCGTGGTCGTGGAAACCGTCGGTGATGAAATGCGGGTCACCATCGACGGCAAGGCGGTCGCTTTCCTCAAGTCACCCGGCATCGGTCACGAGACCAAGTCGAAGATCGAGCTCGGCGTGGCCGGGCAGAGTGGCTGGTTCGACGACATCAAGGTCTGGAACGCCGTGCCGGCGAAGTGAGGAAATCGCCTCGGCGACTCACTCGGACGTTTCACCGGATGCCGTCGGCGACTGGGTCACGGCGGCCTGCCGGGCGGCGTTTTCGGCGATCATCAGCCTGACGAAGTGTTCGAGTTCTTTCGACGGGCGGGCCGGATCCGGCCCTCCGAACATGCCGAAGAAATTTCGAATGATCTGGACGGGGGTGACGATGATTCCCCAGGGAAAACCCCACCAGCCGAGAACTCCCGAGAAAACCATGTCGCCCAATTTGCTCTTCACCCCACAGGACCGGCAGCAGACCTGAGGCCGGCTGCTCCAGTTGGTCAGCAACAGCGCCGACCAGACCCGGTGCGACGTGTGCACATCGACCGGTCCTCGCCCCCGGCATTTGGGGCAGTTACCCTGATGCGTCTCCCGCACCGTCTCCTCAAGAAGGTCTGGTGGAATCTGTTGGGCGATTGCCAGCAGTTGCCCGCCCGCGTGACACTGGTCATTACAGAATCGAAGATCGCCATCTTTGACTCCACCGAAAAGAATCGAGGTTCCGCAGTAGTCGCACTTTGCCATGAGTCTGAGTGGGTTGGAAAAGACGCTTCTAACATGGCTCATCTATTTTGGTAAAGGAAAAACCCCAATGCCCGCCCAATCTGACGCGCCCGCATTCAACCCTGTTGAATCGCCGACCCAACAGGGTTGAGTCGATCGCCCAGGGACGACGACCTTGCGCCCCGCCATCGCACCGGTATGCTCGGGCGGATGAATTTCCCTTTTCTCCGAACGAATACGGCGCTCCCGGGAATCGGCCTCGCTGTCGCCTGCCTGCTGTTTGGCTCATCGGACACGCCCGCGGACGAACCGATCTCCCTGATCGATTCCACCGATCCCACCGCCGGCTGGTCATTCGACAACGGCCGGGAATTTCCCGGAGCGACCGGGGAACTGCTCGCCGCCCCCGGGGCCGGACCACGCGGGGAGGATGCTCTCAAGATCGTCGGTGATTTCACGAACGGCGGTGGTTACGTCCAGGCGATGCGCCGGCTCGACGAAGTGTCCGTCCGGGAACTTTCGTTTTTCGCCAAGGCCGAGGAAGCCTCGCAGTTCACCCTCCGGCTGGGTGATGCCAGTGGTCAGACGCACCAGATCGTTCTCAGCATCGATCCCACCGCCGAGTGGCAACAGGTTTCGCTGCCACTGAAAACCTTCTTCGCGGAGCGGGGAAAATCCGGAGCCCTCACCCACATCGTCCGCTACGAATCCTGGGGCGGCGCCAAGGATGGGAACTGGCACGGCCCGGCGACCTACGTCTGCCTGCTCCTCTCCAAGGGCGGCGAAAACGCGGTGCGCTCCCTTTGGTTTCGCGATCTCGTCATCCAGCCGGAACCGCGACCGGTCGCCGGAGCCGAGGTATCCGAAAATGTTCAACTCGACGAGGTGGCGAACGGATTCCACGACTGGCGATTCAGCCGGGGCCAGGAATTCCCGGGAGCGTCCGGAGGATTGACCACGGAGACAAACGAAGACGGCTCGTCTCGCTTCGTCCTCCGGGGTGATTTCACCGGTGGAGGCGCCTACTGCGCCATGGTGAGAAAACTCGATGATTTCCAGGCCGCGGACCTGGGGGCGATCCGCTTCGAGGCGCGCTCGGAAAACGCGAAATCGATCACTGTCCAACTCAGCGACAGCACCGGGCAGACCCACCAGCGCCGCGGGTTCCCGATCGTCGCGGACGGGAACTGGCACGAGGTCAAAATCGAGCCGGAAAGCTTCGCCGGCGGCGAGCACTGGGGCGGCGCCAACGACGGCCATTGGCACGGGCCCGCAAGCGGCATGGTCCTTTCCGTAACCAACGGCTCGGCGGAATCCAAACAGCCGGTGCTCGAACTGAAAAACATCGACGCCGAGATGACGCTGCCGGTTTTCAGCCAGGAACCGGTGCTCATGGAACGTTTCGAAACGGAAGCTCTCCCGAGCGATTGGGCGACCGAAGGGAATGTTTCGATCGCGAGCGGAACGCTGGAAATTGCGCGGACGATCGATGACCGGGAAAAGCCGGCATCGGTCACCACGGCGCCGATTCCCCTGGAACCCGGTCGCTGGCTGGTGCGCCTCCGGTTTCGAGCCGATCTCGAATCGCCCGACAATTCCTACCAGGCCGCCATCTCTCTCCGGTGCGACGATGCGGCCGGACACGAACTCGCCTCCCTGCCGGTGGCAGAACGCCATGGCAGAACCGACGGCTGGGAGATTCTGGAGATTCCGATCGACGCGCCGACGGGAGTCGCCACGGGGCGTCTTCGTGTCGAGTTGAAAAAGACCTGGGGAACCGTCGCGTTCGATGACCTGTCCATTTCGCCACTCTCTCCCGCACCGCTCCGGGTCGCCCGGGTGGAACGCCTGCTCTTTTCGACGGCGCAACTCGGAAACCTGCTCTATCCCGAGGATCCCCGGAAAGTGGTGATCGAGCTGATCTGCCGAAAGCCGCTGACGGGAAAATCGCCGGCTTTGACTTGGTCGTTGCGCGACTACTGGGGAGCCGAGCAGGACGCGCCTTCGATCATCGAACTGGGGAACCCGGAGACGCGGGACGGCAAGTTCATCTACCTGGCCACGGTCGACCTTTCCGGACTACCCATGGAAATGGGACGTTACTACGAGTTTCATGCGGAGGTGAACTCGGAAAACGAACCCGCGTTCGCGAACCACTGTGGCCTCGCCATTCTCCCCGAGGCACCCACCAATGCCTACCCGCCGGAAGCCATCCCCTTCACCGCCCGCAACTGGGACAACCGGATCGAGGAATACATTCGGCTCACCCATCGACTCGGCATTCGCATCTGTGGGCTCTGGGGCGGTTGGTCGTCGAAACCGCCCCACGAACCGCACGCTCCCCAGCTCGAACTGGTCCGCGAACTGGGCATGGGATGGCTGACGACCACGCCGGCCACGCAGGTCGAGCGCGGATCCGAGGCGTGGAGTGAGGAGGCATTGAGGGAGGGAATGAAGAAGTTTCTCGAGGCCTACGGCGACGAGCGCCCCCTCATCATCAACCTCGGCAACGAGCCCCATGGCACGGGCGAGGTCGTGAAACGAAATGTCGCCGCCTACCGAGCACTCTACGAAACGGTGAAAGATTTCGATCCCGAAATCCCGGTGCTCGCGACTTCGGTGGAGCCGAACGAGGAATACTTCGCCAACGGCTACGGTGAATTCTGCGACGCCTTCGATTTCCACAAATACGAGGACGCCGAGGGTGTCCGCGGTCAGATCGAAGCCTACCGCGCCCTTCAGAAAAAATACGACTGCGTGAAACCGATCTGGTCGACCGAACTCGGTCTCAACAGCCAGGGCATGCCGCGTCTCCGGGTGGCGTCGGAAGTCCATCGCAAGTTTGCCAGCTTCTTCGCCGCCGGCGGGGAAAACGTTTCCTGGTTCGGATTCCTCTACCCCGATCCCGAGGGCACCAGCTTCGGGTCGTCGGGCGATTCCCACAACGTGTTCGACTCCCGTTTCCGCCGCTACAACCCGCGCCTCGACGCCGTCGCCCTCTACCACGCGGTCAACGGCATTGGCGCGAAGCGTTTTGTGGAAGAGAAGCTCTATCGGGACGGCCTGCATCTGTTCCTCTTTCGGGACGATGAGGAGCGGAACCTGATCATCGCCTGGAAAGAAAAAAGTCGCGCGAGCGTATCCTTGGAACTTCCAGAGACTCACCTCATGCGCGCAACCCTCATCGACGGTAGAAATTTCACCCTCGCCTCCGAAAAAGGTCACTACGAAATCACTCTGGATGAAAACCCGATATTGCTCGAGTTTCGGACGGAAAACGCTCGGCTACCGGAAACGCTCCCCTCCTCAAAACTGGACTTGATTTCCCCTCTCGACACCCGGCAACCGAGAAAGGCAATCGACCTCGCCGTGGTTGGCGACCGCAACTTCGACTTTTCCATGAAGCTGGAGCCTCCTCCCGGCTGGAAGCTGGAAATACTGGAGCCGCTCGCGGGCATGGCAGCGCATTTTCGAGCGACCCCACCCGCCGATTCCAAAGTCCGGGTCGCCGAGTTTTTCCTCCATCACCCCGAACCTCCAAGCGGAAGTTCCGACACCCGGCTCACACTCCGGATTCCGGTGTCCGATCTCTGAGATCCGGCTCTTGAATGAACGAATCCCTCCGCCTTAATTAGGTCCGTCAAATGCGTCGACTCAGAACGAGTATCGAAAAGCAAATATATACAACGGCAGGTTATCAAGAATTCCAAGAGAATCAGTTGATGATGACCGGTTTTTTCCTTCTAGTATCAACGGTGAGAGCATTGGCAAAAATGCGACCATCTTTTATGTAGCCAGCACACTGGTGAAAGGTGTGTTGCAATAACCACAATTCCCATGCCCGCGGTTGCGATTCATTTTAAATCTGACGCTCTCGAGCCATCGAATGCCGATAACGATTCGGTGACGTTCGAGGCTTGGCGGAAACAATTGCTGGCCAAAGCACGCCAACAAATAACGCCAGATGTCATCGAAGACTCCGAAGCGCTGAATGATTCGCTCGAATGTGAGACGGTCGCCGAAATCGATTGATTTGAATCGGATGGCGAGATCGGTGAACCAGCGAGAGATTGACCGCTCTACACCGCCGCCGATTTCTGGCGGATCGCCTCGTGCCACTCCGGGGCCAACTCACTGACCGGGCGGAGCCAGGCCTGACGATGCATCCAGAGCATGTTTTCGATATCGGAAAGAATCGTGAATCGCTCGCCAATTTCCAGCGAGCCCGGCCCCTCGCGGAGCAAACGTTCCGCCAGCGCCCGTCGTTGATTCGTTTCACCGATCCGACCGAGCCGCACTTTTGCCGGGTACACACCAAAGACTTCCCGCCCGTAGAGCCATCGCCGATGAGCCCGCCGAAGCAGGGAGACATGCACGGCATTGAGGAAGGGATCGAGCACCGCGTCGATGATGCCGGCCACGCGCGGAGCCGGATTTCCCGAGCGCGCCAAGGCTTCGGCCACCTCACGGGGCGGCTGTTTTTCCTCGGGCGTCACGAACAGCCCTTCGTTCCGAAACGCCCTTCCGGATTTGGCCCGGCTCGTCCAAACCGAAAGCGGCACACTGAGCAGAAGTCCGGCGAGCACCGGAGAGAGCCACCAGAAAAGCACGGGATTGATCGCTACCGCCACGATTCCCACGACCAAAGCGGTGACGAAATGGGGTAAGTGAACGACCACCGCTTCCTCCAGGGTGGTGCCCTTGGCCCCTCGGGTTTGAGCGGACCACCCGACCGTTCCGCCAAAGAGATTCGCCATCACGAAGTGGGTATGAAAGAGCATGTTGATCGGTGCCAGGATAGCCGACAACGCCGTCTCCGCGCAGGCGCTCATCACCGCGCGCCGACGCCCACCGAAGCCAGAGGCTCGCTGCCGATCGAACGCAATGTCGAGCAGACAGAGCAGTTTCGGACCAAAGAGAAGCCCGGCTGTGAGCGCCAATAACCAGGCTCCCGAGGCCAGCGAATTCGGCGAAACAAAATCGGCCGGATCCCGTTGGGCCACCTGTCCGCAAGCCACGATCATGAACAGGAGCCAAAGCGGCGACGCAACGTAACCGAGAATGCCGTTGGCCAGGTGCACCCGCGACTTGCCCCGAAGCCCACGGGCAAAAAGCAGCATCGAGTGCTGGAGATTTCCCTGGCACCAGCGCCGATCGCGCTGCGCGGACTCGATGATCCCCTGCGGCCCCTCTTCATAGCTTCCGGAAAGATCCTGCGCCAGCCAGACTTCCCAACCGGCTCGCCTCAAAAGGGCCGCCTCCACGAAATCGTGCGAGAGAATGTGTCCGCCAAACGGCTTTCGACCGGGCAGTTCCGGCAGGTCGCACTGCTCCATGAATGGCTTCAATCGAACAATCGCGTTATGCCCCCAGAAATTGCCACCCCATTCCTGCCAGAAGGCCAATCCTTCCATGAAAAGCGGTCCGTAGAATCGGTTCGCAAATTGCTGCATCCGGCCAAAAATCGTTTCGCCGCCAACAATGGCCGGCGCCGTCTGGATCAGTCCCGCGCGCGGATTCAGTTCCATGCGCGCGACCAGTTCGGCCAGCGTTTCCCCGGTCATGATACTGTCCGCATCGAGGACGACCATGTAGCGATAGTGCTCGCCCCAAGTCCGGCAGAAATCGGCGACGTTGCCGCTTTTCTTGCCGATGTTGTCTTCCCGGTGCCGGTAGAAGATCCGGTTCTGGGCATTTCGTTCCTTGCACAGTTTCACCCACGCCGCTTCTTCCGCCACCCACTGGTCGGGCTTGGTGGAATCGCTCAGGATGAAGAAATCAAACGCCTCGGCTTGAGGCTGCCGCATCACCGAATCGTAGATCGCTCTCAGTCCGTTGAAGACACGATCGATCGGCTCATTGTAGACGGGCAAAACCACGGCCACTCGCGGACACTTCTCCGGCTGCGCCCACCAGGCTGCCGCGCGCTCCACATCCATCGGCATCGAACCGCTTTTCACGCCGGCACGACGCACCAGGAACCCGAAAAAGGCGTGGGCAAAGCCGAAGGCGAGATAGCCGAAAAGCACCGTGAACAACAGCCACAGAATGCCGGACCCGAAGTTCCAGCCGAGCGCCCAGAGATAGTCCGCCATGAGGTAAGCCCCGATACCGGTGACCACCACGACAAAGGAAAAGAAGACAAAGATTCTCCAGACCGACCGGCGAACGATCTCGTTCCCCTGCGACTCTTTGTCAATTCTGACAGGTGGCTCAGCGTGTTGATGTTTCATCGCGTCAGGAAAAACGTAAGTCCCAGTAGCGAACCAAAACCGATCCAGAGCGCCCAGAAAACCGCCACTCGCCACCTCCCGAGTTGCTCCATCGCGCGTGAGGCGGAGTCGACGATACCGAGGTCGATCTCTCTCGGACGCATCTCGGTGAAAATGAAATCCGGCGAGGCTTTGAGGTAGGCATCACGCATCGCCGCCAATTCGTCCTCCGGCATGGGTTGATCGGTCAGTATGTAGTGCTGCCAAGGAACCGATGTTTCGACAAGCAGGAGGGCCAACCGGCCACGCGCCGAGAGCCGATCCTCGCGTTCGGCGCCGGGTTCATTCAGCAAGCGACGAAACCAACCCACCAGCAGGCGATCGGTTTCCTCCGCCGCCAATTCCACGGGAGACCGGTCCGGCTCCTTCTCGAAACGATCATTTGCCCGGCCCAGAATTTTCAAAACCAAAGAACTAAGCAACAACTTGTTCTCCACCCGTAGGGCGAGGAAATACGCCTCCACGCGACGGTAGGCATCGTTCCATTCGTCCAGCGATTGCCGACAGGTCATCCAGTCTGCGCCAGCGTCGGCCAGGTTCAGGGGCTCCACTGATAACTCCATGTCTCGGTCAGGATTTGGTTGTCGGGATGGGTTCTAAGAAAGCAGCGAAGCTCAACGGGCTGCACATTGTCGTCGTCCGTATCGAGCTTGAACTCGACCCGCCAGCCACCGGTCATCACGTTCTTGAAGCACTGGTTCTCATCGATAAACCCATTGGCACTCGACCGGATCTCCGCAAAGACCGGAGCATCGGCCGACAGGGTTTGAAGCGCGGGCCCGTTGAAATCGATCGCGAAACGGCGGGTGTCCGGATAGGTCGGATCCACGCCGACGCGAGTCGCTTCGACCCGGTCGCGAGAGAGTTCCACCTCACCCTTCATCACGAAGGCGAGATCATAGGCATAGGTGAAGGAGTCTCCGGCCTTCGGTTTTTCTTCCGGCTCGAAAAAGCTGACCACGTTGTCGATGCCTTCGTTGTCAGTCGGCAACTCGACCAATCGAATGGCTCCCTTTCCCCATTTTCCAACCGGCTCGATCCACGCGGATGGGGTCAACTGGTAGGGATTGGTGAGATCTTCGTAGTGATGAAATTCCCGGTCCCGCTGGAACAAACCGAAGCCCCGCACATCCGGCGCGAGGTAGTGGGAATAGCGAATCGCATGGTGATTGTAGAGCGGACGCCAGACCGTCTCGTCATTCCAGGTCTGAAACAGCAGGCCGTCCGAATCATGCACTTCGGGCCGCCATCCCGCGAAGCCCCGCTCAGCCGAGTTTTCCCCGTACCAGAACATGGATGTCAGCGGCGCCAGGCCTACCGAACCCACCTCTTCGCGAAAGTAGAGCGTCACGTCGACACGTGCCTGCGTGCGCTCTCCCGGAAACACCTCGAAGTGATAGGCGCCCGAAACGGAGGGACTATCGAGCAGGGCGTAAAACTCCAGCGACTCGGCATCCGCCGTGGGTTCGACCAGCCAGTATTCCACGAAAACCGGAAACTCTTCCGGCTGATTCGCGCTCGCCACGTTCAACGCCAGGCCGCGAGCGGAAAGTCCATAACGCTGTCCTTCGCCCAGGAGACGAAAGTAACTCGCGCCCACAAAAGAACCTATCTCATCGAAATTGTCCGATTGGTCGTGGAGCGGATATTGAATGCGAAATCCAGCGTAGCCATCCAGGCCGCTCGTTTCGATACCGTCCTTCAGGACGAGATCGCCATAGTCGAACCGTTCGCGCTCGAAGGGAATCGGACGCTCTTCGCCATCGGCGGAAATGACGTGAAATTTCACCGCTCGTTTGAAGAGATAGCCGGGATGGAAAAACTCCAACCGAAACGGCGAATCGGTATCTCGCCAAAGTGCCTTCTCTGGAATCGGGCGAATCGCACGATACTGATCGTAGTTCAATTTCCGCCAAACCTCCGGCAATGGCTCGGGCGCGTGGTAGGGCGTTGCGGCGAGCGCCTGCGCACGTTCCTGAACAACAGCCTCATAGAAAGGGGAACCCGAAACGGTTTCGGAAATTCCCAATCCCAGTAAAGCGGCAATCATCACACTGGCCAATGCGGAAACGGATCGCATGCGAAACCGGTAGTCGCACAAAGCGTGCCGACTAGCGCGATTGCGTGACCAAATCCTCACAAGCCAAGTAATCGGTTTGCCTTTCCGTTGAGAGTTCATCCATGAAAAAACTCACCGCTTTTCACGCCCTCGCCGCGACTCTCGCGCTGTCTCTCCCTCAGTGCTCCCACGCCGAGACGAAACACGCCGACCTGGTGATTTATGGAGGGACGCCCGCGGGCCTGATCGCAGCGATCGCCGCTGCCCGGGAGAATCCGGAGATTTCCATCGTGGTGATCGAACCGACTCGATGGATCGGAGGTGTGGTCACCGGTGGACTCAGCCGGACCGACAAGGGCAACGATCAGACCATCGGCGGTCTCGTTCGCGAGTATTTCGAAAGAGCTCGCAAACTCGGCGGAGAGGACACGCCCATGTGGTACGCGGAACCGAAACACAATCTCGCGGCTTTCCGGGAGATGCTGGCCGAATCAGGCAAAGGCATCGAAGTGCACGCGGAGCGTCAACTGGCCAGTGTCAGCAAAGAGAAAAACCGGATCATCTCGATCACCCTCGACAACGGATCGGAATGGCGCGCGCCACTTTTCATCGATGCCAGCTACGAAGGCGATCTCATGGCCGCCGCTGGTGTCAGACACCTCGTGGGACGCGAAAGCCGGGACACCTATGACGAGCCGCTGGCCGGATTTCAGCCCATGCCGATCCGGCCGCACGGTCCCGAGACGATGGGAGCGGTCTGTTCGTGCCTCGGAGGTGATGCACCGCATTTCATTCATGGGACGCCGGCGGAAATCAGCGCGCTCGACAAAAACGGCAATCTGATCGCCGGGGTGTTTCGTCCCGACTCGAACCTGAAGCCGGGAGACGCCGATGGTCTCACCCAGGCCTACAATTTCCGGCTGTGCGTCACCCAACGGGAAGACATCCGCGTGCCATTTCCCAAACCGGAAACCTACGATCCAGCTCGCTACGAACTACTGCTTCGTCTCATCCAAGCCTACCCAAGTGTCCGGTTCGGGCGCCTCGTTCACCTCGGTGAAATTGCGAACGGCAAGTTTGACCTCAACGCCCAGGGTCTGTTTTCCACCGACTACGCGGGAGGAAACACGGCCTACCCCGACGGCGACGCCGAAACCCGCGCCGTCATCTGGCAGGATCACATCGATTACGTGCAGGGATTTCTCTGGTTCCTCGGTCACGACGAACGGATTCCACAATCGCTGCGCGACGAAGTGAACAGCTGGGGACTCTGCGCCGACGAATTCACCGACAACGATCATTGGCCCTACGCCCTCTACGTCCGCGAGGCGCGACGCATGATCGGCGAATACGTCATGCGCCAAAGCGACACGTGGACCGAGATCACCAAGCCGGATTCGATCGCCATGGGATCCTTTGTCCTCGATTGCCACATCGTTCAACGCATCGTCACGGAAGACGGGTTCGTCACCGACGAAGGTTCGTTCCAGGACACCCCCACGCGCCCCTACCAGATTCCCTATCGCAGCCTTTTACCAAAACGGAACGAATGCGAAAACCTGCTCGTTCCCGTCTGCCTTTCGGCCTCCCACATCGCCTGCTGCTCCATTCGCATGGAACCGGTCTACATGGGCATGGGTGACGCCGCGGGTATCGCAGCGGCCCAAATGCTCGCCTCGGGAAAAGATTCTCCCGCCTTCCCCGATGCCGAGATCGCCTCGGTGCAAGCGTCGCTGAAAAAGCAGGGCGCCGTGCTGGAGATCGAGGGACTCGCCGATCTTCTCACGGTCGACCAACTGCCCGGTATCGTCGTCGATGATCTCGACGCTAAATTCGTCGGCCATTGGACGCACAGCAATTTCGGCGCCCCGATCGAAGGCACCGCCGCTCACGATGGCAACGGCGACAAGGGAAAGAAATCGGCCACCTTCACCGTCGCCCTTCCGAAAGATGGCCGCTACGAAGTGCGCTTCGCCTACGCCGCCTCCTCGAATCGCGCTTCGGCGACCCCCATTTCCATCCGGCACGCGGATGGCACCGCCAACGTGGAGGTCGACGAAAGGAAGACGCCCGAGCACGACGAACGCTTCACGACCCTCGGCATTTGGCGATTCGAAACCGGACAACCTGCCGTCATCACCATCCGCAACGATGAAACCGATTCCTACGTTTCCGTGGATGCGATCCAATTCCTCGAGAATGGGTCCAAGTAGCGCCGAAGGCACTGCCCGATTTCTACAAGTTTCCGCCTGAATTCTCAAGACAGCGGGATTGCCCAACGGGGCGGAATTGTCCACCATTTCGCTGTCAAACTCCCGGCGGCCGTCTCGACAGTCAACCCTGTTGAGTCGGCGACCCAACCCTCTTCAATCCCCCCACTCCATGAAACTTTTCCGGCTCTTTCTCCCGCTGTTGGGGGGATTCCTCGGCCTCCCCTGCCCGGTTTCCGCCGCCGAGCGACCCAACATCATCCTCATCATGGTCGATGACATGGGTTTCTCCGATCTCGGCTATCACGGCAGCGAAATCGACACGCCAAACCTCGACGCGCTTGCCCACGGCGGTGTCCGATTTTCACAATTCTACAACGGAGGTCGATGCTGTCCCACCCGGGCGACGCTCATGACGGGATTGCATCCGCACCAGACCGGGATCGGTCACATGACCCAGCCGCCAAACCAGTTGAGCGGCGAAGGCAAGCCGCCCGCCTATCAGGGTTACCTGAATCGGGAATGCGTCACCATCGGCGAAGCGCTCGGTCAGGCGGGATATGCCACGCTGATGACCGGCAAGTGGCACCTCGGCTACAACGCCAAGGATCGTTGGCCGTTGCAGCGAGGATTCGAGAAATACTTCGGCTGCATTTCGGGCGCGGTTCGTTTCTTCCATCCCCACGGGGACCGGGGCCTGACTCTCATGAACGACCCGGTGGAGGCGCCGGAAAGCACCACTGATGAAGCATTCTACACCACCGACGCTTTCACCGATTACGGCATTCGGTTCATCGGTGAACACCTCAATACAACCGGTAACCCTGAACCAAAAACCAACAAACCTTTCTTCCTCTACCTCGCCTACAACGCGCCGCACTGGCCGCTGCAGGCCTTCGAAGACGATATCGCGAAGTATCGAGGGAAGTTCAAAGACGGTTGGGACGCGCTGAGGGAAAAGCGTTACCGGCGCCAGGTCGAATTGGGACTGATCGACGAAAGCTGGCCGCTGTCACCACGGACGCCAGGCATTCCGGATTGGGATTCGTTGGACGAGAAAAAACGGGACGAGATGGATCTGAAGATGGCGATCTTTGCCGCGATGATCGATCGCGTCGATCAGAACATCGGCAAGCTGGTCGCCTATTTGAAAGAGTCGGGCGTTTACGACGACACCCTGATCCTCTTTCTCGCGGACAACGGCGCCTGCCAGGAGGGGGGCATGCTCGGCCGAGGCGAGTTTTTCGATATCGAAAAACGGAATCTCGAAGACGCCAACAGCTACGGAGAGGCTTGGGCGAACGCGAGCAACACGCCGTTCCGGCTCTACAAGCATTTCGCTCACGAAGGCGGCACGGCGACGCCATTCTTCATGCACTGGCCGTCGAAGATCGCGCCTCGCGAGGATTGGTATTCGGAACCGGCGGAGATCATTGACGTGATGCCGACCCTTCTCGACGTGGCGGGCGCGGACTATCCGAAAGCGTTTCACGGCAACGCCATTCATCCACTCGCCGGCATTTCACTCCGGCCTGCGTTTGAGGGTCAGCCGCTCGATCGGAAAGACCCGCTTTTCCTCGAGCACGAAACCAACGCCTCAATTCGCGACGGCAAATGGAAGCTGGTGGGAACCCGGGTGGCGACCAACGACGGCACCGACGCGAAGCAGTGGGAACTCTACGACATGGAAGCAGACCGGACCGAGACGCACAATCTCGCCACGGAGATGCCGGACAAGGTGAAGGAACTGGCCGCCAAATGGGAGCAATGGGCCGAACGAGTCCATGTTTACCCCCGCGGTGGTGCCGGGGCGAAAACTCCCACCCCGGGAGCCTATTCCGCCGCAGAACCCAAGGCCCTGCCGAATCCTCCCCAGGTGGCCGGGATTGGCTTCACCGTCACCGCCACGATCCGTGGCCCGAAACCAAAGGGAGTGGCGCTGGCTCACGGTGGCGTGCGCTTCGGGTATTCGCTGCACTTCCGCGATGGCCGACCGGTCTTCTCGGTGAGGAACGAAGGCAAACTGACCGAACTCGAAGCGAAAGAACCGGTATCGGGCAAGGTGACGGTGGCGGCCACATTGAGCGATAGAACGATGACGATCTCGGTCGACGGCAAAGAAGTCGCCAGCCGTGAATCACCCGGCTTGATAACGGAGCAACCTGGGCTGGGGCTCTACGAAGGACTCGATTTCCGCGACCCGGTTGGCAGCTATCAGGTTCCCAACTCATTCGTTGGAAAGATTCTCGATCACCACGTCGATGTGGCGATTCCCAAGGTCGCCATGCGCACTCCCTGGGGCGAAAAGGTAACCGCCGAAAACGCATGGCGCGAATACCCGCGACCGCAGATGCGGCGGGACCAATGGACCAACTTGAACGGTAAGTGGAACTACGCGGTGACTTCGAAAGAAACGAAGAACGCTCCGAAGCAATGGGATGGAGAGATCCTCGTTCCCTTCGCCATCGAGGCGCCGCTTTCGGGCGTCGAGAAACGCATCACTCCGGACGAAGCGCTTTGGTATCGCCGTTCGTTCACAGTCGAGAAAAATGAAGGCAAACGCACCCTGCTGAATTTCGAGGCTGTCGACTACCAATCGACGGTCTGGGTGAACGGCAAGCAGGTCGGCGAACACGTTGGGGGCAATCTTCCATTTTCCTTCGACATCACCGAAGCGCTGAATTCGGGAGAAAACGAAATCACGGTCCGCGTTACCGACGCCACCGACGCTCCCGGCACCTACCAGTTGCGGGGCAAGCAGACGCTGAACCCTGGCGGCATCTGGTACACGCCAGTGTCGGGGATCTGGCAGACAGTGTGGATGGAGGAAGTTCCGGTCAATCGAATCGACCAAATCGTCATCGACTCGAGGATCGATGGCTCGGTGGACATCCGGGTGGACTGCGTCCACGCCCCGCAACGCGAGGTTCCGGAAATCACCATCAGCCTCGACGGAAAGGAACTTTCCCTGGCGTCCGCCTCCGATTCCGATTCCGGGTTTCACGTTACGATTCCCGATCCGCAACTCTGGTCTCCCAATTCCCCCACTCTCTACGAGGTAGAGATCAAATACGGCGAAGACATCGTTCACAGCTATTTCGGCATCCGGGAAACGGGCGTCGAAAAAGATGCCGACGGGAATCTGCGGCTCACCCTCAACGGTAAACCGATCTTTCACTGGGGCACGCTCGACCAGGGCTGGTGGCCGGATGGGCTGCTGACACCACCGAGCGATGACGCGATGAAATCGGACATCGAGTTTCTCAAAGCGGCCGGCTTCAACACCATCCGCAAGCACATCAAGGTCGAGCCCCGCCGCTACTACTACCACTGCGACCAACTTGGCATGATGGTCTGGCAGGACCAGGTCAGTTCGGGGAGCGGCAAGAAACGCGAGACCGTGGACAGCAGTCCGGAGTGGACCCGGCTGAAACCCGATCCCACGGACGCCACATGGCCGGACGCAGCGCACGATCAATACATGACCGAACTGGCGATCATGATGAAGACCCTTCACGATCATCCCTGCATCGTTCAGTGGGTGCCGTTCAATGAAGCCTGGGGTCAGCACCGAAGCCTGGCCGTGGGCGAATGGACGATGAAAAACGATCCCAGCCGCCAGGTGAACATCGCCAGTGGCGGCAACTGGTTCCCGACCGGCCACATCGTGGATCATCACCAGTATCCTCACCCGGGCTTCCCCTTCGAGCTCGGGGAAGACGGTCGCTTCGACGGCTTCGTCAACGTCGTGGGAGAATTCGGCGGACACGGATTCCCCGTCGAAGGCCACCTGTGGAGCAAAACCGCCCGCAACTGGGGCTACGGTGGACTTCCGAAGGACAAGGCCGAGTGGCTGGATCGCTACCGCACTTCCATCGAGATACTGGCAGAGTTGAAAAAGCAAGGGATCGCCGCCGGAATCTACACGCAGACGACCGATGTCGAGGGCGAGATCAACGGGCTCATCACCTACGACCGTCAGGTGCAGAAAATCGCACCGAAAGACCTGAAAGAGATCGCGAAGATCTTGTTCGAATGAGGCTCACTCTCGTAGGATCGAAATTCCCGATTCTCGATTTTTCCCATGAATATCTCATTCTCTCAGTTCCTTCGAAGAACGCTCGTCACGGTCATCACCCTGGTGCTTCCCACGCTGAATGTCACGGCGGAGGACGCTCGATACCAGGTCGAACGAAAAAACGACATTACCTTTGCCAGTCCGGGCGGAGTCGATCTCCTGATGGACCTTTACCTTCCCAAGGGCGTGGAGAATCCGCCGCTCATCATGTTCATCCACGGCGGCGGTTGGAAAAACGGAGACCGGAAAAACTGTAAGCTCGCGTGGACAGCCGCCCACGGTTACGCCATCGCCAGCGTCGAATACCGGCTCAGCCAGGAAGCGCTGTTTCCCGCTCAGATCCACGACTGCAAGGGCGCCCTGCGCTGGCTCCGCGCCCACCAGAGTGAGTATGGGTACGATGCTTCCACGGTGATCGTCGCCGGCACTTCCGCAGGAGGTCATCTGGCGGCCCTGATGGGAACCAGTGGCGACGTGGCCGAACTGGAAGGCGAAACCGCCGGCAACCTCGATCAATCATCGCGCATCCAAGCGGTGATCGACTACTACGGCCCGGCCGATTTCCTGAAACGCTCGAAGGAGCACCCCGCCAAGACCGAGGAGCCGTCCGGCAGCGTGTATCAACTCCTCGGTGGCCCGGTAAAGGAAAACCAGGAAGCCGCCCGGGTTGCGAGTCCGATCACCTACGTTAGCAAAGACGATCCGCCCCTCCTGATTCTCCACGGAGACAAGGACAAGACGGTCTATCCCGGACAATCCGAAGCGTTCGCGGCAAAATACGAGGCCACCGGCCTCGACGTGAAACTCCAGTTCGAGCCCGGCAAAGGCCACGGTTGGAAGGAAACGAGCGCGGCGGAACGCGAGGCGGTTCTCGTCTTTTTGAAAAAACATTTCGGACGTTGAACCAACATTCCCTCCGGATTTTTTCCTTTTATGAAAACGTTGTCCCGACTTTTTCTCGCCGCCGCCATACTCCCGGCGTTTGCACTCGAATCGCCTGCCGAGGAAAGCCGACCGAATTTCCTCATCATCATGGCGGATGATTGCACCTACAACGACCTCCCGCTCTACGGTGGCGAAAACGCCAGGACGCCAAATATCGATGCCCTCGCCGCCCGGGGCATGGTCTTCAATCAGGCCTACGTCGCCTCCGCCATGTGCCAGCCCTGCCGGGCCGAACTCTACACGGGACTCTATCCGCTGAGCAATGGCTGCTGCTGGAATCACTCCGCCAGCCGCCCGGAAACGAAGAGCCTTCCTCATTACCTGAGACCGCTCGGATACCGGGTCGGGATTGCGGGCAAGGTGCACGTCAAACCCGATACCGCGTTTCCTTTCGACCCGGTGCCGGGATTCGAACCGAGTTGCGTGGATGATCCCACCAAGCCCCACGACCTCGATCCCGCACGGGCCTACATGTCGCCAGAAAACCACGAGGGCCCCTTCTGCCTCGTCATTTGCCTGGTCGAGCCGCATGTCCCCTGGGTGATGGGCGATCCTTCCCAGTATCCTCCGAAAAAAATCAAGCTGCCGCCGAATCTCGCGGACACGCCGATGACCCGTCAGCATTTTTCCAATTACCTGGCCGAGATCACCTACATGGATGGCCAGGTCGGGGAGATCCTCGCCGCGCTCGACGAGTCCGGGCAAGCCGACAACACGCTGGTGTTGTTCAGCTCGGAGCAGGGCTCACAGTTTCCCGGCTGCAAATGGACCAACTGGAACACCGGGTTGCACACCGCGCTGGTGGCGGCCTGGCCCGGGAAGATCGCTGGTTCCACGCGCACCGATGCATTGGTGCAATACGCCGATGTCACCCCGACGATCGTGGACATCGCCGGCGGCGAGCCTTCGCCGGTTTTCGACGGCAGCAGCTTCGCGGGCGTTCTCCGTCGTGAGAAAACGACGCACCGCGAATTCGCCTACGCCATGCACAACAACCTGCCTGAGGGACCACGCTATCCGATCCGCTCGATCACCGACGGCCAATATCGTTACATCCGGAATCTCCTACCCAACGAGATTTACATCGAAAAACATCTCATGGGCGGCGGACGGCTCAACAATCCCTACTGGGCGACCTGGGTCGGGGACGATCCGATCAAAAAACCGGAAACCTACGAACGCATCAAACGCTACATGAGCCGGCCACCGGAACAGCTCTACCATACGATCTCGGATCCCTACGAACTGAGCGATATCGCGGGCAACTCCGATCAGGACGGGGTCCGGGCAAAACTCAGCGCGGCACTCGATGCCTGGCTGAAAGACGAGGCCGATCCCGGTCCCGAAGTCGATACGGTGGAGGCGCTGCAAGCTTCGCGAAAAGGTGAACACCTGCATGGGCATCCGTAGAGACGACCGACCACGCTCGACCATGAAACGAACACCATTCCTCCTCGCTTTTATTTTTTCGATATCCCTTGGTGCGACCGGTGCAGCGGACACCAGACCGAAACTGATTCTCGACGCCGACACCGCCAACGAGATCGACGATCTCTACGCGATCGTCCGGATACTGAAACAGGAGAAATTCGAAGTCCTCGGGCTCAATTCGGCCCAGTGGTTTCACTATCTCGGCGAGCGCGACTCGGTCCAGGCCAGCCAGAAACTGAACGAGGACCTGCTCGAGATCCTCGACCGGAAGGACCTACCCGCCCTGTTGGGTTCCGCCGAGCCGATGGGACGTCCGTGGGGCGGGAACGAACCGAAGAACTCGGTCGCGGCCCGCTTCATCATCGAGCAGGCCAAGGCCATGCCGGATGGAGAGAAGCTGAACGTCGTCTGCATCGGTGCCTCCACGAACCTCGCCAGCGCCATCAAGTTGGCGCCAGAGATCGCGCCTAAGATTCGCGCCCACCTCCTCGGTTTTCGCTACGACTTCGAGAAAGGCATCTGGAACAAATCGGAATTCAATATCCGCCGCGATCTCAATGCCGCCGACTACCTCCTCAACAAACACGACCTCGAACTCCACATCATGACCGCCACCGTGTCCGGCGATCTCAAGGTCGATCGGGACCAATTCTTCGCCGACCAGGAAAAGATGGGCGAACTCGGCCAATACCTGACTGCCCGTTGGATCGAACACGCCCCCGAGGCGAAGCGCTGGACGATGTGGGACCTCGCCCTCGTCATCGCCTTGATTCATCCCGAACTCACCCGCGAAATCGAAGTCATCACGCCACCCGAGAATTTCGAACGTCAGGTATTTCTCTACGACTCCATCGATGCGGAAGCCATGATCGAGGACTACCGGAAGACCGTGCTTCCGAGGTGACGCCGAGACTTCCGAAAAACAGCGATGGCCGAAACATCATAAAATGTGTCCGGCCTGAGCTAGATTCGATCGTTGCTTCAGGCCATGATGCCGGGGTAAAACCGCCCCCATGAGCACCCCCATCGACAAACCCCGCGTCGCCATCATCGGTCTCGGCTTCGGCGCCGAGTTCATCCCCATTTACCAGCGTCACGCCAACGCCGAGATGGCCGCCATCTGCCAGCGGAATCCCGATTCGCTGAACGAGATCGGCGACAAATTCGGCATCGAGAAACGCTACACGGACTACGCTGAACTGCTGGCCGATCCCGACATCGACGCCGTCCACATCAACACGCCGATCCCCAATCACGCCGAGCACACCCTCGCGGCAATGCGCGCCGGCAAGCACGTCGCCTGTACTGTCCCCATGGCGACCTCGGAGGAGGACTGCAAAGCCATTGTCGAACTCAGCGCCGAGACGGGTCTCCACTATATGATGATGGAAACCGTGGTCTACGCCCGGGAGTTTCTTTACATGAAGGAGCTTTACGACAACGGCGAACTCGGAAAGCTCCAATTTCTCAAAGCCAGCCACCAGCAGGACATGGACGGTTGGCCCGGTTACTGGCCCGGTCTGCCGCCCATGCACTACGCGACTCACTGCGTCGGTCCCGTGCTCGGACTCGCCCGTAGCGAAGCGGAATACGTCAGCTGTTTCCCAAGCGGCACCATTCGTGAAGAGATGCACGGCTGCTACCACTCACCTTTCGCCGTCGAAACCACCCACATCAAGTTCGCCAACAGCGATCTCAGCGCCCAGGTCTATCGCTCGCTCTTCGATGTGGCCCGGCAATACCGCGAGAGTTTCGAGGTCTACGGTTCCAAGAAGGCGGTCGAATGGCCGCTGATCGAGGGCAATCCCCTCGTGGTTCACACCGCCAAGAAGCCCGAACCCGAGATCCCCGAAGAAGTCGAGTGCCCTGATTTTGGTCACTTGCTTCCCGACGAGATCGCACCCTTCACTCAAGGCGGCGTCTATGGTGGTGACACCGGCGAGGAGCACCTCAGCTTCACCCAAGGCGCCGGCCATGGCGGATCGCATCCGCACCTCGTTCATCAGTTCGTCGAACTGATTCGCGGAAACGGCGAGGGATATCCCAACGCCGTCCAATCCGCCAACATCACCCTCTGCGGCATTCTCGCTCACGAGAGCGCCCTCAAGGGGGGCGAGATCGTGCGACTTCCAGACTGGAGCCGGAGTTCGTAAAATCGCCCTCATTCAACAGGGTTGAGTCCACGAACTGACCCTGTTGAAGCGCTCATTCCGGGCGAATTCATTTCCTCAACCCCCATGAAAACCATCGCTCTTTTTCTTTCGAGCCTCGCCTGGTTGGCGACCGCCTACTCCC
>JAGRPB010000083.1 GCA_020439945.1 Verrucomicrobiia bacterium
GTGGGGCTACGACTCAACTGAAATCGCGGTAGGTCGCGCAAAAGCAAATTCAGGGCCGCGGCCGATGGGTGGCTTTTGGCTTGATGCCACAACCGCAGCCACTGCCACACGCGGTGCCGGGAGTTTTGAAGGCCTTCCAGCGTTTCCAGGCACGAATGAGAAATACGACCACGGTCGCGGCCACGATGGAGAGTGTGAGGATCGTCTGCCAACCCGGATTTCCGGCGACGTCAGCGAGGAGGTGAGGGGAGTTCATGAGGAGTGACCAGGTTGTCTCTGGCTCAGGTGTAGCCGAGCAGTTTTCCCCCCTGATAAACCATCATGGCTGCGAAGTAGGCGGTCAAGGTCATGTAGGTGAACTGGAAAATCGGCCAGCGCCAGGAGTTCGTTTCGCGTCGCACCACGGCCACGGTGCTGGCGCACTGGAGCGCGAATACGTAGAAGACCATCAGGCTGAGGCAGGTGAGAGGGCTGAACAGGGGGGAGCCGTCGTCGCGGGTCGTCTCGCGGAATTTCTGGCGCAGCTCACCCATGGATTTGGCGTCGTCCTCGTCATCTTCCGCGACGTTGAAGCTGATCCGCATGGCGCTGACGAAGACTTCGCGCGCGGCGAAGGAGGCCACGATGCCGACGCCGATGCGCCAATCGTAGCCGAGGGGCTCGATGACGGGCTCAATGGCGTGACCGATCCTGCCGGCGAAACTGTTTTCGGCCTGCACCGCCGGGTCGGGATCGGTGGATTTCGGATAGGTATTGGCGGCCCAGAGCAGGATGGAAATGCCCAGGATGACCGTACCGGCCCGGCGGACGAACAAACGGCTCCGCTCCCACATCTGGGCCAGCACCGAGGTGAGCGAAGGCATCTTGTAGGTCGGCAATTCCATTACGCTGGGCGCGGTGACGTTCCGCTTCAGCACCTTGTTGAAGATCCAGGCGAAGATGAAAATACCGAGGGTTCCCAGCGCATACATTCCGAAAAGCAGGCCGGCTTTGGCAAGGGTCGGCACTCGCTCGGTGGGAAAAATGGTCACGATCATGATCGCGTAGACTGGCAGACGCGCCGAGCAACTGGCGAACGGTGTGACCAGGATCGTGACAAGCCGGTCCTTGGGGTTTTCGATCGTTCGGGTTCCCATGATGCCCGGGATGGCACAGGCGTAGGCACTGAGCAGGGGAATGAAGGATCGTCCGTGCAAACCCACCCGCGACATGAAGCGGTCGAGCAGGAAGGCGACGCGCGGCAGGTAACCACTGTCTTCCATCAGACCGATGAAAAAGAACAGAATCAGGATCTGGGGCAGGAAAACGATGACACCGCCAACGCCGGCGATGATACCGTCGGTGACGAGGTCTCTGAAATCACCGGGCGGCAACGTTGCCTGGACCACCTCGCCGGCTTTTCCGAAGAGCCACTCGATGCCTTGCATGGGCAACTCGCCACCGTAGAAGATCATGAGAAACAGGCTCAGCAAGACGGCGGAAAGAATGATCCAGCCAAAGAACCGATGCAGGAACAGGCTGTCGAGCCGATCTGTCAGGGTGGTGACTTCGACATCGTCGCGGCGAAACGAGTCCTCGCAGAGATCGCGAATGGCTTCGTAGCGTGCCGCGATGAGGCGATCTTCCCAAGCCTGGTTGTCATCGAGCAGTTGCCGAGCCTTGCCCGGCGCGTAAAGGGCGGCGTGGCGGGCGTGGATGGAATCGGAGGCGTGCACCTTTTCCAGCATGCCGTGAATCTCCTCGGGCAGAGGGACGCTGTGTCCCGAAGCGGGCAGGTCGTGTCGGCTCATGGCGATGCGCAGTTCCGGCAGTCCGGTGCGGCGGTGGGCCCGCATGGGGATGACGGGAACGCCGAGTTTATCGGCCAGTTTCTCAGGATCGATCTGAATGCGGTTGGCTTCCGCCAGGTCCGTCATGTTGAGCACGATGATGGTCGGCAGCCCGAGTTCCAGCACCTGGGTGGCGAGATAGAGATGCCGCTCCGCATTGGTCGCGTCGATCACACAGATGACGGCATCCGGTCGGGAGAGGTCGCCGCGGCGCCCCAGCAGCACGTCGCGCATGATCTCCTCGTCCGGCGACTGAGGATTCAGGCTGTAGGCGCCGGGCAGATCGATGATCCGGATCGGCTCGCCGTGCTGTCCGATGGCGGTGCCTTCCTTTCTTTCAACGGTGACTCCGGGATAGTTGCTGACTTTTTGACGGAGACCGGTCAGCGAATTGAAAAGCGTGGTTTTCCCGGAATTCGGATTTCCCACCAGCGCAAAAACGCGCGGCCGATCCCCGTGGTCGGATTTCCCCGCCGGGGTGGAACCTTCGGATGCTCGGGACATCATCAGGGACGAGTCACACTTTCCTGCTCTGGGATCACCGCGATCATCTCGGCCTGTTCCCGTCTCAGGGAGAGCAAGGAAGCGCCGACCGTGATTTCGATCGGATCGCCCAAGGGTGCCAGGCGGACGATGCGGATTTCCGAGCCCGGCAGCATTCCCATCTCACGAAAACGGCGAAACGCCGCGTCGTTCGAAAGATAACTGGCAATCCGGGCGCGGGTGCCCACCGGGAGCCGGGAAAGGGGTTGGGAAGAATCTTTCATGCTATTGAGACTGGATCTCAACTTTCTGGGATCAACATAATTCGGGGGACCGCTAATTTCCAAGCGTGAATTTATCTTTTTTTGCGCGATTTTGCGTCACTTGCCCTCGGACGGAAACAAGGCCCACAGTCCGTCATGTTTCTCTCATCCCGAGGAATCTAGAATTGGACATCCCGGCGAATTCACCGGAACATCCAATACGGTTAGGTTTTTCCCCGAAAGGCCTTGCACCCTCCCCATCGCCCCCCACTCTCAAGCCGAACTGGTATGATGCGACTCGCGATCCGCGGGTGGCGGATCGTTGCATTCTTGATTTGGCTGGGGCTGAGTGCGGCTAGCGCCCGCAATCCGGTGGGCGAACACGCGGTCAAAGTCGGCCAACCGGGTCCATGGGGACTGCTCGAAACCTATGAGATCCGGCTCGAACCGCCACCGGACTACGCCGCCGCTGCCCTGAAGTCGGATCTTCGTGAAGTTGTTTGGCGGTTCATGGGGCTGAATTCCCAGACGCTGCCTGAAGCGCTCGAAAAGGTGGGATTGTCCCGGGAACAAATCGGCGATCTGTTGAAACGGTCCGAGACTTTCGACATGGATGGCGGCATCATGGTGAAGCCTCCGGACGACTGGGTGCTTTCGATTGAACCGAAGACGCGAGGACAACTTTATGCGTTGTTGAAAGACGACCCCACCACCAGCATCTTTCAGTTTCCCTACGTGTTGGATCCGCGGTGGTACGACGAAACCATCACGATGGCGGAAGTGGATCCGACCGCCGTCGAATTGATTCGAAAGCTGAGCTATTTTGAGGAATCGGTACCGGTTTTCGCGGACATGCCGCTGGTGTTGAACGCGGTGGAAGATCTCGATGATCGACTTCACCTGATGAGGGCGATGCTGCGCGAGCGATCTCTCGCCGTGAGGCTGCGTTTGAACAAGGGCTCGGATTTGCAAGCGCTTTCCGGCTACTGGGGGGCCGGCGGAAGAAACCGGGACGTGTTGCCCATCCTCGAATCCGTGGTCAACACCGACGGGGTGGAACGCCTCGATCTGGTGCATGTTCTGCCGCCTCTTCCCCGGATGCTTCTCTACACTTACGCCAATCCGCAGATGGCGGTGGGGACGACACGTCCTGACTGTTTCTGGACCGCGGCAAATTTTTTCAATTTTGAGCCTTCGGACCGCTTCCTCGATGTCCGGTCATTCGAAATGCGTCTCATGGAGCAATATGAAGAGGTGATCGGAGAACCGAGATTCGGTGATGTCGTTCTCATTACCGACGAAGACAAGCAGGTGTCCATGCACGCCTGCAACTATCTCGCCGACGGACTGGTATTCACCAAGAATGGGCGCAGTTTCAGCCGACCCTGGGTGGTTGACCATTTGAATGAAGTGCAGGCGGGTTATCTGAAAGCGCCAAACGTGTCGGTCCGCTATTTCAGGCAAAAATCTCCGAACTATTCGCAGCCGTGATTTGTCATCGTTTTTCCGTTATCCTTTCGTTAGGACTCCCAGTGCTCGTGGCAATGTGGGTGCCTTCGAAGGCACTTTCTCAATCTCCGGGAGACGAAAGCGTGACCACGGTCATTGCCGATGACGGATCCATCCAGCGTGTCAAGGAGACCCACCGCGTGAAGCCCGGTCCCTGGGGAGATTTGGAGTACTATTACACCTATCTCGAAGCACCCGATTCCCTGGTGGAACTGGTTCCGGTGCCTTCCCAGCAAACCGTGTGGCGTTTTCCCGGAAGCAAGCCGGAGGACGTGAGGGCTCTGTTCGCCAATAGCGGAATGAGCGAGGAGCTTATCGATGAATTAGGCAACCGGTCAGTCTGGCACATCAGCGTGGACGGCATCCGCGTCCATCCGACCGATCGCGTGATCAAGGAACTCCCCATCGGGGCGCGGCTCAAGATCTATCAGGTTCTCCGGGGATTCGAAGAGAACAGCTTTCACCGCAATCCGGTGATCATCGAAAGCGGCGATGTGGCCGGTTGGTTCGCCGGAACCGGGCTCTCGGATATCGCCATCGCCGCGATTGATTCGCTGAGCTACCCGCTTGGCCCCTCGCTGGCTTTTTCCGATCTGCCCTTTTTGCTCGGGTTGATGAGCAGCGAAAAGGAAGAGCGCGATCTCCTTCGTGCCACCACCCGCACTCGCACTCTTATCCTGAGATTGAGGGTGAACAAAGATTCCGATTTCCAGACCCTGAGTGACTACTGGACGGCGGGATTCAAATACAAAGACATCCTGCCACTGCTGGAATCGGTCCAACGCACCGAAGGGGTCGAGCGAATCGACATCGCTCATCTCTTGCCCCCGTTGCCGCGCAAGCTCCTTTACACTTTTCCGTCCGTCTCGCTCGGCCTCTCCGGTCGCTACCCGGACAGCTTCTGGACCGCGCTGAACTTCTTCGAGTTCTGGCCGAAGGAAAAGTTTCTCAACACGGTGGAAGTCGAGAAGGAGGTGCGGACCAACTTCACCCGTGTCGCGCCGCCCTACCGCTACGGTGACATCCTCGTGATGATCGATCCGGGTTCGGGTCGGGTGGTGCATTCTTGTGTCTATCTCGCCGACGACATCGTCTATACCAAGAACGGTCCGGGCCTCCTGCGTCCCTGGATACTCATGCGCATGCCCGATCTTATCACCCGTCTCGCTTCCGAGCAGGTCCCGGTGGTGGAAGGCTGGCGCCGAAAAGACGTCATATCGCCGCAGATTTCCGGGGAAACTCCCGCCGTCAGCAATCGTTGAGGGCTGGAAAAGCGCTCGGATTCTTCGACAAACTGAGGTAAAGGGGGAGGAATGAAATCCTCACTCAAGACCTTTTCTCTCGGTTGTTTCCTATGGCTGGTCGCATTCCACGTTCGTGCCGAAACGGAGACGCTTTTCAATGGAACCGATCTCAGTGGTTGGAAGGGCGATCCGAAGATCTGGTCGGTCGTCGACGGCATCGTCACCGGCGTTACTTCTGACGAAGATCCTCTTTCCTACAACAAGTTTCTTATCTGGGCCGGGAAGCCGGTGGAGGATTTCAAACTGACGGTGGACCTGAAGCTCACCGGCGACAGCAACAGCGGCATCCAGTATCGCTCCGACGAACGTCCGGAACTTGGCGAATACGTGGTCAGCGGCTACCAGTGCGACATGCACCCGGCTGTCTGGGCCAACGGCATGCTCTACGAGGAAAAGGAGCGCGGCATCCTCTGCAAGCGCGGGATGAAAGTCGTCATCACTCCCGAAGGCAAAGCCAAGATCGTCGAAAACCTGGGCGAGGAACCCGAGTTCAAGGTGGGTGAATGGAATACCTACACCGTGATTGCCCGGGGCAATCACTTGGTTCACATGATCAATGACACGGTCACCACCGAGATCTGGGATCACCAGGAAAGTGAACGCGCGCTCTCCGGCACCATCGCCTTTCAGGTGCATCGCGGTCCGGCGATGAAAATCGAGATCCGCAACGCGAAGCTCGAGCGACTGCCCAAGGCGGAACTGGTTCCGTTTTCCGAAACGCCCGTGCCGGCCGATGCGCCCGACGTGAATCCGCCGAAGGGGAAGAAGGGGTGAGTAATCAGTAATCGGTAATCAGTAATCAGTAATCAGTAATCAGTAATCAGTAATCAGTAATCAGTAATCAGTATTCAGTATTCAGTATTCAGTATTCAGTATCCTGACCACTGACCACTGACCACTGACCACTGACCACTGACCACTGACCACTGGTTTCAACGCTCCACACTTGGCGACAGATCCGCCGCCGCCAGCGTTCCGAGCGCTGAGACGGTCCAGATCAGCGGATAGAGACGCTCGAAATACCAAAGCTTGGCGAAGTAGAAGCCGATCGGGGAAGCGGGGAAGTCGGTGCCATTGCGCGTAGCCGAGGCTAGCCACTCGGCGCCGAGCTCCAACGATTCCCGCGGACAGTCGGGCGAATCTGCCAAGGCGTCGAGAGCCAGGGCGGTTTCCTCAATGCTGGACGGCGTGCCGTGACCCGCACCCCAGCCGCCGTCGGCATTCTGATTATCCAGCAGCCAGCGATCCCCGTTCCGGAGGCATTCGCATTCATTCGCGTCCATTCGCGGTTCCAGAATGCGCAGCGCTTTGACCACCATCGCGGTGCCGTAAGTGGGGTTTTCCTCGTCGCGTTTCAGGGCCTGATTGCCGAACCAGAGCGGTACCCACGAACCGTCGGTTCGCTGTTCCCGCCGGAGAAATCGCCGGGCTTTTTCCTCTGCGATGGCGATGCGTATGCGAAGTGGATCGGGCATGTCCGCCCGCCAGGCGTCCCACGCCCGCAGCGTGTGCGCCGTGAGATCGGGGCTGGAACGATCGAAGGGCAGCGCTCCCCAACCGCGGCAGAAGGTGGGAAGACCGCCGTCGCGATTCTGCAGATCGAGCAGCCAGACGATGCCCCGCTCCGCCGCTTCACGGCAGGTGTCGAACGACGCGTCGTCCGCCAGCAGTCTCAGCGCCAGCAGCGCACCGGGAGTGTCATCGGCATCGGGCACGCCGCCCGGCAGATCGGTCCACGCCCAGCCGCCCGGGGCGGCATCAGTGAACGGATGCCGCTCGCGATATTGCTGACCGAGCAACCAATCGCGAATCGTCGTCCGATCCGACAGGGTCAGGTCTTCGATCGTACCCTGTTTAGTCGCCAGTGCCTTGACTGAAAGGGTGGTGACCCAGGTCGACAGATTGGTGTCGATGGGCCAACTGCCATCGGGCCGGACAGATGCGCGCAGGAAATCGACCGCTTTGGCGACGACGGGATGATTCTTCTCCCCCGCCGCCGCGAGGGCCATGGTGACGAAGCTGGTTAGTGGAGCCGCCTCGAGGAAGCCCCCGGACGAGGGCTGGATCTCCGCCAGCAATCGGGATGCCTTTGGCCAGGCGAGCGACCGGATGAGACGAAAGATTCCCCACGGCGGCGCGAGGTGAAAGCGGGCATGACCGATGGCGATGAGCGCGGGCAGGGCGTAGCTGACCACCGGCAGACGCATCGCGGCGAACCAGCGTCGCGGAAAAACGGCCAGTTCAAAGGGCAGGGGCATCACGTATTTCCAAGCCTGGCGCGGCTTGGCTCCGAGACGGCCGCAAAGCGCGCAGAGCATCAGGATGGGGACGGAAAAGGTGCGGTCCTTTCCGTAGCGGGCGGAGACGACCTCGGCGATGGCGCGCGGATTCAGCGAGCCAACGTAGTCGCGAATCCAGCGCTCGGCGCGGATCTCGGCGGCTTGGACTTTGGGTAGTGCCTGAGAGTCGGCGAGATTCAGGGCGCTCCAGCAGAGGAGCGTGGTGGAGACATTGGAAGCGCTTTTCACCGTGTCTCCCCAACCGCCGTCGGCGTTCTGGTTTTCGATTAGCCAACGGTGTCCGCCGGCGATGAGGTCGGCGAATTTCCCCGCATCGACCTGATGCAGTGCCACCACAGCCGTGGCTGTGGAGAGTGCCGATGTGGACAATTCGCCCTCCCAGTGACCGGCACCGTTGCGCTCGGCCAGGAGAGCGTTGCGAGCCTGTGTCAGCGTGGCGAAAAGATGGGAGGGATCGGGGGGCATCGCGGCCAGAATAGCATATCGGCCGGCTTTTCGCTCCGATGGAGGCCGGGCAGTGTTCAGCGCCGGGCGATGAACCATTCCACCGTGGCGGTGAGACAGTGCAGGTCGGTCTCGTCGTGGAGGTCCACGATGATCTCGACGCTGGCTCGGCCCCGGGTGCTGAGGTCCGAAAGTAACCGGTCGCGAGTGGCGTCCGGGATGGCGGCGCGGGCGTCGATCGAACCGCTGGCGGGTTTCCGGAATTTGCACTCGAAGCGTCGGACGACGGGGATGATGGTGTCGCCGAGATTTCCGATAGCGTTGAGAAGCGCCTCACCACTGGTGGCTTCGGCCAGGGCCATCAAGGCGCTGGCATGGACGGTCCCGAGGTGGTTTGTGTATCGATTTTCCGAGGGAAGACTCAGGGCAAAACCCTCGCGCTGGCTGCGCCCGATTCCGATGAATTTGTTGAAGGGCAGCTTCGTGATTTCCATGACTTTGAGATCCTGGTTTGTTGCCTTCGAGAATCGGTGCTGGTCGGAGCATGTGGAAGCGGAAGACAGTGAGCATCAAGACCGATGAAACCGGGTCACGGTACTTCGGGCCGGGACTCGACTCCGTTGATCTCGATGCGTTCGTCCACGATGCGGATCGTGTCCGTGGGATTCTTGAGAAGGTATTGGTCGCCGTTGATGGTCAGGACATCATCGATCAACTTGATGTGGTAGCGTCCATTGGCGCTTTCGAAAGTGTGGGTGGTGACCCCGGTCACGTCATCGTGGAAGGTCCCGACGCTTCCTCCCATCGGCTTGTTTCCCGAGGTATCGACGATGGTCAGGGTATGGGTGCCGAGGGTCGAATTGTCCTCCCCGGCGCGGTCGCATCCGGCGAAGGTCAGCAGGATGAAGAGGGTCGCGAAGCCGGCGGCAACGATTGATCGGACAGGTTTCATCGAGTTTGGGGGATGGAGCGGGTTTTTGGTGTTTCGCCAGTAGAATGGAATCCTTCGATTTACGGCGAGAAGCAATCGATTGTGGGAACGCTCGATTCTGCATTTCGGATGCGATGTTGGACCATCTATTCCCTTTGGTTGGATTCGGTCGGCCGATTCATTGACGGTCATTTGTAAAACCTCCAGCGTGTTCCCAGCTATGTGGTGCGACAGTTCCGAGGAAGATGCGGCGGTCAGCGTGAAAGGCTGGCTGGTGCTGCTGGTACTGACCTCGATCCCGATCGTGGGGTTGGGATTCCTGGTGTATTGGGCGTTCTTTTCGGTGGGAAATTACAACCTGAGGAACTTTTCGCGCGCGGTTCTGCTGCTTTCTGTAGTCGCGTTTGTGGGGGCGATCCTTTGGGCGATGATTAGCTCTTAGGGATGGGCGGGAGTAGCCGGGTGGTTCGATTTAGCTTGGGCGGACACGGAGGTCCGCCGTCCAATGGCAGCACCGGCAGGGATGCCGGTGTCGCACTGGGGCTGGCGTCCGAATCGGGGGGGAGCGTTACAACGCCAGGTGCCCGAGGGCCAGGAGACCGTAGTAGGTGTACTCGATGTCGAGATCGTCGTCGTCCCAGGTGCCGTGGAAGCCGCCTTCGGCGGTCCAGAGGGAGTCGATGAAATCGAGGACGGGCTCTTTCAATTTCTGAAAGGGAACCTGCAATCCATCCAGGGCGTGGAGGGCCACGGCGGTGGACAGCAGGTCGGGCATGGGCGCGTCGGGAAAGGGGAGGAAACCTCCGCTCGGGACGTGAAAAGCGCCGAGCAACCAGTTGGCGGTGGGCTCGGGGATGGGCTGACGCAGGTTCCTCAACACGGTAATCGCCGCGGCGGTGGCGGGGACGTTGGGCACGGGAAAGACGGTGTCGTTGGCCCAGGCGCCGTCGGGGGTGGCGAGGGTGCTAAGACAGTGGATGACGCCGTCGGGATCGGGCAGCTCGCGGCCGTGATCGCTGTAAGCGCCGTAGGCGAGGAAGCAGGCGTAGGCGGAGCCGGTGTCGGCTTCGTCGATCTGGTTGTAGCCGCCGTCGGCGGAGCGGAAGCGCTCGGCGGCCTGCCAGAGGGGCGCGAGGTCGAGGTCGGCGGGAGCTTCGTCGAGGGCGGAGATGAGGCGCAGCAGGCAGCAGAGGTGGACGAAGTCGAGTTCGCCGGGCGCGGCGGCTTTCTCACGCAGAAAGGGCAGGAGGCCCTCGGTCGGCGCGGCCACCTGCAAGGCGGTCAGGGCATCGACGGCGAAGCTGGTGTAGTAAAGGTCGCTCTCGGCATCGCGATCGCGATAGCCGCCGTCGGGATTCTGCTGACCGCGGACGAATTGCTCGATCAGGCGGCTCGCTTCGTCGCCTAGCACAGCGGGCGCGAGCCGCGCGACCTGAAGCATCTCAAGTCTGAGGGACATCAGGAAACGCGGAACGCGGAAGCCGGAGCGCGGAAATGGAATCGATGAATCGATTCCGGTTTTACTTACTCAGTCGGCCTTCATGTAGGCGACGATGTCGGCCACGTCCTGGGCGGTGAGGCCGAGCTGGGCGGCGCTCATCATGAGGGAGCGATCCATCTTTTTCCGGGAAGCGATCTTGCCGCCGGGAATGATCTGAGTGACGCCACCCATGCTCACCATGATGAAGGGGTTGTTGTCCTTGATGAGCAGGCCCTGGATGGTCTTGCCGTCCTTGGTCTTGATCTCGGTGGCTTCGTAGCCGTGGGCAATGTCGTTGCTGGGATCGACGATGGCGGTGGCAACGACTTCGGAGGTCTGGGTCTTGCCCCAGCCGTCGAGCCCGGGTCCGACCATCATGCCGGCGCCGCCGATCTGGTGGCAGAGCTGGTAACGGGCGGCGGCCACTTTGCCGCGCGCGGGATCGCCGGCGAGTTTCAGGATCTCGGCCACGGAGGGCAGGGTATTCGGCACGGTCTTGGGATCGGGCGTCATGATTTCCTGGAGGGTGATCTTTGACGGATCGTAGATGCCGCGCTCCTTGAGGGCGGGCATGAGGTCGAACTGTTCCCAGGAGTTGGACGCCTTGTTCAGCAGCCACCAGGTGGCGCCGGATTTCAGCGGGCTGTCGAGCTGGGCCAGGGTGAGCATGGCGTCGGACGCGGCCTTGGTATCGATGAAGGCAAGGGCGTCCATGGCCTGCTGGCGCTGCTCCAGCTGGACGACGTCGCTGCTGGCGCGGACTTTGAAATCCTCGACGGCCTGGGCCGGGTGGAGTCGCCAGGCGATGTCGCCGAAGGCCTTGCTCCAGCGGCGGGAATCGTCACCACCGAGTTCCTTTTTCAGGATGGGGTAGAGCTGGTCCTCTTTGCCGGTGGCGCCGGTGCCGAAGGCTTCGAGGTAGTAGCGGTCCTCGCCGTCGTAGCCCTTGGCGATGTCGATGAGGATGTCTTTGGCGATGTCAAAAGACTGGTCGCGCATGGACAGGGCGACCTCGCGGCGGACGCCGGCGTTGGGATCCTTGGCCAGCTCGATGGCGGGGCCGGTGAAGTCGAGATCGGCGCGGCGCATGGCGCGATAGGCGGCGATGCGCATCTGCGGGTCGGCCTGCTCCTGCGGGTAGCCGGCTTTGCGAGGTCCGCTGATGCCGAGCTGGTAGAGGAGGAAAATCGCGCGTCCGCGGATGTAGGGATTCGGATCGTCGAGCAGGGCGGCGACGGCGTCGAGTGAGGCGCGGCCCCTGGCTTTGAGCGCTTCGAAGCCGACGGCGCGCAGGTTTTTCACCGGCGACTTGAGCGCGGCGATCTGGCCTTCGGTAGTGTCGAGATCGATCTGGGGAATCTGCGGTTTGAAACCCTTCGGAGCGATGCGGTAGATGGCGCCGGAGCAGGCTTCGTCGAGATCCTGGTGACCGCCAACGCGCGGGTCGATCCAGTCGCTTACGTAGAGGGCGCCGTCGGGGCCGATGGCGATGTCGGACGGGCGAAAGAGGGTGTTGGTCTCGTTGTTGACCGAATCATTGCCACCGATGAAATCGGACCCGGCGAATTTGCCCTCGGGATTGGTGGTGATGAAATCGGTGCGCTCAAGGGTGAACCCGGCGCCTTCCGGTTTCGGCTGGTAGGCGAAGATGGTGTTCCGGCCCGGCTCGCAGGCGAAGAAAGTGCCGATCCACTTTTCACCGAGGGCACCGTTCTCATAGTAAACGTTGCCGGTGGGCGAACCGCCACCGTAGACGTCGCCGGCGGGGGTGATGCCGGGATCATCCTGCCGCCATTCGGCGATGGGGGTGGTCTGGCCGGGGCGCATGTCGGCGCGCCAGGCGCGCTGGCCGTCGTTGGAGTTGAAGCCGAAGTTGGCGTATTCCATGACCCAGCTCACGCGGCAGGCGGGCGGATCGTCGTTGTCATTCTGAAACACGTCGCCGAGCGAGTTGATGGACTGCTCGTAGCTGTTGCGGTAGTTGTGCCCGATGATCTCGGCATTTGTGCCGTCCGGGTTCATGCGGACGGTGAAGCCGCCGACATAGGTGTGGCCGTCATCGCTGGGCTGACCGGCGTACTGGGCGGGATCGTGCGGATACACGAAGGGTCCGATGACGCCGGGCCGGTAGGCACTGAAGATGCGGAAGGTCTGGCCCGACTTGTCGGTGAACATGCCGCCGGTGTTGCCGGAGTTGAAATACCATTTCCCGTCAGGGCCGACGGTCACGGAGTGGAGGGAGTGGTCGTGATTCTGCCCCATGAAGCCGGTGAGCAGGACCTCGCGGGTGTCGCCTTTGGATTCGTCAAAGACGCGGTCGCCGTCGTTGTCGGTGTAGACAATGAGATCGGGCGGCTGGGAGACGACGATCTTTTTCCCGATCACGGCCACGCCGAGCGGGGCGATGAGCTGGGGCTCCTGGACGAAGGTGTGGGAGCTGTCGGCCTTGCCGTCGCCGTCGGTGTCCTCGAGAACGACGATGCGGTCGCCCTCCGGCTGGCGGTCGAAGTGCTTGCGGTAGCGGACGCCTTCCGCGACCCAGATGCGGCCGTCCTGATCGATATCGATGTTGGTCGGGTTGAACAGATCCGGCGAGCCCGCCCAGAGGGTGATTTCGAGGCCTTCGGGGACGTTGAAAAGATCGAGCGGGATCTTAGTGGGATCGACGGCCTTGGGATCGAAGTGGGCGACTGCTTTGTCCTGGCCGAGGGCGGCTCCGGTTACAAGACCGGCGGCCGCGGCGGAGGCGAGCAGGGCGGGAGCGATGAAGAATTTTTTCATGTCGGGGAAGAAAGAGAGAAAGGCGCGCCGTTGGGGCATTTCAGGGCGGTTTATCTCCCACAGTGGACGGAAATGGTCAACGTCCGAATTGGCGGCGGATTGTGGGGCAGAATTGTATTCTGCCAGCTGCCAGTAGTCGAAGCGGCAGAATGCGATTCCGCCGAGCAATGGAATGGCAGATTTGAAATCTGCCCCACAATGGATAAGGCAGGAGGCAATTGATAAGGCAGAATGCAATTCTGCCCCACATTGAATGGCAGATTTCAAATCTGCTCCACCTTACGACGGCAGCGCGACTTCGGACTTCGAGCGTGGCTGGGTGGACTCGGGTGGGAAGAAGCGGTCGAGCTTTTCTTTCAGCTCGAACAGATCGAAGGGCTTCGAGACGAACTCGTCCATGCCGTTGGCGAGGCAGCGCTCGCGGTCTTCGCGGAAGGCGTGGCCGGTCACGGCCAGGATGACGGTGTTTCGATTGTGGGAATCGAGCTGGCGGATGCGGCGGGTGGCTTCCAGGCCATCCATCACGGGCATTTGCAGGTCCATGCAGATGAGATCGAATTCGGTCTGTTCAGCGTGCTTGATCGCTTCCAGACCGTTCTCGGCGATGGTCACTTCGAATCCGAGTCGATCGAGCGTCAGGCGGGCCACGCGCTGGTTGACCGGGTTATCCTCCACTAGGAGAACCTTTCTCGCGTTGCCGAAATGATCGTCCAGTCCGGCTCGGTTTCCCTCGGACGAATCCCTGGGACGGAGGCGCTCGAAAGGCGAGATGCGGCTGGTGGCGTCCTTGCCTTCGGCGGCGCTACTCTGGCTGGGGTGGACGATTTCGAACGGTACCGTGAAATGAAAGGTGGTGCCGGTGTCCCGTTGGCTTTCGACCCAGATCTTACCCCCCATCAGCTTGACCAGCTGACGGCAGATGGAGAGGCCCAGGCCGGTTCCTCCATAGTGGCGCGTGGTGGAGCCGTCGGCTTGGGTGAAGGGCTGGAAGAGCTTCTCGATCTGAGCGGCGTCGAGTCCGATGCCACTGTCCGCGACCTTGAAGTGAAGAAGGGCGGGGCCGTCCGGGATTTCACGTTCCTTGTCCCGGCGCAGGGAAATTTTCACGAAACCACGGTGAGTGAATTTCACGGCATTGCCGATGAGATTCGACAAAATCTGACGCAACCTGAGATCGTCGCCCCGGAGATGCGAGGGGACGCTGGAGTGGACGTTCCACTTGAGATCGAGCCCCTTGGCCGACGCGTTGGCGGTGAAAGTCTGGGCCACGTCCCGCACCACGCGTTCGGTACGAAACAGGCGCGGCTCGAGGGAGAATTGGCCCGAAGAGAGTTTCGAGAAATCGAGAATGTCGTTGAGAATATGAAGCAGCGACTCCGTCGATGAGCGGATGGTGAGGATATAGTCGCGCTGTTCGTCATCGAGATTGGTATCCAGCGCGAGATTGACCATGCCGAAGATGCCGTTCATGGGTGTGCGGATCTCGTGACTCATGTTGGCCAGGAATTCGCTCTTGGCGGCATCGGCGGCCCGAGCCTTGGCGGTCGCCTGTTCCAGCATCGCGTTTTTCCGGTCCAGCGAAGCGACCAGGTGCCGGACGGTGGCGATGAGAGGATTTTCTCCCGGTCGCAGCACCGGGATGCCCTGGGTGTGTTCGGGATAGGCGGCAACGAACTCTGAGACAATGCCATCGAGCTGGTTCAGCGTGGCCCGGTCTTCCCGCAGTTCGCTCTCGAGGTTTTGTAACTGCGCCTCGATTTCGGCCCGGCCGACGACAACTTCCGAATCGTCAACGACCACCGGTGCCGCGGGAGAGGCGGCCGGCATGGGCGGTTGGTTCTTTTTTCGTGGCCTGGGGATGAACCGATGAGGCTTCATTCATGGAAGTTTAACCATAAAAGTCATAAAATCCATAATTTTAATATTAATTTCCCGAAAATATTGGAGGGTGCGGGAGTGTGGATTCAGAAAGTGGAAATCGGAATCCTGAAACCCGGAACGGGGTATCCTCACTCCTCCAGCGGCAACACCTGAACCGCGTCGGCGTGCACGTTCCCGTCAACGCCTTCGGTGCCGAGGATGACGGCTCCCTTTTCGCCCTCCTTGAATTTGAAGGCGCCGAGAGTGCAGAAGCCTTTCGCTAGAGGGGGGGCGATGCGCTGGTTCACGGTCTGGGTCATTTCGCCGCCGGCTGAGATGACGGTGACGGGTGTTTTCGTCGAACGATTTTCGTGGGGCTGGAACGAGAGGCGGACTTCGTATTCGCCGGTCTTGGGGACGTTGAACTCATAGCGAGCGGTGGCGCCTTTTTCCCGGGTGTAGTGGTAGCCGTTTTCCACGAAGTTGGGAAGTCCGGCGCCCTCGGCCCAGTTGCCGGTGAGCTTGGCCTCAGAATCGTCGATGACGATGCCTGAGAGGCTGGCCTTGGGCACGTAGCCCATGTCGGGCTCTTCGAGTTTGGGCAGCTTGGGATCTTCGTAAAACTCGCCGTCGAGGGAGTCGCGGCGCATGTAGCCGGGCAGGCGGAGCAGGGTGATGAGGTCCTCGAGATGCTCGTAGTAAACGTCGCGCGGGGTGACGTCGAACTTCGAGCAGATGGCGGCGGCCTTGCCGACGACCACGCCCATCATGCCGCAGGTCTTCATGACGCGCACGGTGCCGAGGGCCTCGTGGGTAACGCTGATGTTACGACCGGCCATGAAGAGGTTCTCGATGTTGCGTGAGAAAAAGCAGCGATAGGGAACGGGATAGCCCTTTTTGCGATCGACGCCGTGACCGTGGACGGCTTTGGAAATGAAGGGACGGTCGGGGTAGGCCTTTTCATACTGCTCGGCAGGGTAATGGAGATCGACTGACCACGTGGTCAGCACGCAGCCATCGGGAAAGGGGCGCTTGTTGACGATGTCTTCCTCGGTCAGCACGATGTCGCCGAGCAGTTGCTGGGTTTCGCGGGTGCCGCCGACGTAGGCCATCCAGATGAGGCGGGCGTTTTTGTGGGCGTTGCCGGACTCGTCGTAGCGATCGTAGGCGCCCTTGTTTTTCATGGCGTTCCACGCGCCGAAGTTGGCCCGCAAATTCCAGTCGCGGATGGATTCCAGATCGTTCAGCGGGTGGCGATTGAAGCCGCTCTCCCAGAACCATTCGGCGTGGAATTTTTTGGGGTAGGGAAATTCGCCCTCTTTCAAATCAAGCGCCCAGGGCGTCTCGGGAAAGGTCTGAGCGGTGTCGGTCACCTCCCAGCGCCACATGTTCGACATGCCCATACGGCCGCCGTCGATCATTTCCCGGTCGGCGTTCGCCATCATGCCGATGGTGCCATGGCCGGTGGCGTCGCAAAAATTTCGCGCGGTGAAGCGACGCACGGTGCCGGTGAGGGTATCGAGCGCGAGGACGGATTTGATCTTCGCCCGATTCTCCATCTCCACGGCGTAGGCGTGGTGGTTGAGAAAAAGAGCGACCTTGGGCTCGGCCTTGATGATCTGTTCCTTTTTGTCGTCCTCGAATTCCTCGTAGGTGCCGGGCGAGGCCTGGGCGTCGTCGCTGAATTCGCGAATGATGTCGCCGATGGGATAGAGGCCGGGAGGCGTGGTGCCCTTGGCCCAGACTCGGACCTCGGAGGAGCCGTTCCCGCCGAGCACGCCGCGATTCTGGATGAGCGCGACTTTCAAACCCATGCGGGCGGCGGAGATGGCGCCGCAACTGCCGGCGTAGCCGCCGCCGATGAAGACGATGTCGTAGGGGCCTTCCTCCTCGGGCTCGCCGGGCAGGCCGAGCATTTCGCGACGCCATTTCGGCAGGACTTCGTTGGAGTTGTCGGGGGTGAAATTCGGGTCGTCGGAAAAGAGGATCGCGTCGCAGCGTCCGTTGAACCCTGTCAGGTCGTGCAGGGCGACGGCGGCTGAGTCGCCCTCGATGGTCACTTCGCCGCCGTCCTGCCAGTGCCATTCCGCGCCGCTGACGCCGAACTCGTCGGGCAGGGCTTTGCCATTGATGAGGACCTGGAAACGGCCGGGTGCTTTGGTCTTGGCGTTGGGATCGGAGAAGATCTCGACCCAGTTCTTGGTGCGGACCCAAACGCGGTAGGTGCCGGGTTTCGCGAAAGTGACGGTTGTGCCGGCGTCCTCGACGGGGATGCCCATGCCGTGGGCCATCAGGTAGGGCGAGCCCATCTGGTCGATGAACTGCGTGTCCAGCATCCAGCCGCCGGGAGATTCGAACGCTTCGGCCTCGACAAGGACGGGGGCGGCCGACGCCGGCAGGGCCGAGGCGGCGAGAGCGGCGGCAACAACGGCGCAGGCGGTTGCGAGCAGGGGACAGGGGGAGCGATGCATCATGACAGGAAAAGAGAAGGAGGGAGAAATCGGACCTGCAATCTCCCTTGGGAATGGCTGGCGTCAATGGCGCGTGTGAAGCGCGGAACGCGGAGGTCGAAACGCGGAAAGAGGGGGGGAGTCTCAGAAGAAATCTTTAGGATCGTGCCCCCATTCCAGATCCACTACTGTCAGGGTGTTCCGGTGTGCGAAGAAAAGCACGTCAAACGGATTTGGGGGCAATCCCTGGCTAAGAAGTTCAGGCTCCGGGAAGTCGAAGAAATCCCGACCTTGGCCCGTTGCTATCGCCCAACGTTGGAGGTCTAAGCAAAGCTGACCCAGAAAATCGTATTCGTCGGCGTCCGACGCTTCGCTCCAATACTGGCGTAATTCCTCAGAAACTTCCACCAGCCGCGGTCTCAGATTGGGATGAAAGCGAATCACAGGCGCGGGTTGCGGAGGGGAGATGTTTCTTCCAACCAACTTGCTGAGCTCGCTCAGTTCCAGATAGGAAACGGCCGGATCGATTGTGAGTTCCTTCAATTCTTCGATCGATATCGGTCGTGGACGTTCCCGCTCGGCGTCCTCAGCAATCAGCCGGAGCAGTTCCCGTGCGAAGAGTCGGCGGTCGTGAGAGTTTGCAGAGCGAGCCAAGTCTAGAAGCTGATCGTAGTCCATGGGTTAGAAGAGGAATGCGCTGCTTTCTGGGGGTGGTTGGTTAATCTCCGCCCCCTTGTTGAATCGCGATTCGTTTTTCGATCAATCGATTCACCTTTCTCCGAAAGTTTCCGTAAATGACGGGCGAAGCATCGTAATAGTCTTCCTGATGATCAGCGATACGCTGCAGAGTGCGGTTAATCTGACTCCAGCTGTCTGCGATCCATTCGGAATGATCCGCCAAGCGGGTTTCCACCAGCCCGAGGAAGCAATTTGCCGCATCCGAATCCCCCTTCGATTTCTCGCTCCGCATGTAGTGGATGAAGGCTCGCACATAGAATCTGAACGGCTTCTCCGGCATGTAGACCAGGTCTTCCTGGTAGGTGAGAGCACAATGGGCAAACAATTCGTAGGCTTCCGCCAGAGACTTGCCAAAGAAGTTCCGGTAGGCACAAGCCTCGTCCAATCCTGTCCACGCCTGCTCCCAATCGTCCTTTGATGGCAGTTCCATTTTCTGTGTGTGGTCGGAGGAGCTTGTTGCGGAACAGGGTGGCCACCTGAAGCTCGCCAGCGGCCTATCGCTCGGGTTTTGTCTCTGAAATCTCCACGTTTTGGAGTTCCAAGTCGTCGATGTCACCGTTTTTGGCGCCCGGCTTGATCGTCAGGATGTTCTCACCGGTCTTCATGGCGGTGAACTCGAAAGGGAGAACGATCCTTTCCAGCTTCGCCGTCTCGTTCTTTCCTCGAAGTAGTTCGTTCAATATCCCCACGGATTCTCCGTTGATCAGAATCTCGGTCTGCCAGAATCCGTCCTTGAAACCCGGATAATCGCGAGGGGTCATGTGAGAGACATCGACGATCAAATACGCTTCCCCGAAACCGATGCGACCGGGCCAATCGAACTTTGCCTCGAAGACTTTCGCGTCGGGCTTTGAGTGCGTCATGTCATTCTGCACCTGATCGCCCAGGTGCATCGGCTTCGTCAGAATCTTGACGGGCTCGCCACCGAGGGTGGCGGTCGAGAGTGAGAGGTATCCCACCAGGAACAGTCCGACAATCGCGGGGTGAAATTGCGACTTCGACACGACGGAAGAGTTGGGTGATTCGGAGCGTTTCATCCTATTTTGTTCGCGGTTGTGAAAGGGGGAGCTGAGGGCGGATGCGTATTGTACCGACTGGCATCCTCGGTAGGGTGCCAGCCTCAATGGCCCATGTCGAGCGGGCTCGTAACAACGGACGCATCCTACCCGGGTGGAAGAGATGCCGTCAAGATTTGGGGTGGCGAGGGTGATTAGGCGTAAACCTTTCCGTTAGGACAAATTGGCGGATGCGTGGCTAATCTCGACGCCCCTCCGGGGCTCTGGGACCGCTGATCGATTGGCTGATTCGATCGGTGGTGAAGGGAGTCGCCAATCGTTCGCTTCACCAACTCCGCGCCTTGTCCAATATCACTTCTCACCAATCACTTTTTACCTATCAATTTTCCTCCACCCGCAGTTCCTTCTTCCACCATTCCAGGTAAGCGCGGTCGGAGAGGTCGGGGTCGAGCTTGCGGCGTTTCATGGCTTTTTCGTAGTAGCCTCTTTTCTCGGCCATGAGGGCCTCCATGTAGGCAGCGTCGCCTTCGAGTTCGGCGCCCTGGTCGTGGGTCTGCTGGATCCAGGTATCGAGCTCGCCGCGGAGCTGCGCCACGGTGTCGGCGTGGGCGGAGTCGGTGGCGAGGTTGTTCAGCTCCCACGGGTCGGCGTCGAGGTCGTAGAGTTCCTCGGCGGGGCGGGTATCGGCGAACCACTCAGCCTGGCGACCGTTCAGGCGGCCCTGCGCATTCATCACGGCCATGAGGGTGAGCACAGGATATTGTAGCTTTTTATAACCGCTGTATTGGGAAAAGGAGCGCCCGGGCTCGAAGTTGCGGATGTATTTCCAGCGCTCGGTCCGCACGCAGCGAATGCGGTCGGGCGCGTCGCCGCAGCGGTCGCGGGCGGCGAAGATGCGGTCCCGGCCCTGGAATCCGGGCGCGAGGATGTCCACGCCGTCGAACCAATCGGGCAGCGCGATGCCCGCGGCCGCGAGGGAGGTGGGGGCGAGATCGATCAGGCTGACCATGCCGTCGCGCACTTCGCCGGCGGTGAGCTTGTCGGGCCAGCGGATGATGAGCGGGGTGAGGATGCCGCCCTCGTAGAGCCACTGTTTGCCGCGCAGGTGGGGGCGGCCGTGATCGCCGAAAAAGATAACGACGGTATTGTCCGCCAGTCCGCCGGCCTCCAGCCGGTCGAGGACGACGCCGACGCGTTCGTCGAGCTGCTCGATGGTGGCGAGATAGTTCGCCCAGTCGGCGCGGGTGACGGGGTGATCGGGATAGAAAGGCGGGATGTCCAGGCCATCGCCACTGCGGCCGGATGTCACGAAGGGCCGATGCGGCTCATGCATCTGGACTTGGGCGAAGAAGGGCTGGCCCTCGGCCCGCTGCCGCCAATCGGTCCCGTCGAACATGGTCTTGTCCTCGTACTCGAAGTTGTAGTCGCTCTTGCCCGGGCGCTCGAGGTCGCCAGTCGAGCCGGCGCCGTTGGTGACGAAGTAGCCGGCGTCGCGAAAGAGTTCGGTCACGGGTTTCACCGGCTCGGGGAGCGGCTTGATGATCCGGGTGCGGTGGTGAAATCCGCCGATGCTGGTCTGGTATTTGCCGGTAATGAAGGCGGTCCGCGACGCGGAGCACACCGGTGCGGACGAAAAGGCGCGGGTGTAGCGGACACCCTCGGCGGCGAGCCGGTCGATGTTCGGCGTGGCGACGCCTTCGTAGCCGCAGCAGCCCAGTTCCGGACCCAGATCGTCGGCGACGATCCAGAGAATGTTGGGAGGGGCGGCGAATGCGGTGGCCGCCAGAGAGAGGATGAAGGTTAGGAGAGGTCGGAATGACATGATGCGTCAGAAAAGTGGAGAGAGCATAGAGGAGAACGGAGGGATTTGCGATTGGCGATCAAGCAACTGGCTCCATTTGCCGCGACGGGAGTCACTGGCCTACGGCTACCGATTCTCGATTTGCAAATCGCGGACCACGTTGGACTTAACACTTAAAACGACTCACCGATCACTGGCGGCAGCGCCGCCCTCCTCACTCTTCCATTTCGAGCACTTTCGAAATGCGGTCGTGAAAAGCCAGCATCTTGTCCTGGATGATGGTGTCCTTCTTCCGCTCGGGCGGCAATTCGCCGAGGAGAGAAACGGCCCGCTCCAGGTGATACAAGGCGACCGAGCGCTGCGCCGGCTGGTTGATGTCGAGCGACTGGGCGATGGATCCGAAGGCATCGGCAAGGGCGATCTTGGCGTCGGGATCGTAGGGACGTTGCGAAAGGATCTCCTCCCGGGAGCGGACTTCGTCGCGGAACAGCGTCAGCGCGGCATCGGCGTCATTGCGGGCCGTTTCGATATCCGCCAAGGCATGGAGGGCGTCCGCGCTGGCCACGGCAGCGCGCCAGGCTTCCGGCGAATCTTCACGTCGCAAGCGGTTGCCGGATTCGAGGAGTTTCTGGAAGGTGGCTTCCGACGCTTCCAGATCGCCCTGGGCAAATTGCAGGCGACCCAGCCCCTGGAGCAGTGGCAGCAACTCGCGTCCCAACGACGGCTCGGCGGAAGGACTGAGGGCCTCGGCCGTGATCTGGTAGAGCGCGGTCGCTTTCTGATAGGTGGCGATCGCGTTCTTGGTGTCTCCGGCTTTTTCCTGATCGTTGGCAATGGCGACGAGCGTTTCAATGATGCGCCGCAACTGGGGCAAGGGTTGCGGCTTTTTCAGATCGACGTCCCGGGTTCGCCATTCGAAGGCTTTTTGGTAGGCCTCCAGGGCCATGTCCCATTCCTCCCGCAGCGAATGAACCTCGCCAATCTCCATCAGGTCGTTCGAAGCGAGCCAACCGAGTTCGGGCAGGTCGGTCGCGCTTTCCGCCAACTGCGAGCGGATCTCGTAGGCGTTCTTGAATTTCTCCAAGGCCAGCTCGTAGTCGCCGCTCTCCATGGCCTGGCGACCGCGCAGGGAGGCGGTGTTCGCCGAGATGCGCAGCAGCGTGGCGGATCGCCGCGTCGTCGGCAGATTGGTCGCGAGATAGGTCTCGGCGTTGTCCGCGATGTGGTCGTAGAGTTCGTCGAGTGACGGTCCCGACAGCTCTTCCCGGTTCAGCTTGTTGACGATGAAAAAGACGAGTTGCTCCGCCTGCTCCCGACTTTTCATGGCGGATTCGGACGCCTCGTGGGCGCGGCGTGCCTGGATCAGGGCAAAACCGGTCGCCCAGATGGCCACCACCAGCAGGGTGGCAAACAGCGCGTTGAGGCGACGCGCCCGGCGCACCACCCGATACTGGTCGCTGTCCTGCATCGCGGAAAACACTTCCCGCATGTCGGCGAAGCGGTCGGCCGGGTCGAGTTCCAGGCAGCGCTCGATGAGTTCCTTGCGATCGTGCGGAATGTAGAGGCCGTGCGGCCACTTGATGTCGGATTCGGCCTCGGTGAGGCGGGCGATGCGTTCGCCGTCGAAGTTCTTGCTCTCGGCCAGGGTGGATTCGAGGCTGGTCTCGGCGATGGTGGCCTCGGGATCGAAACTCTTGCGCTCGGAGTTGGAGAGATTTTTCAGCCGCGGCAGTTCGCCGGTGAGCAGCTTGTAGGCGACGACGCCGAAGCTGTAGACGTCCCAGCGGAAGCCCTTGCCATCGGAGGAATCGCGTGGATGCCGGAGTTGCTCGGGACTGGCATAGAGTGGGGTGCCGGCGGGTTGAAATCCCTCCAGCGCATCGCCGCGACTCTGGCCGAAATCGCAGATCTTCACCCGAAACGGGGTCTCGTCCGTCAGCAGCATGTTCGACGGTTTGACATCGCAGTGAATGATGTGATTCCGATGCAGGTAAGCCAGCGCGTCGGCCACCTCGCGGAGCAGGCGCCAGGCTTCGCGGTGGTCGACGTGGCCGCAGAGCCGCTCCAGCGTCCGGGTCTCCCAGGTGCCGTCGGGATTCTGGTCCGCGTGCAGGCCCATCGCGTAGTAGGGCGGATCCGTCAGCAGGTCGAAGTCGTGCAGCGTGACGATGCCGTGGTGCTCGGCCACGCTGGAGAGTTTTTCCAACTCCCGGGCCATCGTGGAAAGGTCAACGGCGCCGGGGCGGAAGATTTTCAGCGCTCGTTCCGAGATGCCGCGGTAGGTGGCCCGGTAGACACGCCCGTAGGCGCCTTCACCGAGCGGGGGAAGGTGGATCTGGTAATCCTTGATGTGGATTTCCTCGGAACTCACGGATGACTGGGGACGGGAAATTTCAAGCACTGACATAGCGCGTTGAGAAAGCGTTGTTGGATCACGAAATGGTTCATTTCATCAGGCTCGCGATCTCACCCTCCCACTCCGG
>JAGRPB010000084.1 GCA_020439945.1 Verrucomicrobiia bacterium
CCAAGGTGCTGAGTGGTGGTGAAAAGAGCCGGCTCAACCTGGTGAAATTTCTCGTCGATCCCCCGAATCTCCTCCTCATGGACGAACCGACCACTCACCTCGACATCCTCACGGTGGAGTCACTCATCCTGGCCTTGGAAAAGTACGCCGGCACCCTGGTGTTCATCTCTCACGACGTGCACTTTATCCGCAAGCTGGCCACCGACGTCATCCACGTGAATGCCGGCCAGCTACAGCGCTATCACGGCGATTACGATTACTTCATCGAGAAATCCGGTGCCGGCGACGAACGCGCCGCACTGACGGCGGAATGAGGCGAACTCGGAACTCGGAGAAATCGAAAACCGGCGGCATCTTCAAGCCAGGGAAGTGCGCGCGACCAAGGGATTGTCCCCTTTTCCTCCCTTTCACTTCCGCGTTCCGGCTTCCGCGTTCCGCGTTAGTTAAGTCCCGGTCCTTCTCCCTTTCCGGGAAAATACTTGCTCGCCTGGCTGAATTCCAGATCCAGCCCCCAATCGGCTTTCTTGGTGGCGTCGGCCACCAGACGACAGAGCGAGTGGGTGATCTGGTCGTTCAGCGAGATTTCGATCCCCTCGCCCTTCGGAGGATGCATGCAGAGGATGGACTGATTTTGATCCGGGCCGCCTTTCTTGATGCCGATGCCGAAAAGCAGCAGCGGCTGCTCGCCCAGCGGGAGGTAGGTGCTTTCCTGATACTGCGTTTTGAAATCGGACTTTGCCACCTGCTCCTCGTGTTCCTTCGCAATGATGGCGTCCTTGAGCGGTTCCGGCGTCTTTTTCTTCTTGGACTTTGGAATCTCGGCTTCGTCGTTTTGGCCTTCTGCCGCCCCTCCTTCCTCGTGCGTCGTTCTGAGGTGATCGAGAATCGTCTTCCAAAGCAGGGCCACGTACCGACGCGTCATCCAGAAACGGAATTCCTGGCGCTGCCGGGTGTTCACACGGAACAGCAACCGATCCTCGACCGGCGCGTAGGTGACCTGCATCTGGTGGAGTTGACTCATCCTGATTCGTTTGCGAAGAAGCGAAGCGGACTCACTAAGCAGCCGGGTTCGGGCGGGGTCAACTATCGACTCCTCGGTGCAAGGGAAATCGCGCCATGACACAGGAAGACTCGCCGAAATCCGGTGAGAGCGATTATCTTCGGTCTCATGGAATGGTGGTTCACACTGGATCTGGCGGGCGTCATGGTCGTGGCGGTGACCGGTTGCCTCGCGGCGGCCCGGAAAAGGCTCGATCTTTTCGGTGCCGTGGTTTTCGCCGTTCTCACCGGCGTCGGTGGAGGCACGCTACGTGATCTGTTGCTCGATGTCCCGGTCTTCTGGATTCAGAAACCGGTCTACGTGCTCGCCGCGGCCGGAACCGGTCTGATCACCTTCGTCTGGATGCGTTACTGCCGCATTCCCCACGGCACCCTGCGCGTGGCCGATGCCCTGGCGTTGGGACTTTTCACCCTGCTCGGCACGCAGAAGGCGCTCGCCGTCGGTGCCCATCCAGTGATCGCCGTGGTCATGGGATTGTCGACCGGCGTCGCGGGCGGTGCGATCCGTGACGTGCTCGCCGCCGAGACTCCGATGATCCTCGGTCGCGAGATCTACGCATCTGCTTCGCTGCTGGGAGCCACGCTGATCGTCACCATCAGTTGGCTGGAAATTGCCCCTCCCTGGGGAGCCGCCATCGGGTTTGTCGCCACGGTCGGACTCCGGCTCGCCGCGATCCGGTGGGGATTGCAATTGCCCTCGGCCATCGCACGTGGCTGAACCGGTCCGGCATTCAGCGCCCCTTCCGGCTTCGCTTTTTCACTCGCCGGATCGATAGCAACAACCCGGTCCCCAGCCAGACACTGGCGACAAATCCTAGCGCCCCGAACAGCGATACTCCGAAAAGCGTGGGTGGCGCCTCCATGCTCCACATGATAGCCGACCCGAGAAACATCGCCGCCGTCAGCAGACCGGTCACCAGTCGGTCCACGGTCGACTCGAGTCGACGATGTTCCATGTGGACCTCCAGCGTTCCCTTGAGGAACCGGCTCAGGATATCAGACAGGTCACGGGGTAGGCTTTCGAGGAGCCGCTTCCAATCGCGGTAGCCGCGATTCATTTCCGCCATCAGGCGCTTCGGCGCCAGTCGTCGCTTCACCGCTCGCCGATAGTAGGGCGCGATCATCGCGGCCAGGCTGAAATCCGGCGACATCTGCCGCGCCGTGCCCTCCAGCACGACCAGAGTCTTCACCAACAGACCGAAACTCTGCGGCAGCACAATGTGAAATTCGCGCACCAGGTCGAACAGCCGCTGCAACGCCCCGCCGACGTCGAACTCCGCCACCGATTGCCCCACGTAGTCCGTCAGAAACTCCTCGATCTCCGCGCGCAATTCGTCCTCATCCAACTCCGGTGGCACCTGCCCCACTCTCACGATCGCATCGGTGAGTCCGAACGCATCGCCGCTCACCGCCGCCAGCAGCATGTCCTCGATGTCTTCGCGCAGCCCCTCGTCGATGTGGCCGACCATGCCGCAATCGATCACGCCCACCACATCGCCCGGCAGCCGGAAGAGATTCCCCGGATGCGGATCGGCGTGGTAGAAACCGTGTCCGAAAACCATCTCCAGGTAGAGATTGCCGCCTCGCCGGGCGAATTCATTCAGGTCCGCGCCCGCCGACTTCAATGCCTCAAGGTCCGAGACCGGGATGCCGTCGAGCCGCTCCATCGTGAGCACCCGGTCCGCGCATCCCTCCGGGTGAACGCCCGGGAAATGCACCGTCGGATCTTCCTCGAACAGCGTCGCGAACCGCTCCAGGTGACGACGTTCATAGGAAAAATCCAGCTCCCTCAGCAGGGTTCGCTGGAAATAGCGCGCCGTCGCGATCGGCTGGTAACGCTTCAACTGAGACGAATGCTTTTCCGCCAGTTCGGCCAGACCGAGCAGCAGGTCCAGATCCCGCTTCACCGCGTCCCCGATGTCGCGATGCATCACCTTGACCACCACTGCCCGGTCGTCCTGAAGGGTAGCCTCATGCACTTGGCCAATCGACGCCGATGCGATTGGCGCCTGCTCGAAATCCGCAAAGATCTCTTCCACCGGCCGTCCCAATTCGCTCTCGATCGTTTCCTTCACCGCTTCCCATGGATCCGGCCGCGTGCCGGTCTGGAGCTTCGACAGCTCCGCCGTCAGGTCAGTGCCGACCAGATCCGGACGCGTGCTCAGGATCTGCCCCAGCTTGATGAAAGTCGGCCCCAGATCACTCAGCACCAGGCGGATGCGCTCCTCCGTCGAGAGATCCTGGATCCGGTCGCCCTCGGCACTCTTCAGGAAATCCCGGAACCAATCGTAGTCGGCGCCGGCCAACCAATCCGCCAACCCATACTTCGCCAGTGTCTTGAGAATCTCCGCGAGCCGGCGGGCGCTCTTGTCGATCCTGACCAGGGTGCGAAGTTTCATGGCGGTCGGCACGATTCCGTTCGCGCACTCTTGGTAAAGCTACTTCGCTTCCAGCGATTTCGCCAGCACCCGACTCGATTCCGCACCCGCCTGATCGGCCGAAAGCCAGCACGAGCCCATGCCCTGGCCCGTGGCCCGCTGGTATTCGGCAAACCGGGTCTCATCATACCACTGGTCCCCGATCCGGAGCGTCGACAGGCGGTAGCGGTTCCCCGATGCCTGCCAGTTCACGTGGGCATACACCGTGATCGCCGGCAAAGACTCGTCCCGTCCCACGATTGCCGAATCCCGCAGTGTGAAGGCGTCGCCCGCCACCGACATCGACAGCCCGCCGGTCACTGTCACGCGGTCAAAAGTCACGATCGAGCGCCGGTTCGCCTTGATCACATCCGACGCCCCCGTCCCTTCGATGATCACATTCTCGAAGATCGCCTCGCAGGTGCCACCGCCCTCCTCGCGGGCGCCATTGATCACCACCGATTGAAAGGCGTCGGCCCGGATGTGGCTGTCACGCAGTTCGTGATGGCCCGTGTCCAGAACGAAGTATTCGAACCCGTGATTGCCGAAAAGCGTGAGGTTCGACGCGATCGAATGACTGTTGTTCACGTGGCAGACTCCCGTCGAATTTCCCGTCGATACCATCCCGTCAATCTCGATCCAGCAATCTCCGTGGGCACTGATTCCATCGTCACCACACTCGATCGCCTTCACGTTCTCGAAGCGCACATCGCGGGTCTTCCCATGGATGTTGAACCCGTCATTCTGCACATGGGTCGCGGTGACATTCCGAATCACCAGGTGACTGCAATCCCCCGAGATCGCCACCCCGTTCGTCTTTCTTGGCAGCGCAATCTTCGCCTCAGCCAGCGCCTGCCCCGCTTCGATCCGCAGGTAGAAAGTATTCGTTTCCTCGACCCAACACCATTCGCCCGGCACCAGGTCGGCCGGTGCCTTCCAGGGTTCTTTCGGCCCCTTCAGCGACCGCCCCATCCGGTTCATCCGCCCGTCGATCAGGAAATAGAACCGGTCGATGATCGCCCGCCCCGCATCGCCGAGCAGCGTATCGCTGGAAAACAACCCGTCTCCCAGATCCGTCCACTGCGCCGGATCGAGCGGCTCCGATCCATCCAGCACCGCGCCCTGGCCATCGAGCACGATCGGCTTTCCCGGTTCGCCCGACTTGCTGTGAAAGGTCGGCAGATCCGTCCACCGCTCGCCGTGATGCACGAGATAAATCGTATCACCGGCAATAGCCCGCTTAATGGCCATGGCGATCGATTCGAGTGGCGCCGCAGCGTCGCCATCTGCCGCATCATTTCCCGTTTTCGGATCGACATATAGATCCGTCGCAAAAATCGCTCCCGGCCCGAGCCCGAGGAATCCCGCCAGGAACAAAACAGCGGCCCACTGCCTCACAGGCGACATGAAAAAGGACATCCCGCAGTCTTAGCGCCGATTCCGCCGCCGGTCGAGACACCCGATCAAGTGATTCATGCCATCGGCAGCCGGAGCGGCTGCCCTACAAACATCACCATCGTAGCGCCACCATGGTAGGGCGGGCGCCCCGCCTGCCCTATCCCGCCTGACTTGCTACCGAAAACCCGGAACTTCGGCGAACGCGCCCGGGGTCACGGCGGCTGTCGCTACCTCGTCGTCGCTCCCCGATTCCACCGCACCCCGCTCAGTCGGCGGATGTGGGTGTCGCAGGTCATCTTCATGGCGAGGAGGTGGGAAAAACGAATTCAGGCTTGGGGCGTCGAGCGTGAGCGGATCAGTCGGCGCCTGAGATCCCGACCGACCGGGTTACCGCTCATGCTCGACGTTGCCCCTGCCCACGCAAAAAAATGGTCATTCAACCCTGTTGTGTCCGCGACCCAACCCTCTAGGATTCCCCTCCGGTTCGGCGGGAGCGCTTCCGGGGAACCGTAGCCGCCTTCGCCAGAAGGTGGTGGCCGGGTGGCGCGGTCCACGCTCTGGCGAGCGCGGCTACGGTTCGCAGAAAATAACCCCCTGGAACGATCCCGAAGAGAGCGAGGACGAGCTGAAGAATGACGAAAACGAAGAGGACGACGGAGGAAACTCCGAGCTGAAGGACGAGAGAAACGACGAGCTGGAGAAAAAGGACGAGAACGACAACGACGACGACTCGCTGGCGTCGTAGATCGCCTGCCAGTTGTCGCGGAGGGCGGTCGCCTCATCCACCAGCGCCTGCCCCGGATCCGCCACGCGCGCCTCCGCCGCCAGCAGCACCCCTCCGCGCTTCTCCCTCGAGCCTCTTTCCAAACGATTAGAAGCCCATTCCCGAGCCGCGTACTGCCTTCTGAACGTTCGGAAACCTATTCTTGGGCGGAGAATTGCCTTCCGAACGATCGGGAAGCCATTTCCACTGCCGGATTCCTTCAGGCTGTTCGAAACGTCTTTTCCGCGGTCGGCGTGCTACCGTGCCTTCAGGAAGGATGATATCAGGGTTTGCCCGGCAGCCGAAAAACCTCTCTCTCAAGAACCCGGATAGACGAACGCCTCTCGCACAAAAACCTTGCTGGATCAGGGTTTTCTGGACAACATCTTGAGCAAAGGCTCCGCGGGATATCACCCGACGAGGGGCTACGAATAAAGACTGTTGGCAAGAAAACTAATCCGCGCAGTGAAAAGCGAACCGACAATTGCAAGATCCAGTGTGGTGCGCTGCCTGGTCAATACCACGGCTTGCCTGGTCCCATTTCCTGCAGTGATCGTCATCGAACTCATCACGAGGAATTCGACCATCCGTGCCGTGGGCACATTCGCAATGGCAGCTTTGTTGATCACCATCCCCATCGTCTGTCTCGGAGCTGCGATCATGTTTGTCGTCCGATACCGGCAATCCTTGGCTGTGGAGAGTGGGCTTGCGCCGCGTCATGTTCTTGCGCCGCTCTTCGTAGCGATTGTGCATTTTGTCTGCATCGTCTGCTTCCTAGCGAGTCCGTTCCCGGTTGCAATAAGCGGAATGTGACCGCATTGACCCTGACGAGAAAACCGATGCCAACAAGTCGCGGGTGGCAAGCGGCGACAACGCTCCAGTTTGAATTCGAGCTTCCTACCCGCCGCTGCCACCGCTATTACGTTAGCGCTGAAAATTTTGTTCCACCCAAAGAGAGAAACCAAAACCAAAACTAACCGCCATGTCAGAAAAAGCTGAATTATTCGAACTCAATGTAAAACGTGTCGAGCCTACAGACGGAGATCCACAACCAAGGATCGCAATTCCAATCACGATCTTTAACCGCGCAATTGTAGACATCGATAGTGCGATTGTGACCGTGTTCGACTACGATCAGAACCCCAACGTCCATGATCGAGTGACCTTTGGATTCATCCGGCGGGGAGACAGCGCTACGCGATACGCAACTCTGCCAACTGGAGTCGAGATGACACATTCAATAATCACTGCCGGAGGCGAGGACACTCCAGCCTTTGGTTCCGCAAACAACGCGCCCCGCGTAAACATTTACTTCGAATAATCGACACCCTGCAATCTTGCGCTAATCGGGTAGGAGCGGGGATTGAACCCGCTCCCCCCACACCACCCGGCATGCGGGTCCGCACCGGGCGGTTCCCATCAGTCATGGATTCACCTTCTGGTTCTTTGCAGGACCATCGGGATACCGAATGTTGACCCACTGGTTTGCGATTGAAAGAACACCTTGGTCGGCAAGCCACTGGTTGTTCATCGCCGCCCTGACGAACGAGGTTTGACTCATCCGCCACGGGCCTTTTCTACTCCGGCTGGCTTTATGCACTTCGGCTCGGTCGATCCCCAGGCGCAGCAGGTTTCGGCGTCGCGTGTGTGGCCGTTTCCACTGTTTCCAGTAGTACAGTCGCACTCTACGTCTCAACCAACCATCCAGTTCTCTGGCCTCACCATAGTTCATTCCCAGCGCGTAGTAGTTCACCGCGCCCCTCACGAACTGCTGGAGTTCCTCCATCACGGTCGAGGGTGAGACACCCCGCGTCCGCTTGGTGATTTCACCAATCCGTTCGGTGAACCGTTTTGCTGATTTTGCCGACCACCGTATCCGGTTCTTCACCACGGTGAAGCCCAGGAAGGTGGCCTCGGCAATCTCGCAGACTCGGCTCTTGGCACGGTTGACAATGAGTTTCAACTTTCGCTCAAGGTAGCACGTCACGCTTTCCATCACCCGATGCGCGGCCCGAGGGCTGCGGCACAGGATGACGAAGTCGTCGGCGTAGCGAGCGAAGCGATGTCCGCGCTTCTCCAGTTCCTGATCGAGGTCGTCGAGCAGCAGGTTGGCCAGCAACGGACTCAGCGGCCCTCCTTGGGGCATTCCCAGTGAAGTCGGCCACCCGGGGTGGTGCTCTAACATTATGGATTCAAGCTTTGCTTCAGTTTTTCTCTCTCAACCGCCTCAAGAAATTCGATCACGTTCTTCCGACTCATCCCTTTTGTTGAGGCAAGAATTGAGGGCACGCCATTCGAGGCAATGTTTATGAACGAATGGCGAGTCAAAAAATATATGACCACCAAAAGAACTCCTAAGATTACCCCTGCAATCTTAAACTCGAAATCCTCCCAAAATAATCCAATGACAGCGACAACGGGTGCGAGATATAGAAGAACCGGGAATGAGCGCATTATTAGACCACACGACGCAACAGAACTAAGCGTGATCCCCAAATATACGCCGCCTCCGGCGCGAATCGAATTATACCTCACACGATGGGTAGTCAAGGTTAGGATATCTTTCTTTGACACCATTACCACATTTTCATTTGGAAGAAGATCTATTTTCATAGTGTTTACTTTTTCGTGCGTAAGAGTTTCCGAATGGCCTTTTCATCAAGAAGGTCCCAGTTTGCTTGAGAAGTCCGCCGACAGCAAAACCAGAAAAATCTCCTTTATCGAACTGCGCGCCTCACCAAGGTGTCAAGCTATTCCAGTATTCCAAATCAAAAAATAATCATGATTCAGATCTAAATTTTCATCCTCGAAGAATCAGTTCGGTGATCTGTTTTTCGGACATATGAACGCTTGCCCCACAACAATCTCGGATGCCGAGTTCTTCCCCAAGTTTCGAAACTGCGCAAGGAGTGGAACCGACAATTTTGCAATCCCCAGATGACAAAGTTCGATCGATGTGCCCCATGGAATCCTTACCTATGCAAGGCATGCTACCTTGGAGAAATGAAATTCACCTCCGTCGCCACCGTGAAAAACCACATTGGCGCGCGCAAAGAGAAAAATCGTAACCAACCAATCACCACTGGACGTTTTCGATTCAACCGAAAACGGACTTCTCAGCCGGAACCTTTGAAAGATTCGTTCGAAGAATCTGAACAAGATCTCTTCAGAAAAGTGGGAAATCCATCTCAATTCACCCCAAGATCCCCTTCACCACATGAGCGGGCGCGTCGACGCCGGTGAGGCGCATGTCGGCGCCTTGGAATTTCACGGTGAAGCGCTCGTGATCGATGCCCAGTTGATTGAGAATGGTGGCGTTGAGATCTCGGATGTGGACGGGGTCGCGGACGATGTTGTAGCTGAAATCGTCGGTCTCGCCGTAGACGGTGCCGCCTTTGACCCCGCCGCCGGCCATCCACATGGTGAAACAGCGCGGGTGGTGGTCGCGACCGTAGTTGGTCTTGCTGAGACCGCCTTGGCAATAGACGGTGCGACCGAATTCGCCGCCCCAGACGACGAGGGTGTCATCGAGGAGGCCGCGCATTTTCAGGTCCTGCACCAGCGCCCAACTGGGTTGGTCGACATCCTGACACTGGAGCGGCAGGTCGCCGGTGAGGTTGCCGTGCTGGTCCCAGCCACGGTGGAAAATCTGGGTCAGGCGCACGCCACGCTCGGCCATGCGGCGGGCCAGCAGGCAGTGATAGGCGAACGTGCCCGGTTTCCGTGAATCGGGCCCATACATGTCGAAAACGTAATCGGGCTCGTCGGAGAGATCGGTCAGCTCCGGCACCGAAGTCTGCATGCGGAACGCCATCTCGTACTGGGTGATGCGGGCGTGCGTCTCGGGATCGCCGATTTCGTCGTACTGCTTGCGATTCAGCTCCTGCACGCCGTCGAGCATGGCCCGGCGAATATCGGGGCTGACGCCGTTGGGATTCGAGAGGTAGAGAACGGGATCGCCCTGGGAACGTAACGCCACGCCCTGATGCTTCGACGGAAGGAACCCGCTCCCCCAAAGCCTGGAGAAGAGCGCCTGAGCGTCGCGCTTGGCGGACCAGGTGGAATTCAGGACCACGAAGGCTGGCAGGTTCTCGTTGTCGCTGCCGAGGCCGTAACTCAGCCACGCTCCGAGGCTCGGTCGCCCCGGGATCTGGCTGCCGGTCTGAATGTAGGTGATGGCCGGGTCGTGGTTAATCGCCTCGGTCCAGAGGGTTTTCACCACCGCGATGTCATCGACCATTTTGGCGGTATGCGGAAGCAGTTCGCTGACCCAGGTGCCGCTCTGCCCGTGCTGTTTGAAATCGTAGATCGTCGGCGCGATGGGGAAACGCTTCTGCTTCGACGTCATCGTGGTGAGACGCTGTCCCATGCGCACGGAGTCAGGCAGGTCTTTGTCGAACCACTCGCTCATGGCGGGCTTGTAGTCGTAGAGATCGAGCTGCGACGGCGCGCCCGACATGAACAGGTAGATGGCTCGTTTCGCCGCCGGACGAAAATGCTGCGAAGCGGCCAGCTCGCCGCCCTCGGTGATGGCACCACGAGCCGATTGACGGTCGAAACCCATCAGCGATCCCAGCGCCGCCATCCCGAGCCCCTTGGCAGATCGACCGAAGAACTGACGGCGGGTTTCGTAGGTGATGTAGTCGGTGAGCGGGCTCATGGGAGTGAGAGGGAAAGGGCTTGGATTGAAACCACTAATGGATGCGAATAGACGCGAAGATTGGTCGGTGGGCTGGCTTGCTCGCTGGTATTAGGTGTTGAGAGGAAAATTCGAATCAATTCGTTCCATTCGTGAAAATTCGTGTTTCAAAAAGTCGGCCAACACGAATGATCACGAATTTGAGGAATTACTCGAATTGGCTAATCCAGACAGCCTATCGGAACGTGATTTGTGTGAATTCGTGTCCATTCGCGGTCGGGCTTTCGCGGTCAGGGTTTGTTGATCGATTCGTCGAGATTCAGGATCTGGCTGGCGACCATGGTCCACGAAGCCAGTTCCACGGGTTGCTGGGCGTCGGCGAGGGAAAAGCGCTCGTTGACGGTGTCGGTGAGAAATTCCCGGGCCGCGGGTTCGTCGCTGCCCCAGGCATTCTCGAACTGGGCCAGTGAGGCCTTGAGGACGCCCTTCTCGTCATCGTCCATCGGGCGACCGGTCAGCCACATGGCGAGGAAATCGATCCGTCCATCGACGTTGTCATGCGAGTTCAGCGCCCGCAGCGCGAGGTAACGGGTCGCGCGGAGAAACTGCGGATCGTTCATCAGCACGAGCGCCTGCAGAGGCGTGTTGGTCCGCTCACGACGCACGGTGCAACTCTCGCGATTCGGCGCGTCGAAGGCGATGAGGTTTGGCGGCGGGGCGGTGCGTTTCCAGAAAGTGTAGAGCGAACGACGGTGCTCGGCCGCTTGGCCGTAATCCTGGTAAAAGGTCTGGGTGTTGCTGTTGGTGTAACCGACGGCTTCCCAGATGCCGCCCGGCTGCCAGGGGCGGACGCTCTCGCCGCCGACCTTGTGATCGAGCAGGCCCGAAGCGGCCAGCGCCTGATCGCGAATGACCTCGGCATCGAGCCGGAAGCGCGGGCCACGAGCCAGCAGGCGATTCTCAGGGTCGCGCTCGCGGAGTTCCGGAGTCACCCGGGACGTTTGCCGGTAGGTCGCCGACAGCATCATCTCGCGATAGAGCGCCTTCATGTCCCAGCCGCTCTCCATGAAATGCACCGCCAGGTAATCGAGCAGCTTCGGGTTGCTGGGCGGTTCGCCCTGGGTGCCGAAATCCTCCGCCGTCTTCACCAGGCCGATGCCGAAAAGCTCCTGCCACATCCGGTTTACGATGACCCGCGCCGTCAGCGGATGCTGATCGCTCACCAGCCAGCGGGCCAGTCCGAGCCGGTTGGCCGGGGCGTCCTCGGGCAGTGGCGGCAGGAAATCCGGCACGCCGATACCGACCTCGTCCTGCGGCTTGTCATATTCGCCACGTTCCAGCACGTGAGCCATCGGCTGAGCATCGGATTTCTCCTGCATCACCAGCGTTGTCGGCGTCCGGGATTCGATGGCATTGATGCGCGTCTCCAGCTCGGTCTTCTTCAGGAAGGCATCGCGGTAGGGATTCTTCGCCAGGACGAGCCAGGCCTCGCGCAGTTCACCGGTCTCCTTGTCGTCCCGTTTCCCGGCTTCCTTCGCGGCGAGGCCGCGCAATTTTCCGAGATCGTTCAGCGCCTTCACCTCCGATTCGTCGAGACGGCGATCGTAGAGGCGAACGTCACTGACTTTCGGCGTCAGGCCGCTGTCCGCCGTGGTGCCGCCGAGCAGCAACGGCGCTTCGGTGAGGAAATCGCCTTCCATGGTGTCGACCCACTCCCTCACGAAGCGACTTGTCTGCTTTTGCCCGTTGAAATAGAGCCCGATTCCCTCGGAAGCACCCGAGCCGTCATAGGTGAAAACGAAGTGCCCCTTCGCGCCCGCCTTCACCCGGCGGGTGATGCCACAACGCAGGGTCTTGCCGGGCCACGACTCGATCAACTCAAGGTCGATCCCCTGTCCTTCCAGGACCACGCGCCAACCGCGATCGCGATTCGCCGGATCCGTCTTCTGCATCAAAATGCTGCGGCCCTCCTCGGCGGGGGCCTCGAAACGGAACGCGACCGAGAAGGGTTTCCCGCGCTCGAACTGTCCCAGCGCCCCGAGATCGGTGGCTTTCTCACCTTCCGAAGCCGCCGGCTTGTCCAGCAGCGACCCCGCCAACTGGAAGGCGTCGAGTTGTGAGGCGGTCTTCGGTTCCTTCAACCAGGCCTGGAATCCGGTTTCCGCCGCCGCGCGTGCCGGCTTGAGTGTTTCCTGGTCCAGTTTGGCCAACTCGGCCCGCAACGAGGTGATCGTCTTCTCGTCATTCTCACTCCCGAAAACCCGAATCACCGGCGGCGAATCCTTCGCGTTGCCATCCAGACCGGGTTGGGTGGTGTTGTTGAAATAGGCGAACAGCTGGTAAAACTCTCTCTGGCTGATCGGGTCGTACTTGTGGTTGTGACACTGCGCGCAACCCACCGTCATCCCCATCCAGACCGCGCCCGTGGTCGCGACCCGGTCGACGGCGTAGCGAACCAGGAACTCCTCCTCGATGGCGCCGCCCTCCGCCGTCGTCACATTGCAGCGATTGAATCCGGTGGCGACTCGTTGGGCCTGGGTCGGGTTCGGCAACAGATCACCGGCGAGTTGCTCGATGGTGAACTGATCGAAGGGCTTGTTCGTGTTGTAGGCATTGATGACCCAGTCGCGGTAGGGCCAGATCTCTCGGAAATTGTCGAGGTGCAGACCGTGGGTGTCGCCGTAGCGCGCCGCGTCGAGCCAATAACGGGCGCGATGTTCGCCGTAGGCCTGGCTGTCGAGCAGGCGATCCACCAGATCCCGAAAGGCCTCGGGAGAGCGGTCATTCACAAACGCCTCGACGTCCTCCGGCGTCGGCGGTAAACCGGTCAGATCCAGAGTCGCCCGTCGGATGAGGGTGTAGCGATCGGCTTCCTCGCTCGGCGCAAGCCCTTCCTCCTGGAGATTCGCGAGGACAAAACGGTCAATATCGTTCCGAACCCAGTCCGATTTCATCGTCGGGATCGCTTCGACTTTTGGCGGAATAAAGGCCCAATGTTCCTCCCACTCAGCCCCTTCCAGGATCCACTGCTTGAAAAGTGCGATCTGGGCCGGCGTCAGCCGCTTGTGGGAATCCGGCGGCGGCATCTGGTCGTCCGGATCGGTGGTGGAAATGCGATCAAAAAACTCGCTCGCGTTCAGATCGCCCGGCACGATCGGCGCTTCGGCATTGCTTTCGCTGACGATCGACGTCTGGCGCAGGTCGAGTCGCAGGTCCGCCTTGCGCCCCCCTTCGTCGGGACCGTGACAGTGAAAGCAATTGTCCGACAGGATGGGCCGGATGTCGCGATTGAAGGAAATCTTCGTTTTTGCCCCCGCCGTGACCAGGGTGGTGGGCGGCCGGGACAGCGAACCGCCCGGGGACGCCTGCGCCATGACCGAACTGGTCTGGTACTGTTCCTCCGGAGTCATGTCGTCGCCGGACGCCGTTTTCTCCACCGCCTTCGGCCCACGCTCTGACGCGTCGACTTTCGAATGCGGAGCGGCCCCTTTTTCGACCAAAGAGGGTTGGGTCCCGGACTCAACAGGGTTGAACGCTCCCTCTTCCGCCTGCTTTTTGAGCAAAATCACCGCCAATCCCAGCAATACCGCCAGCGCGGCCACCGCAAGGAACCGCTTTCCGGAACCCGTTGACGAGGTTGCGACGGCGTCGATTCGATCCTCGTCACGGGTCACCACGGTGCGCGATCCGGGAAGACTGACCACATTTTCCGGCCGCAGAGCGGCGGCGAGAGACTGGTGCAGCCCCTGTTCCTGATCCAGCGCCGCGTGGAGCTGGCAGTAGGCCACGTAAATCTCGCGGGCGTCTTCGGAATCTTCCAGCAATGTGGCGAGTTCCGCGGATTCCTCGGTCGTGGCGGCTCCCTCGGCGACACATTGCGCCAGGAAGTGCAGGCGATCGTCGCCGCGCTCTTCTGAGGGGAACTGGGAAGTCGGTCGTTTCATTTCAAAAAGGAGTCAGTCACTCAATCCGCCTGACGCCGAAGCGTGTTCTCGACACAGCGCAGCAGGTTCTGCCGGGCCCGGAAAAGAAGCTGGGAAATGGCGTTGGCCTTGTCGCCGGTCTCGCGGGCGAGATCCGCCACCGACCATTCTTCGAGATAACGCCGCCGGACCACGTCACGCTGGCGGTCCGGAAGCTTTCCGAGACACTCGCGCAGCGCCTCGACCCGGTTCAGGTAGGTGTCGTCGAGGCGTTCGGCCGTCTCGGCGACTGAATCGACGAGGTCATCGTTGAACGTCAACCGGCTGCGACCCAGCTTTTTCCGCCAGGTCATGACCTCGAATCGAGCGATCCGAAAGGCCCAGGCGGTAAAATTGGTTCCTGATTCGAATTCGCGGGCCTTTCGCAGGAGGATCACGTTGGTCTCCTGCAGGATGTCCCGGGCCGCATCCGCATTCCCGGTGAGGGCTCGGATGAAGCTTTCGAGCCGCGCCTGGTGCGCGGCCATCAGTTCGGCGTAGTCCTCGGTGTCGGACACGAGATGGAGGGCTTCATTTCCCATGGGCAGTCATGGTTCGACCCCGCAACGGCGGTCGTTTTGAAGATCTTACGCGATTTTTCGCCGCCCAACCCGGGGCGCGATCACGCGGAATAAGCACTGACAGGAATACCGTCGCCTCACTTTTTCGCCAACCGGCGGAAAAGCATGAGACCGATGGCCACGAAGATCACGTTGGGAACCCAGGCGAGTAACTCGGGGTAGAGATGATGCTTTTCGCGCACCATTTCGACGATGGTCATGAGCAGGAAGTAGACGATGCCGATGAGCAGACTCATGGCGAAGCCGACGGATGTTTCGCGCCGCTGTGCGGTGATGGCGAAGGGCACTCCGATCAGTCCCAGGGTCACGCAGGCGAGGGCAAAAGAGTAGCGCATGCTGATCTCGGTGCGCAGGGAACTGCGATCGTCTTTCGAAAGTCCCTCGGCATGCAATTCCCTGGCGAGTTGGGAATTCCGGAGAGTCTCGGGCTTCACCTTCTCCTGGGTTTTCTTCAGCTTCGTCAGGGGAACGGACATGTTCGAAATCTCGGCATAAAAGGGCCGGATTTCATCGACCTTGGCGCCTTCGGTGGCGTGCTCGAAGTGGGCGTTGTGAAACTTCATCAGCATCGCCGGCTCGGGGCTGTCGGGATCGAGCGTCACCTCGACTCGCTCGGCGGTGACGAAGATTTCCGGCCGCGAAAAGCGGTCCAGCACCGCCATCTCGAAGTGGGTCAGGTAGTCGCCTTCCTTGTGCGCGTAAATGAGATACCCGTCAATCTCGTCCATCACCTGTCGATCCGTAAACAGGGTCCGAGGATTCTTGGCGGCGAGATTGTAGAGCATGTCCGGCAGCATCCGCTCGAGGCGGGCGCGGGCATCGGGTTCGACCTGGAGTTTGATCCAGCCACACAGACAAGTGAAAATCACGCCCAGCAGGGCGACGGACAGACAGATGCGCGGCATCGAGAGACCAGCCATGCGAAGCGAGACCAGTTCGTTGTCCGCCGAGAGGCGTCCGAAAACCAGCAGGATGGCGGTGAGGAATCCCCAGGGAATCGTGATGGCCAGGGAAAAGGGCAGGACGTTCAGCAGCAGCTTCGCCACGAATCCGAGATCGAGATCGGGCCGGTCGACGAGCTGGGACAGGATGTATTTGAAGATACTGCCCATCACCAGGATGATGCTCAGCACCACCACGGCGAAAAACGCCGAGAGCAGGACCTGGCGTCCGATGTAGCGATCGAGCAGCTTCATGAGGGGCGAGTGGGCGCGAAGCTCGCCATCGATGGCTTCAATTCTTCGCAAACGTTGGCTTTACACCGAACCGAAGATAGCTGACCCACCGCCCGTGGCAACCCCGGGAACGCCGTCCTTGGCAATGGCAGGAAATTCGCCCTCACTGACCTCCCTCGATGATCCAGAGATCGTGTGAAACCACGTGCCACGAATGGTAGATCGTGGCCAGGGTCAATGCGATCAGGGCAATGCGACGGTCGTTGAGCTGAATACCGAGCTTCGGGATTCTCGTGACGCCACCGAAGCGGCCGACCAGGAAAAATGACAGCCCGATCAGTGGCAGGGAGAGCCCCAGAATGAGGCGCGGACCGACGCCGATGGCCGCATACCAACAGTAGAGGAGGCCGTAGCCGAGGAAGAAGCCGGTCGACATGAGGACCGTCGCCCAATGTTTTCGCAGCCAGGCGAGCGTCTCGCGCCAGTGCAGGACGAGCACGATGATGACGATCCATCGACAATTCTCGACCAACAGGCGGTAGAGGGGCGAGTAATCTTCCTTGAGTCGCCACTTGAGCTTTCCCCATCCAATCTGGGGACGTTCGATCATTTCACCGATTTCGTGTTCGCGGAAATACTTGGCCGGTCCCGGCAGTTCCTCGTTCTCCGGTTTGACGAAGTCGGGCTCGGCGATGTCGAGGTCGCGCCATTTCCGTTTTTCCTCGTCGGTGTCCATCCACATGTAGTACTTCGAATGCACGTCAAAGAAGGGCGATCCGTAGAGTTTCCAGGTGTTCCGCAGGTAGGGAGAAAGCAGGGCCACGAAGACCACGGGAATGATCGCCGCCTTTGAGAGATCGACGGCAAAACGTTTCCAGGCGCTCTCGCGCTTTCCGGTTCGAAATTCGATGATCAGATCGACGAGGCGTTTCAAGCCGAAGCAGGCCAGAAACAGCGCGATGAGCGGGATCACGGCCGACTTGAGAATGAAGGTGGCGGCGAGGGCCACGCCCGCAAAGATCGCGGTCATCCAGGTCGGATCCTCCAACTGTTTCAGCAGCAGCGCGAAGCTCAGCGTGAAAGTCAGGTAAAAGATGATCTCGGGCTGAACGTAGGGCGCCTTGATGACGGCGAGGAGGAATCCGAAGCTCCAGGTGGTCAGGAAGGCCTCCCAGACGGGCATCCAGCGCCGGGAGAGAAAATAGAGAGCCACCAGGACCGCCATCGCGAGGATGATATTGAAACGCTTTCCCCGCTCGAAGAATGCCTCGCTGATGCGACGATCTTCCTTGCCGGTGGGATCGATCTCATAGGCGGTGTCGGGATCGTAAAACGGAATCAGCATCAGCGAGTAGCCAGGCATGCGGTGCCGCGGAACGATCCAGTTGAAATGCTCGTCGACCAGCTTGCGGGCGACATTGAGATACGGTTGCTGATCGTGTCGAACCAGTGCGGGTTCGCCGTTTTCCTTGATGCCGGAATTGTCCTTCGCCCCCTTCCTGGTGGCGAGGAGGAAGAACGCCGTCAACAGGCCCGCGAACAGCACGAAAACCGCCGCCTTGCCCACCCAGGCCGGGACGCTTTTCGAAGAGGTGTCGGGAGTCGCTTCAGCCATCATTCTGTGAAAAGTCGCAAGTATGCCCCATGTCGCCGGTTTGAAAAGACGAAGCCCCGCCGGCAAAAACCGCCCGGAACGGCTCAGCGCCCTCCCTCCACCACCCAGAGGTCTTTCGCCACCACGCCGAAGGCACCCAGGATCAGCACTGCGAGCATCATGCCATTGATCACGTGTCGTAGCGGCGTCTGCCAACGATAGATGCGGAGCACGACCGGCTCCGCCAAACGGTGGATCGCCAGCATGGCAAAGAACAGCGCCGGCAGGAAGAGCGCCAGGCAGAGCCGGGGACCCACTCCGATCGCCTCATACCAACTGTAGAGCAGGCCGTATCCGGCGAAAAATCCAAAAACCAGCAGCGCTTCGGCCCAGTGTTCGCGAAGTATTTGGCGGGTGCGGCGCCAACTGACGAGAGCCAGAACGAGCAGCAGCAGCGGTGCGAATCGCCGGACCAAAAAGTCGAAGGAGCGATAGCGATCCCGAATCATGTTCCGGGTGTGCTTCCAGCCGACGGAAACTCGCCGCACCATCTCCTGGGCGTCGTGCGTTTGCAGATAGCTGGAAAATGTCGGCAACACCTTGTCCGGTGGCACCACGAAATCGGGCTCGGAAACGCCGGCGTTCCGCCAGAAGCGTTTTTCCGCGTCGGAATCCATCCACATGTAGTGCTGTGAGTGCGCATCCCACAGCGCCGAACCGTACATCTCCGCGGTATGCCTGAAATACGGGAGCAGGAGAAACGCGAAGCAGACCGGCACTGCGAACGCCACCGCCAACTGCTTGACCGGCGGTCCCCACGCCTCCGGAGTCCGGTTTCTGAGCCCGCGATAGAGCAGCAGAACCGACTTGGCGATGGCGGCCACCAGGAATAGCGCCATCAGCGGAACCACCGTCGATTTCAGCAGAAATGCCGCCGCCAACGCCAACGCAGCCACCGGAGCCAACCACCAGCGAGGCTTCACAATCAATTGCCAGAGCGCCACAAAACCGATCAGAAACAACACGTAAAAAGCGATCTCCGGCTGTACATAGGGAGCCCGGATCACCGCCACCAGCCAGGCGAACGACCAGGTGACCAGGTGAGACTCCACTTTCGGCAGAAATCGCCGGCACACGAAATAAACCGCCACCACGCTGAGCAGGCTGAGCGCGATGTTGAAATGCTTGGCCCGCGAAAAATACTCGGGACTGATATTGCGAGGATCCTCATCAGAAGTCCTCTCGTAGGCATCCGACTCCACGTAGAGCAGGCTGAGCAGAAAAGCGTAGCCCGGCATTCGGTGGCGCGGCACGACACGTTGGTAGTCGCTCAGCCGCATCATTTTACCCATGTTGAGATAGGAATGCTGGTCGTGATCGAAGATGACCGGGTAACCTTTTTCCGACATCCCCGAATTGCTCCTTTCACCATTCTCCCAGGCGAAAAGGTAGAAGAGAGGCAGCAGGATCACGAAAGGAAGCACACTCCACCAGCGTCCCGATCGCCGGCCGGACGACCCGGAGAGCGTAGATAAGGCGGGCTCGCGCCGGGTGGAGGTCTCCGAGACCGGGGCACGTTCCAGCCATGCGATCCCGCCTTTGGCGAATCGCGGAAACATGACCGTATTGTGCCGTGCCAAACCTTCCATTTGAATGCGATTCACATACGAAGTGCGCCCCGGCGTGTAAAGGGTAAGATGTAAGATTTTCAGGTTTGTTAAAAAGCGGTGAAAAAACGGTGAGTATCCTGTGAACATCTTGTGAACAACTTTGTTCCCACGGAAAAGACTGACTTTCCGACCTTTCGATCACTAGAATGCTCGATTCGGAACAATTCCGACCGCCCCCCTCTTGACGCCGTTGCGGCATCCGCTAGGCTGCGTGATGACGGGGGTGTCTCGCCCGGCGAGACTGAGATTCCGGCCGTTCCGGGAGACCCTTTGAACCTGATGCGGTTAAACCCGCCGTAGGGAGTCGCCATGAAATTTTTCCCGACTTTTTCCAGCCAGATTTCCTGATTTCTCCAGCCGCGCGGCCAGCCCCTGCCGACGCGGTTTTTCGTTTTCATCCAACGCACCCCTAGCTCCACGTCTGCCGCCATGATCAGTCCCAACGATCCCAATCCCGCCCCGGAATCCATGAAAGCCGGCGAGGTTTTTCCCAACAGCCGCCGCATCTATGTCGCCGGCAGCCTGCATCCGGAAGTCCGCGTGCCCATGCGCGAGATCGATCTGTCGCCCACCAATCACCCCAGCGGCCGGGTCGAGGAGAATGCCCCGATCCGCGTCTATGATCCCAGCGGCCCCTGGGGCGATCCGGACTTTCGCGGCAATGTCGAGAAAGGCCTCCCCGCCCTGCGACGCGACTGGATTCTCGCACGTGGCGATGTCGAGGAATACGAGGGTCGCTCGGTGAAACCGGAAGACAACGGTTACCTCTCCGACGAACACGCCGATCGCTACAACCAGAACAAGGCGGCCAAGAATCGACTCAAGGAATACCCCGGTCTGCGCCGCAATCCTCTCCGGGCCTCTTCCGGTCACGCCGTGACCCAGATGTGGTACGCGAAGCAGGGCATCGTCACGCCGGAGATGGAATTCATCGCCATTCGCGAGAATCTCGGCCGCGAGGAGGCCTACCGGACGCTGAAAGACGGAAAAGGCCCACGCAACCTGATGAATTTCCAACACGAGGGCAATCCCTGGGGAGCCGCGATTCCCGAATTCATCACTCCCGAATTCGTCCGCGACGAAGTCGCCCGCGGTCGCGCCATCATCCCGGCCAATGTGAATCATCCGGAAAGTGAGCCGATGATCATCGGGCGGAATTTCCTGGTGAAGATCAACGCCAACATCGGGAATTCGGCGGTCGCTTCCACCATCGATGAAGAAGTCGAGAAAATGCGCTGGGCCACCCTCTGGGGCGCCGACACCGTCATGGATCTCTCCACCGGGAAAAACATCCATGCCACCCGCGAGTGGATCATGCGCAATTCCCCTGTCCCCATCGGCACCGTGCCGATCTACCAGGCGCTCGAGAAGGTCAACGGCCGGGTCGAGGACCTGTGCTGGGAAGTCTATCGCGATACCCTCATCGAGCAGGCCGAGCAGGGCGTCGACTACTTCACCATCCACGCCGGCGTGCTCCTGCGCTTCATTCCCAAGACCGCGACCCGCATGACCGGGATCGTCAGCCGAGGTGGTTCCATCATGGCCAAGTGGTGTCTCTCCCACCACAAGGAAAACTTCCTCTACACCCACTGGGACGAGATCTGCGACATCTGCGCCGATTACGACGTCAGTTTCTCCATCGGTGACGGCCTGCGCCCCGGATCCATCGCCGACGCCAACGACGAGGCCCAGTTCGGTGAGCTCGAAGTCCAGGGCGACCTGACCAAGACTGCCTGGGACAAGGGCGTCCAAGTCATGAACGAGGGGCCCGGCCACGTGCCCATGCACCTCATTCACGAGAACATGGAAAAACAGCTCGATTGGTGTCACGAAGCGCCCTTTTACACCCTCGGGCCGCTCACGACCGACATCGCCCCCGGCTACGATCACATCACCAGCGGCATCGGAGCCGCCATGATCGGCTGGTACGGCTGCGCCATGCTCTGCTACGTCACGCCGAAGGAACACCTCGGCCTGCCCAATCGCGAGGATGTCCGCGAAGGCGTGGTCACCTACAAGATCGCCGCTCACGCCGCCGACCTCGCCAAGGGACATCCCGCCGCCCAGGAACGCGACAACGCGGTCAGCAAAGCCCGCTTCGAATTCCGCTGGGAGGACCAGTTCAATCTCGCCCTCGATCCGCCCAAGGCCCTCGCCTTCCACGACGAGACGCTGCCCCAGGAGGGCGCCAAGACTGCTCACTTCTGCAGCATGTGCGGGCCCACTTTCTGCTCCATGAAGATCACCGAAGAGGTTCGCGAATACGCCGCCAAGCAAGGCCTCACCGAAGATCAGGCGCTTGAGAAAGGCATGCAGGAAAAGGCGGAGGAATTCGCGGAGAACGGGGCGGAAATCTATTCCGCCAGCTGAATCAAGAATCCGACGTTTTTCTCCGAGCCGGCGTTTATCTCGGGATTCTTGAATTCCGCCGCCTTATTCCGAACGCCCATTGCGCCGAGGAAAGTTATCCGATATTTTTTTCCGAAGAGTAATATTCGATGGCTGACGATCTCAATCCAGGAAAAGTCCTCTCCGCGCTCGGAAACGAACTGCGTTGGGAAATGCTGAAGCTGCTCGCCGATGGTTCCGCGCTCCACGCGGCAGCGGTGGCTCGACATTTCGATCGCGATTTCGACGGCATCAGCAAGCATTTGCGTATCCTCCGTTCCGCCGGCGTCTTGAAGTCAAAACGGTCGAAGGATCGACGGGTCGAACAGTACTATGTGCCAGCGGTTTTCCGGCAGATTCATGGTCAGATCGATCTTGGATTTTGCCTCTTCCGACTGTCGGAAGCTCGTCCCGATCTGAAAGAGGAACCAATCTCCGAAAAACCCGCCCCCGCCCTTCCAAAGTCTCCCAAGAGTTCCGAACCGGAAGATTTCGACGAAGAAGAGGACGAGGAAACGATGCCCGGATTCGGCGAAATGCTCGTCCGAACCGCCACGCGAGGTTCAGGCGAGTAGATCGGTTTGATCCATACGGCAAACGTAGAAGATCGACCAAACAGGGTTCAGTCCGGAACCCAACCCTGTCTGAACTCCATCGGTGAATCCACGGGCCTGAAATCCTGTCGGCGCGATCGCCGATCGCGCTCTCGGTTGCTCGCGCCGAAATTCACCCCAGAATCTCCTCGATCCAGACCGACTCCTTCCGTTTGATCGATTCCTGCGCGGCCAGGCAAACGGCCACCGCCATCCGCGAGGCGGCGCCATCGTTGAGTGGCGGCTTGCCTTCGCAGATGCAGTCGAAGAAATGCACCAGCTCGGGCCGAATTCCCCGATCGATCCGACCGCTGCTATCGACGAAATTGGCGTCCTCCTTGGAATCGGCGATCTGCATCTCGGTCCGATCCGGCAGGTCGAAGCGATGATGCACGAGACTGAGCGCCTGGTTTTTCGTGTCGATTCGGCCGAGATCTCCCGCCACACCGATCTCGCAATCGCCGCCGTAGGGCGCAAACAAGCAAAGCTCCAAGGAAGCACGCCGACCGCCTTCGTATTCGACGAGCACCTGGGCGTTGTCGAGCACCTCGCGGTCCGTGAGCACATTGGTGCCGCCGTGAGCCGACACCCGAACAGGCGGCGTTTCCATCATCCAATTGAAGAGATCGATGTGGTGGATGTTCTTCTCCAGAATCGTCCCGCCTGTCAGCGCCTCGCTCGACCGCCAACCCATGCGCATGGGCCCGCGAAATTCACGGCACCACATTAACTGCGGATCACCGATGGCACCTCGCTCGATCATCGATTTCACCTCCTGGTAGAGCCGCTGGAATCGCATCTCGTGCCCGATCTGCAGCACCTTCCCCGAGGCTTCCTGCACCGCGATCACCTCGTCACATTGCTTCACCGTGAGACCTAGCGGCTTTTCGCAAAGCACGTGCTTGCCGGCTTCCAACGCCGCCAGGGCCGCCTCGTGGTGCTGATCATTGGTCAGCGCAATGATCACGGCCTGAACCGTCTCGACCGAGAGCGCTTCCCGCCAATCGTTGAATACACGAAGATGACTTCCCGCCATTTCCCGGGCCGCATCCAAGCTGGCATCGCTGCGGCTGCTGACCGCCGCCACTTCGACTCCTTCCATCGAAAGCAGGTTTCTCAAATGCGCTTCACGCCCGAACCATCCGGCTCCGAGCAGTGCGACTTTGATTGGGGAGGAGTTTTCTTCGTTTTCCAAAGACATGACGCCCAGTCTGCAATCGGTCGCTTGAATTGTCGACCCCGCGAAAAAGGAAAGGAGGGGCGACAATCCTGTCGCCCTTTACAGTTTCCATGAG
>JAGRPB010000085.1 GCA_020439945.1 Verrucomicrobiia bacterium
ATCTCGCCTTTGGCGCATCCCGATTGGATTGCGTTGCGAGAGCAACGAGGGGTGGGTGAGAGGCTGGCTTGATACTGGTGTGGTGTTAGCCAAGTTCACCGCGAAATGAATGGAACGAGAAATTGAGAAATCAGCTCGCTTCGCTCGAAAATTTTGCCCACCGCGAACCTTTTTCCCAACTTCTTCGTTGCTCGTCAGTCGCGAATCCCGATTCGCTCCCTCCTCGCGCCTCGAATTTTGAAAAAACCTCTCGCGGCATTTCACGGCGAACTCACCTAACACCACACTAGCCTGTGAAGCCCTATTTCCGCCGGAGAAAGGTGGTCCGGCCGAGGCGGCGGCAGTTTGAGAGCAACTGGCGCTCCTCAAGGGCGATGGCTTTGCGGATGAGGCCGTGAATGGGCGGGGAGAGTTTGGCTTCATCGCGGTAGCGGTCGGCAAGGGCGGCGAGATTGGCGAGGTCGTTCCGGTCGCCGAGGCGCGAACCGAGTCGGCTGATGCGGGCGTCGATCTTTCCCGTGGTCCGGCCCTGCATGTGGGCGACGAATTCGCGCTGGTAGCGCAGCCGTTTCACGGTCTTTCGCCAGTCGTGCCACAATTCGGGATCCTGGCTTCGCAGGGCTTCGAAAGAATCGCGACAGGCCCGGGTCCGGCTTTTTCGCAGCTGGTGACGGATGGCCCGGCGCCAGTGATCGGATTCGTGATGATCGAGGGTGTGCCAGGCGTGGATCTCTTCCCGAAGGTGGTTCCGGACGAGGGAAAGGGTGTCGCTCGCGGCCAGCTCGGGATCCGCCGCAGTATGGCCGGACGGGGTTCTCATCTGATCCCGCAAGGTGTCCAGCGCCAGGGCGATTTCGCCGTCGGTCTGTTGGGCGGCGAGTTTCTGGGCCAGGGAATCGAGCACGGCGAGATCGCGGCTGGCGGAGAGCTGGGCCGAGAGATGCTGGAGTGCCTCGCGCCGCTGGCGCGACAATTCGGAGCCGGCGAGACCTTTGACCAGATTCCAGGCAGCGCGAAGCTTCTTGGTGGCGACGCGGAGATCGTGAACGACCTCCTCATCCTCAAGCGCTCCGGGCGTTTCCAATTTGTCGAGGCATCCCTGGGCGAGCTCGATGGTCAGCTCAGCCAAGGGGCGCGCGGCCGCCGAAGAGGCGGGCGCGGGTTCGTCGAGCAAGGCGGAAGTCATGTCTGTGGGGTGCCGTGGTGTGAAACACGGAGATCTATCCGCAAGGTTCTTGCCGTCGTCCACCGGAGGATGGCTGAATTTTGCGCTTCTTTTGCGGAGCGGCGCGGGCATTGCCAGGCACCGGCAGGGATCCCAGTGTCACACTGGCTTTTCGGTCGGGCTTGGGCCGTCGGCGCGCTCGATGAGATACCGGAAGCGATGATAGAGGTAGCCGACCCCGAGCAGGACGGCGGCGATGACGAAGAAGGCGTAGATCCGGTAGAGGGAGTCGTCGATATCGACCACGAACATCCGCACCATGGCCAGAGCGAGCCCGATGAGTCCCGCCAGCCGATAGGGGCGCAGGCCAGCGACGAGGCCGATGGCAAACAGGCAGATCGCGGCGATTCCCCAGCAGACGGTGGTCAGGGATTCGACGCCGAGCTTGTCATTGGCGAAAGCGGGAAAGACGATGACGAGAATAGTCAGCCCGTGAAGCCAGGAGAGAGATCGGTGATATTTCCCCGATGACCCGCGCGTCAGCAGCACCCCGTGTCCGGCGATGAGAAAACCGAGCCCGCTGATGGCGAACAGTTCGTAGCCGGAGCTGGCGGGGGGCGCGGTGAGAAGAGAAATCGCAAAGACGATGCCCGTCACCAGGGGCGCCATGGACCATTCGGAGATGAGCGGCAACTTTCCGAATAGCCCCAGCGCCGCGGCGGCGAGGGCGAAGAGACCGAGCGATACCAGGTGCCATGGAGTGTCGAGAGCGAAGTAGCCGGCGGCTGAGAGAGCGATGGCGGCGACGGCGCCATGGGCGGCGAAATAACCGCGTCTCGTGTCGGCGGCCATCGCCTGAGAATTGTTTTCCAAGAAGTGATGATGACTGAACCAGAGCCAGCCGAGGACGAGCACCGCCGCCAGCCACCATAGCCATTGCGCGCCGGGATCGGGAGAGTCGAAGTTGCTGGTGGCGATTCGCAGCAAGCCCAGCATCAGGGGAAATGCGGAAACGGCGCCCAAGCTCGGGAGTGAAAAGCGACGCGACAGGAAGGCAAGAGCCAGGGCAACCGCGGCGTCTGCCGCGAAGGCCTCGGAGATCGCCATGTGACTTCTCAGGAACCAATGAACGACCAGCAGCGAGAAGAGATGCAGGATGCCATCGAACCAGACCGCACTCCGGAAACGGGTGGCATCGACCGATTTCCACAGAGCGATGGCGGTGGCGGCGCAGACCGCGACGATGAGGAGCGCGGCGAAGAGATGTTCGGTAATTGGCGATTTGGTACCGAAATTCAGAATATGTTCGGCGACCGCCACGATGAGGGGAAGTCCGCCTGCCAGGGCCGGGACCGCATTTCTTGTGAACCAGGCGGCGGCAAAGACGATTCCGGCCGCCAAGGCAAGGTAAGAGGGGGCGTAGGGAGAGCCTGCGAGGAATCGCCATCCGAAGAGCTGGAGGATGATCCCGCCGATTCCCGCGAGCACCCATTGGGTGGCCCGATGGGTTTCGACATTTTCGGAAAGGTGTTTGGCGGGATAGGGACGGCCCTGGCGGATCAGCGCCCAGACGATGGCAAGGGCCAGTCCCAGCGTTGCGAGCACTCGGACTGCGTACGCGGGATCGATGCCACTGTCGAAACTGCGTCCGAGGGTGGTCGCGAGGGTCGCCAGAGCGAAACCGTGCAGAATCAGTCGGACGCCGTTCCCGAGCGGCCATTTTCCGCGCCAGAGATGCGCCGCGACTTCGGCGAGGCCGAAACCGAGGAGTGCCAGCCACGCGCCGGTCCAGAGGGCGGGCGTCGTGTGTTTGGCGGGAAAACCGAAGTTCAGGAAGAAAAGGTAGGTCGCGACCAGAGTCGTCAGCCCGGCAATGACCGGAGGCACCCGCCGCCAGATGAAAGCGGGTATCGAAAGGATGATGGCCCCGATGCTCAGCAAAACCACGGGCGCGGCGCCGAAGGAGTCACTGATCTCAATCAGAATCAGAAAGACCAGCAGGGCTCCACAAGCTAATCCGGCCAGGGCGCGCAGGAAGGTGGTGAGATCGATTTCCTGAGTGAGATTGTTCGGACCGGAAAGCGGTCTCGCCGGTTTCCATCGTGCGTGCAGCGCCAGTCCCGCGGAGAGAATGGTGAGCGATGCGATGCCGACCAGGTGACGCATGGTGAAAAACGACCAGTCCGCCGCCGCGACGGGAGCATTGTCATTCAAATCGTGGGCGATGACCCCGAGCGTCGCGACGAAAAGCACGCCGAAACCGACCTCGATCCAGAGCAAGTGAGAGCGTCGCCAAGCCCAGAGGAGGATCAGGGTTTGCACCGAAAGCGAGAGCCAGCGCGTCGGCCCGTCGAACCAGGCGACGATGAACAGGGCGAACAGCCCGGACGCCTTCAGGAAATAGGTCTCGGTGACACCCACCGGATGACGCCGCCAGTAGCGCAGAGCGGTGAAACCGAGCATCACGAAGGCGAAGACCAGGTAGAAGGTATCCAGTTGACGGAGCTCGACCGGAACGGGGAAAGCCAGTCGAATCGCCAGCCAGCTCACACAGATCGCCAGGGAAGTATTGATCACGGCGAGCCAGCGCAGCCATTTCGATACGGGCGCTTTTTCGTCCGCTTTGTTGTTTTCCTGGGCGAGGAAGTTGGCGGCCTCGAGCACGACCGTCAGCAGGGTCAGGCTGACGAGAATGATGGGAAAGTCCGGCGCTCGTCCCTCCCTTGACCATTCCGCCACACCGAGAATGAGGAAGCCGATCCACGAACCCGCGACGGCAAATCCATAAGGCCACAGCCAACGTTGCAGTCGGACCATGACGCCCGCGCCGATGGCGAGGACGAGCAGGCTGGCGATGACGTAATGATGGAGATCATGCGCGTAGGAAAACCAGCTGGCCACGTAGCCGAGCAGGACGGCCATCGCCGCGATGGCCTCGTCCTTTTTCCACAGGCTCCAGCCGACCACGGCGAGCACGGCGAGGCCCTGGATGAAAAAACCGGTCGCGGCCGAGTCGATGATTTTCGTGGCCGGAACGCCGTAGGCGGCAAAGGCGGTGAAGAAACCGAGCCCGAGGCCGCCGGCGGAGATCAGCCTGCCGAAGATAGTGAGTCGTTTCTCCAGCCACAGGCCGAGCAGGGCGACTCCGGTGGAAATGCCGGCCAGGGTCGCGAGTCGGAGCCAGGGCGGGGTGTTTTCCGCGATGCGGACGCCGAAGAAAACCGCGCCGATGATGAGCACGATCAGACCGATACGGCTCAGCCACCACGCGGCGATGGTGGCTTCCGCATTCTCGCCCGTCGGCGGCCACAGTTTCACTTTCTCCAGCAGCGGGCGCCACTCGAATGTCTTGGCGAGCTGGGCTTGCGGTCTCGGCTGCTGCGCCGGTCGCGGGGCTCGGTGCGGTGGGAGCGGAGGCGGCGTGGCGGGGGTCTCCGCGACCGGGCGTGGCGGAGTGGGTTTGGCGGATTTCGCGGCAAAGGCGGCTGCCTTGGAGGGCGGCGTTTCCGGCAACTCCGGAGGGAGGGCCTCCTCCGGTTTCGGTGCTTCGGTGGGCTGGGAAACTTCCGGTTCGGGCGGAGCGGGAGTTGTGGTCTGCTGCTGTTGCAGCCGTTGGAGTTGTTCCCGCAGGGATCTCTGCGAGGCTTCCAGCTCTCTGATTCTTTCGTTCGAGGACGACGAGTGAATTCCCAGCCAGATGAAAAGGACGATCAGGAGAAGAACGATGAACATTTCCATGATTCAGAGCGGTGTGGAGGGCTGAATGGACAACCGATTCCGCCCAGCATAGCCGATGCCGCCCCAGATTAGCTCATCGAAAATCGTCGGCCAACCATCGACCGAGTCGATGGAATCGGCCCGCCGAGGCTCACTCGAACACGGATGGCGACGTCCGTGACTCCTGTTGGACAGGTTCTCCGTTGGCGCCAGTTTAACGAGCAAGAATTTTCTCAATAGTCATCCCGGAGGGATGATAAGAGGGTAGCCGGTGGTTGAGCGAGGCACGAGCGACACCACCGGAATCAGGAGACGAATCCTGGTGCATCCCGGAGGGATGCCAGAGCGCCCGATGGCGAGGCGGCCTCAACGCTCCGGTCAGCTGGCATCCCTCCGCGATGCTCATTTTCTTTGTGATGCCTACCGGTGGTGTCGCTTCGCTCAACTACCGGCTACTCTATGAGATACCTTCGGTATCCGCCTGATGAAGCCAACGACGTGAATCTGTGGAATGCGAGTTCGACTGGCGAGAAAGCAGAAACGGCCTGTGGCTACGTCACTTGTTGTAGTCCTCGATGTTCACCCAACGTCCACCGGTGGCCGTGGCGATCTCGGCCAGGCGCATCTGACCGTCGGTGGAAAGGGCGATCCCGATGGAATCGATGACGACGCCCTTGTCCGCTAGATTCATGAGCTGGGTGGAGTAGGCGTCGCCATTGGGTTCGCCATCAGTGAGGAAGATGATGCGGGTTGGCACCGGAGTGAACTGATTTGCCTCGGTGAATGCGGCCGCATAATTGGTTCCGCCGCCGGTGGTGACTTCCGCTTTCAGCTTGTCGATCATCGCCTTTTTGTTGGCGCTCGTCGCATCCATCAACTGGTTGGTGCCATCGGAGAAGGAGATCGCACTGGAGAAGGTGATGACATTGAACTTTTGTGATTTCTTCAGATGTTGGATGGTCGCATAGAGCGCATCGAGCACGGCGGTCATGCGAGACGAGCCTCCTGACCACGCACCGTTCATCGATCCGGACGAGTCGATGATGAAAAGGACGTTTCCGGTGATGGAGAGTCCAAAGAACTCGGCGTCGGCGGAGTCGCCGGCGATGGGGCTGTCGTAGTAGAGCCGGAAATCGACCGCCTTGGCCATGGTCTGAATTTCAAACCCGTCGGGATAGGTCGAACTGCTGACGGTGAACGGTGAGGTGTAGGTATTCCAACTGGACGGATCGGGGAACGAAGAGCCGGGCTGGACAATCGCGTAGCGAAGGGTCGAGCTGCCGGCTGGATTCGGATTTCCGATGGTGATCGTGATCGAGGAAACGGTGTTGGTGAATTGGTTGGCCGACAACTGCAGTGTCGGCGCGGCCAGAGGCTTGGGGGGCTCGGCGACATAGGTGGCCACCGCCTTGATGCTCGCTATCCACTTCGAGGTGTCCCCACGGACATAGGCCTGAACGCGAGTGCCGGGTCCCACCGAAAACGCTCCGGAGTAGACCTGGTAGCTGCTGCCATTGACCGAGTAGCAGATCTCGGTACCGGAGGGATTGGGATTCGAGATGGCGACGGAAAGCGGAAAAGAAAGCGCCGGGAGAATGCCGCTCCCGGGCATGATGACGGGTGGCTGGAGGAGAACGGGTGCCGTGGTCGGGGTGGGATTCGGCGCTTGGGAGACAGACGTCACCGTCATGGTCGTGGCTCCGATCTGACCGTCCGGAGCCCGGTCCTTGTAGGCCCACACCCAACCTTCCTCCCGATTGTAGTCGAAAGCGGAATTCTCCCGTTTTTCCGTGCCGTAGTCGACCTCTGCGAGACTGTCATCGAGGTAGAACTCCTCCACGCCGGGACCTTGGCGGGAGATTTCAAAACGCTGGAGGCCCGGGTGCCAGGTGGCCCGAGGGTCCGAGGAATCCTCGTCGGCCATCATCCTGGCGGCGAGTCGATGATCCACCGTGGATCCCGTCAAGCCGACGAAGGTATGGGATGCCGCATCACTGCGGACCGACTTCAGTCGGTTCAGAATCTCGGTCGGGGAATCGCAATCGTTCAACTGGCCTCCGTTGGATCGATAGACGTTGATCGCTCGATTGAGCGATTCCACATCCGCCGACAACTTCTGCACACGTACGTGGTCTTCGAGATTGCCCACTCGGGGCACGACCAGCCCCGCGATCAGTCCGATCACCACAATGACGATCAAAACTTCCGCCAAGGAAAATGCACCTATTGTGAAGGCTCCACTCTTCACGTTTATCATAATAATGAAAATTATGAAATTTAGATGCGATTTGCAATGTCAAACTTTTATTTTTGAAAGGCTTGAGTGCGAGGGTTTTCTATCTTGTTGAGTTCCCCCGCCGTTGAAATTTTCCCACGGCCTTCCCTGGTCGACAGCCCTCCCGGAGTGGGAGTGATGCAAACCCGGCAATCCGCTTCGCTAGACCTCGGGGTGAGAATTTCCGCTTTGACGAGGAACCTCCCGACGGCCGCTCGGGAAGTTATTTCCGCACTACTAGCTGCGCAGCAGCAAGTTCTCGGCGTGGTGGGAGCGGATACCGGCCATGATGCGGGGGTCGAGCTCGGGCGCGGATTCGACGAGTTTGAGCGCGGCGGCTTCGGTGTAGAAAAACGGGGCGTAGCTGCCGTAGCAGAGCCGGATCTCGGGGACGCGCTCGACGAGGCGGGCGATGCCGGCCATGCCTTCGAGCATGGCGATCTCGAAATGAACGCCGAGGTCGGACAGGCGGGCGAGAAGGAGCCGGTCCGAGAGCGTGTGCATGGCGTTGAGGAGCTGGATCTTGAGTCCGGGCAAGACCGGGAGCAACTCGGTGAGGGGACGCGGATCGACGTCGGCGACCGATGCGGCCGGGTGCTGGGTGCGGATGTCTTCCATCCGCAAGGCGATCTGTACGATGAGGTCGCGCTGGGCGGCGGCGTCGAGCAGGGCGGCGAAGTCGGGGTCGTCGAGAGTGTAGCCGTGGTAGTTGGGGTGCAGGCGGATGCCCCGCATGCGGTAGTCCTGGTGAATGCGGCGCAAGGTCTCGCGCCACCCGGATACCTTGGGATTGATGGCGCCGAAGAGCTGGAACTGGCGCGCGGCGTTCTTGTCAGCCTGGGTCAGTTTGAACAACCGGTCGTTGACGTCGTCGTAGTCGCGACGGAGGAGCGCCTCGAACGAGGAAGCCCAGGCCGTGGTCGCGTTTTTTCCCACCGAACCGGCGAAGACGCCGACGGTATCCGGCTTCTCCAGCAGGGTGGTCTGGGGAAGTTGCCGAAATGGGCAGGGGCCGAGATAGGTGTTGGTGTCAATGACGGGACCGGCCGTGTCCTCGGCGGAAGCGAGGGAACGCGACAGGGACAGCGCGCTCGCGGCCAGAGTCGCGGCTCCGCCTCGCAGGAAGGCGCGCCGATTGAAGGGAGCGGCCAGATCGAGCGCGGAAGTGGACGGGTTGCGGGAGCGCTTCATTCGGTCAGACCTTTGGAAATGAGAACCGGGTCGAGGATTCGGGCGAGGTTTTCGCCGAGAATCAGATCGCGCTGCGAGGCGGATATGTCGGCGCCGGTTACCTTGGCGATCTGGGAGGCAAAACTGCGCCCGGGCGCATCGCTGCCGAAGAGGACACGCTCGGCACCGATTTCGCGCACCGCCATTTCGGTGACGCCGGCGGTGGGATCGAATCCGCCCAGCCCAATCGAGATATTGGGAAAATCGCGCACCGCCGGGATGGCGAGTTCCCAGTTTCCTCCCGAGTGGGCGCAGATGAGCTTGGCATCGGGGTGCCGCGCCGCGAGCCGGGCGAGATCGTCGGCAGTCGATTCGCCGGGGAGATTTCCGGTGGTCTTGTTCCAGGTGTGTTGGAGCACGGGGACTCCGAGTTCGGTGGCGTAGGCGACGATGGGATCGAGGCTGGGTTCCGAGCAGCGTTCGGCGACCCAGAGTTTCACGCCCACCATGGGACCGTCGCGAAGGCAGCGCTTCATTTCGTCCAGCGAAGCTTCGAGGTATTTCGGATTCAGATAGACGAAGCCGAACATCTGCCCGGGATGGGCTTCGGCCACCTCGAGAATGTCGTCATTCTGCTTTCTCAGGTTCTCGGGATCAGGATCGCGCGACCATTCCATTCCCATGTAGCAGCAAAAACGCTCGATGCCGTGACGGGCGCCGACCTCGATGAGGTGGGCGGCTTTCTCGGCGGGCGTATTCCCGCGCAGTTGGCGGGTGAGATGGGTGTGAAGATCCCAGATCAAGAGTCAAAAAGTCGGAAGTTGAATGAATGGCGAACCAACCAATAACCCGGGTTGAAACGCCGGGCACAAGCGGAAGTTCCGCCTCATATGCGTCTTAATCGTTCCGGCGCTGGGTGTAAATCACTTCATGGTCGAAAGTGTAGTCGGCGTCCGTGCTTTTCAGTTCGCAGGCGAAATAGGCGTTCCCATCGGTGAAGTCGGGAACCGCATCGGGCTGGCCACGCAGGGTGGCGGCGAGGTGGAGCAGGGCGAGCGCCTCGGGACGGCTGGTGCGGGTGTAACGGTAGCCGGGGCCGGGGGTGAAGAGGCCTTTTTCGAATCGGTGGGCGAGGATGTTTTCCCCGACTTTCTCGGCGAGATCGAGGTAGGCGCGCCTGTCGGTGGCGCGGTAGAGGGCGAGCAGGCCGACGAGGTGATTCGGATTGTCGACGATGGTCTCCCGGTTGAGAGCCATTCCGGTGCCATCGGCCGCGCCGATGTCGCCCAGCCCGGCATCGCGGGCGGTGTTGCGGGCCATTTCCCAGAGAAAGGGTTGGGAATCGAGCCCCCAGGCTTTGGCGTAGCAGAGGAAGTAATCTTCCGAAGGCCAGGAGGCGAACACGGTGCCCTTCGGGCCGAAATAGCCGTCGCGCGGCATGGCCACGGCGGTGAGATCGGAGCCATCGAGCAGGAGCGTTTTCATGCTGGCGTTCTCGGGATCGTAGGCATGATGACCGATGGCGACGAGATCATCGACGGCCCACTTGAGGAATTGGGAACCTTCGTTGCCGAGTTTTTCCGAAAGAAGCATCTGCGCCATGAGCGGTTTGGGCAGGCCATGGGGATCGAAGATGGCGGCCTCGCTGACGTGACTGTTGGGAAACAGATCGCCGAACTGCCGGTAGGCGCGATCGATTTTCTCGAGATTGCTGTACTGGTAGCCACGAAGCCCGGTGTTGGGATCGCGGGTGGCCTCGTAGCGGCCGGCGATTCTCCTGGCCCAGGCGAGCGCCCCCATGTCATCGTCCAGCAGATACAACATGCCGGCGCCGAAGTAGAGATCGCTGCCGGTATTGACGAAGGTGCGGCCCTTGCTCTGGAAAAAGACTTCGGAGTTTTCGTCGAACTCGTGATCCCACACTTCCCGGCCGGGAGCGGGCGGATGATCGACGCCCCCGTGGCGGTCGAAGTCGAGATTCGACCAGTCACGGATGTGGGCGGCCCAGAAGGAACGGACGAATTGCGCGGTGGCGTCCCGATCGACCTCCCACATGAGTTCGTAGTAGGGGTAGCAGGATTTCAGTTCGTGGATGGGGCTGCGCTTTTTCCCGAGCCAGTGGTAGCGCCGGCCGCACCATTCGTCGGCATCGGCATCGTAACACACGTGCCCGCCCCAGAGTAGTAAGCCGTTCTTCGTCCTGATGTGATCGAAGGCGTAGCGTAGTGTCTCGACGGCCGCGTCGTGATACTTGTCGTCGCCGGTGAGCGCGGACAGTCCGTCCAGGGAGCGGAGCAGGTCCTGCTGGTTGGCGAGGTCGGACAGAATCCAGACGTGATCGTCAAAGTGCCAACGGACCGGCTCGTAGGTCTCGATCTCCAGACCGTCGACGAAAAACGGCGTCGGCTGATGGTAGGTGTCCCGCCCCTTTTCGAGGATGGTATCGAGATTCTCCCGGACGGCGTCGATGAAGACCTGAGCCCGTGCCACATCGGCCGGGTCCGCCGTGGGACCGGAAGGCTGGCAGCCAGCCAGGGTCAGCGATAGGAGCGCGCCGAGGGGGAGCGCACTCTGCGAGCGGGGAAACTTCATGGAGAGATAGACCGGTTGCCCTTTCGCGTCAGGTAAACGTATGCTGCCAAGAAAATTGAAATCTCTGAAGGATGGGAAAAAGGCCGAAGGACTTTCTCACCGTAGCCTGGGGCAGAGCGAAGCGCCGCCCCAGGGAGATATGGCCCTATGTGGGCTTGGCTGAAGGCAAAGTTCACATCGCCCGTTGGTTGCCAGGCGAACCTCGGAGGGAAAGCGCTTCCGCCGTCCCACGGTTTGAAGTTGGCCTTCAGCCAACCGAAAATTTCTAATCCCTCTACCTGGGGCGATGCCCCAGGCTCTGGTGAGGCCGGGCCGTTGGCCCTGTTCCGTTTCCATCGAGATGCCAATTGTTGAGAGAGTCATTTCTTGGTTAACCTGACGCGAATGGGCAAAACGATTCAAGCAGTGTCGAAGGCGCTCATTGATGAAAGAGCCGGCGCAGGTTGTCTTTGAGATCGTCCCAGGACTCGCGGGCTTCGCCGGCGAAGGATTCAATTTCCTCGGTGGTCTTCGCCTTCGACTTCTTGAATCGATCGGCGAGGCGCCGGGCCTGGAAGACGAACTCTTCCTTGCGGGTTTCCAGTTCGTCTTCGGCGACTTCCTTGGCCAGTCCGACGTCGAGCGCCAGGGCGTTCAGCTTGGTCTTGAATGATTCGGAGCGTTCGTCCAGTTCGTCGCGCAGATCGCCTTCGAGGTGGTGCCATTCGCCCCGGGCCTCGTCGAGGGCGTGCTGGATTTTTTCGCGCTGGGCCTGGTAGGCATCGCGGGTCTCCATGCGGCCGAGGGCCAACTGGACGCGGAGTTCGTCGAGCTTGGTGCGCAGGGCGGCATGCTTGTCGTCCGCGCCCAGGGCTTCGCGGGCGCGGGTGATGCGTTCGCTCAGTTCGGTCTTGTGCGTTTCGACATAGTCGATCGCTTCGGCCTTGCCGAGGCTGAGTTGGACGATGAGTTCGTCGAGCTGGCCTTTCAACGCGTGAAGCAGCTCGGAGGGGGAATGTTCGCCTTTGGACATGGGGATCTCCGATTCGGTTTGGGGTTCACCCGAGTCTACCCCAGCCTCGGGGGAATTCGAATCCGCATCTCCGTCAGCCGCCACGGGTTTCCGGCTCGGACCGCCGAGCAATTCGGAGACTTCCTCCTGCACCTTGCTGAGATCGTCGAGCTTCAGCTCAGGGTCGGCCACGATGAAGACGTCGCCGGTGCCCTTGTGCTCGTAGAAGATGAGCTTGCGATCTTCGGTGACCTTTTCGTCGACGGGACGAAGCGTCTTTTTCCGCTCCAGCATCAGCGCGAGGATGTAGCGGGCGTTCTCGGTGTTCGGATCGTCCTCGTCGATCATGCGGCGCAACATCGCCTCGGCGGATTCGGGACCGATGTCTTCCTTCTTTTCCTCGACGACGGGCGCCTCGTAGGTGGATTTCCAGAAAGAGAACGGCGTTGGATCGAGGTTGCGCGAAATCCGCGGCCAGTTCTTCGCGGCGTAGTCGCGCCGCACGTAGCCGTCGGAGCGCGGATCGATAAAGATGCAGGTGTAGAACTCTTCGCCGTCGGTGAACGGTTCGTCGGTCAGACAGCACCGGTGAGAGTGCGAGCGGATTTTCCAATCCTGGACGATGGCCATGGAGAAAGGGTGAAAAAGGGGATGAGAAGGTGAGGGGAGAGGCGGCACCGGGACGACGCTGTGCCGTGGCCAGATCAAATCGAGGATGGCCCCGCTGTCAATCGCGCAGCCGCAGCGCCGAATGGTTCAGGTGGAAGCGGCGGCGGCGGCCCGGCGGGCACGACGACGGCTGAAAAAGGATTTCGGCGTGGGCAGGTCGCGATTGGTGGCGCGTGCCCAGAGCAGAATCCCGCCGATCAATCCGAAAACCAGATCGGTGCCCCAGGCGGCGAGGGCCGGCGGCAGGTATCCACCCTGACCGGCGGCGACCAGGCTGCCGCTCATGAAATACATCAGCGCGAAAATGATGATGGAAGCCGCGACGCCGCCAAGCACGCCACGGCGGGAGTAAACGATGCCGAGAGGCGCCGCGATGAGCACCATCACGAGGCAGCTGAGCGGTTCGGCCCAGCAATACCACCAGTTGGTCCGGAAAGGCGCCAGCGAGCGTTCGTCGTAGTCGGGATTCGACTTCAGGTAGGTGGTCAGCCCCGGGATGCCGAGATACTCGGGATCCTGAGCCGAGGAGAGCACCTTCCACGGAGTCTCCCGCCAGTTGGGGATGGTGAGATTGTCCCAGGCCTGCACGTGGGGGATGCCTTCCTCGTCGTAGGTGAAGGTCTTGCCATTGGAGAGCCGCCATTCCCGGGGACCGAAGAACCACTTCGCGGAGGTGGCTCGAAAGGTCACCACGGGCCGGCCCTCCTCATCGTGCTGGCGGATGGCCACGCCGCGCATCTCGCGCCGCTGCATGTCGAAGGGAACCTTCTGCACGAACCAGGTGCGGCCGTCCACTTCGTTGATGTGCATCCAGCCGGTCTTGGCCCACGGGTTGTCGAGGTTCTTCTTCTTGGAACTCTTTTTCTTGTCCGACCGTTCCAGGTCGATCTGCTCCAGCATGCCCTGTTTGTAACCGGCGGACCGCGGCGCCCACTCGTATTTGAAAACCAGGCAGATCAGCGAGGCGTAGAGACCGAAAACGAAAAGCGGGCGCAGCACCCGCATCACGCTGCGGCCGGCACCGAGCATGGAGATGATCTCGTTGGATTTCGACATCCGGCTCAGCGAATAGAGCAGCGAGAGAAGCAGCGTCACCGGCATGACGAACAGGATCATGAAGGGCAACTGGATCACGTAGAACTTGAGGATCGTTCCCGCGTCCGATCCCACCAGATCCGGGGCATTGTCGGTGAGGTCGGCAATCAGCCAGATCGCGACGAAGCCAATCAGGCAAAACGAAAACGGCGTCAGGAAATTCCGGATCACATACTGATCCAGCAGGCTGGACCGGAAGTGGATCATCGAGGCGATGGGGAAACTGATGACGAGCAGGGCGATGAGAATCAGCTTTCCGGCGTAGGCCAGGCTCGACGGATGCTCACCGATGAAACCTTTCCCGAACAGGGCGGCCTGGCTGTTGGCGAAATCGGTCGGCAACCAGGCCACCAGCACCCCGATGGCGGCGATCCAGAGCGCGGTCTGAAAGATGCGGGCCCGGCGGCGGTTCGACTGGCTCTGACGCAGCAGCAACGAGTAGAGAAAGCCGGCATCCGCGATGATGGATCCGATCGCGATAACGATGGACGGCGTGCGCGGAGGCAGCTCGAATTCGGTGGCCTTTTGCTGGGCGATCTCGGCCTGAACCCTCTCGTATTCGGCCTCGTAGTCAGTTAGCGTGGTATACCAGGTGGAACTCAACACCACGACAACGGCCCCCAGGAAAATCTGGAGAGCGAGCGCCTTGCTGTCGAGTCGGTTGACGCGTTGGGAGAGCGCGGCGCCGAGGCGGCGAAACCAGGAGCGCTTGGGTGTCGACGAAGGCATCTAGTTACGGGGATGGCGGAAGGGAAAAATTCAGGAATCCCAAATTTTTTCACCGTGCCCCATGGCATTGCCGGGGTCAAGGGCGCGGCGAAGCACCACATCGCGGTTGCCGCGAACCGTTTTTGGCCGTAATCGCATGCGGTGATCTCACTCTCTGAAAGCACTCCCGGCGCCGGTCTCGCCGAACAGATTTCGAAATTCTTCGGAGAGTCCGGCGCGTTGTCCAAACTGAGCGACTTCGAATATCGACCCGAGCAGCAGCAGATGGCGGTCGCGGTTGCACGGGCGCTGGAAGAGTCCCATCCACTCATCGTGGAGGCCGGCACCGGGGTGGGGAAATCCCTCGCCTACCTCGCACCGGCGGTCGAATTGGCGTTGCGGGAGCGGCGCAAGGCGGTCATTTCCACCCATACCATCAATCTGCAGGAGCAGTTGATCGGCAAGGACATCCCGCTGCTGAGCCGCGTTCTCGACCGCCCCTTCAAGTCGATCCTCATGAAGGGACGGCGAAACTACGTCTGTCCGAGCCGATTGACCAGTGCGCTGGAAGCGGGGGGCGATCTGTTTTCCTCGTCCGATCGCGAGGAACTCGACGCCATCTGGGAGTGGGCGGAAACCACCAAGGACGGGAGCCTGAGCGATCTCGACTTTCAGCCCAGCCCGCGGGTGTGGGCGCAGGTCTGCAGCGAGGCGCACATCTGCACGGTGAAACGCTGCGGTCCGGGCGGGAAATGTTTCTACCAGCAACTGCGACGGCGCGTCATCGAGGCGGATGTGGTGGTGGTGAATCACACGCTCTTTTTCACGCTGCTGGCCGGGCAACCGGAGTTCGTGGAAGGCGGCACCGTGGGCGAGGACGGGTTCCTGTTTCCGAATGACTTCGTGATTTTCGACGAAGCCCACACGCTCGAACAGATTGCGGCGAAACAGCTGGGGCTGAACCTTTCCCAGGGAGGGCTGAGATTTGAACTGAACCGGCTCTACAATCCGAAAAGCCGGAAAGGCCTCTTCCAGATGCTCGGCGACAGCGAGGGACGCCGCGAAGTCGCGGATCTGCATGAAGAGATCGACGGTTTCTTCGAGGAGGTCGAGCAGGCCTGCCATTTCAATCAGTGGGGGCGGGAGTTTCGGGTTCGGAATCCGGAGATTGTCGAGGACTCTCTCGGCGGTGGGTTGATCGCGGTGGCGAAACGCGCCAAGACACTGGCGGAACGGCTCGGCAATGAATCGACCCGGAATGAATTGAACGATCTGGCCCGTCGTCTCGGCGAGGCCCGGGTCGCGCTCTCGACCTTTCTCGAACAGGAGATGGAAGACGCCGTTTACTGGGTCGAAAAAGGCGGCGACAGCGGTCCGTCCATGTCGCTGAACGCCGCGCCGATCAATATTGCCGAGTTGCTGAGGCCGCTTTTTTTCGAGAGCGGTCGGGCCTGCGTGCTGACCAGTGCCACGCTCGGGGTGGGGGATCGCGAGCTGAGTTATTTCCGGAAACGAGTCGGCGCTGAAGAGGCCGAAGCGGTCCAGATCGGCAGTCCGTTCGACTACGAGCGCCAGATGCGCGTCTACCTGGTGCGCTCGATGCCGGCTCCGAACGATCGCGGCTACGAGGCTGCCCTGGCGAAGTGGATCCGCCATTTCGTCCGCGAGAGCGAGGGGCGCGCCTTCGTGCTTTTCACCAGCTACAAGCTCATGCAGACCGTGGCGCTGGAGATGGAGAGCTGGTTCGCCGACCAGGGATGGGAGCTGCTGGTGCAGGGGAGGAATCAATCCCGACGCCAGATGATCCGGAAGTTCAAGCAGGACGAAACGAGCGTCCTCTTCGGCACCGACAGCTTCTGGACCGGCGTGGATGTGCCCGGCGACGCGCTGACCAACGTCATCATCACCCGCCTGCCCTTCGCGGTGCCCGATCACCCGCTGACCCAGGCGCGGATGGAAGCCATCGAGGCGGCGGGAGGCAATTCGTTTTTCGATTTCTCGCTGCCGGAAGCGATCCTGAAACTGCGCCAGGGCGTCGGCCGCCTGATCCGTTCGCAGGAGGACCGGGGCATGGTCGTGATCCTCGACAATCGCGTTCTCGCCAAGAACTACGGCAAGGCTTTCCTCGCCGCCCTGCCCGACGCGCCGGTGGAAGTGGTCGATTGAGCTCTGAAGCGTTGATGATGACCCGTTTTCGCGGTTGTCAGTACCCGGGGGAGGCCCGAAACTTGCGCGACTATCAGGTGTGATGAGAAAAACCCGTTTGCTGATCGGAAAGACGTTCGAAAGAGCGGCGAAATTTCTGGCGGAAAACGAGTTGAGACCGTTCCCGATCAAGGATGGTTTTCGTGGTTATGACGGCAAGTCCTTCCACGCCGACCTGCGTGCCGGGATCAACGTGGCACTGCTGGGCTTTCCGCAGGGCATGGCTTATGCCGCCATCGCCGAGCTGCCGATCCAGTATGGGATCGTGTCCGCCGCCATCGCGGCGATCGTGGCGCCGCTCTTCGCCGGATCGCGACACACCATCTTGGGCCCCACGAACGCGACGGCTTTCATGGTGTTCAGCTCGATGGCGATGTTTTCCGATCCGGAACGGTTGCGTCTGATGCCGATGATCGTGCTGCTGATCGGTCTGCTGCTGGTGGTGGGCGCGCTGTTCCGCGTGGCGGACCTGATCCAGTATATCAGCCGCAGCGTGGTGGTGGGCTACATCACCGCCGCCGCCATCCTCATCATCGCCAACCAGATCAAGCACGCGCTGGGGATCGTCATCCCCATGGAGGTGATGGAATCGGTCCCCGTGCCCGGAGTCGCCATGCCGATGGATGTGGGCGACCCGGTCTCGTCGCGGACGTTTCTTACGATCGTGCAGGACACATTTTCGCACCTGAATACCGTTCATTGGCAGGCCGTGGCGTTGAGCGTGATCACTGCCGTGGTGTGGGTCGTGCTTTCAAAAACCCAGCGGCGGTTGCCGGTGTTTGCGACCACGCTGGTGGTGATGTGTGGGGTCTACTATGTGCTGCACGCCGTGTCGCCCTGGGCTTGGATGGTCCAGACTTTCGACCCATTCACGCTGAGCGATCTGATGCCGCGACTGCCGGAAGTCGGTCGCCGGGGCCTCGTTCACGATCTGTCCAGCGTGTTCGGCATCGCCTTTTCGGTGGCCTTCCTGGCGGCGCTGGAGAACTCCGTGATGTCCCGGACGCTGGCCAGCCGCAGCGGCGACCGGCCCGACATGAATCAGGACATGTTCAGCGTGGGCATGGCGAACCTGGCTTGCGCCTTCACCGGCGGCATGCCGTCGTCGGGTTCGCCGGTGCGCTCGACGCTCAATTTCACCAGCGGCGCGGTGAGCCGCCTGTCGAGCATCATCAGCGGCGTGCTCTGCGCGGTCTGCCTGGTGCTGCTGGCCAGCCACATGGACCTGGTGCCGAAAAGCGTGCTGGCCGTGCTGGTGATGTGCGTGGCGATCTCCCTGATCAACCGCCGGAATATCCGCATTTGTCTGATGGCGACCTCGTCGGACGCGGCGGTGCTGCTGACCACCTTTGTCTCCGCGCTGCTGATGCCGCTGAATGTCGCGATCTTCTTCGGCGTCGGCGTGTCCATCATGCTCTACCTGCGCAAGGCCAGCCAGCCCTACCTGACGGAGTATGAATTCTCTGAAGGCGGGGAACTGCGGGAAGCGGGCGAGAAACGGCAGCGGCCCATCCCGGCGATCTCCATCGTCCACGTGGAGGGCGAGCTTTTCTTTGGCGCGGCGGAACTGTTCCGCACCCAGATCCAGAAAATCTGTCTCGATCCCGACCTGCGCGTCATCATCCTGCGGCTGAAAAACGCCCGCCACCTCGATGCGACCAGCGTGATGGCGCTGGTGGAACTGGTGCGCTACGTCCGTTCCGCCGGTCGCGAACTGATCATCAGCGGCGCTTCGAAGGACGTCTATCGTGTTTTGAAAAACGCCGACATGGTGGAGGTCATCGGGCGGAACAACATTTTCCTGAACTCGCCCCGCAATCCGAATCTCTCGACTCGCAACGCGCTGAAACGGGCCCAGGAAGTTCTCGGGACTACCGAGGCCAATATCCGGATTTTTTACGATCCCAATAAAGACGCCAATCAGGGTGGGTGATTGGCGAGGGGCGGCGTCGAGGTCCGCCGAAACCGCACCCCAGATCCGGCGAAATCGAACCCAATCCGTCGGCTTGGGACGAAAAAAAAAAGTTTCCGCTCACAAGGACCTGACCCTGTTGAGTCTGCGACCTGACCCTGTCAGACGAGCTTGAGAGATGCTTCTGGATTTGATAAAATAGTATTATAATTATAAAAATTATTGAAAACTAAATATTTTCCATTATTTTAGTTCCATCATGTCCACTTTGCCGAAGTCCGAATGGGATTTGTTGCTTCAGTCGCCGATGAAATTGGCGGACGGAGTGGGATTGCGATTCGACTCGAAGGGGCGGCATTGCCTGCACGACTCTCGGACGACGCGGTCGTGGCGGTTGGAGATGTGGCAGAACGCGCTTTTGCGCGAAATCGTGCTGGGCGCGGAGTTTTCCGAGGCGATTCGCGAGGTGATCCGTCACTACCCGGCTGAGGCTACCCGCGGAGCCATTTCGGATCTGATCTTTGGCTTGCGGCGACTGGGCTTTTTGAAACTGGAACGCCCGCCGCGTTCGGAAGAGCCGGCATTGTCCGCACGTCGATGGCGTCGTTTTCGGAAACCGTTTTTTTCCCTCCCGCTGCGTTGGATCTGCCAGCTGGGCATCGGTGCCGCGTTGGCGGTGGCCGGTGGGTGGACCCTCAGCCAGATTCTGGCCGAGCCGGTGGAACCGCTGTTTCCGGATCTGCCCACCTCGAGCGAAGTCTCGGAAAATGGGCCGGTTCGTTTCGCCTGGGAAGGTTCGATGGATGACAAGGTCGCCGTCCGGATCTGGTGCCATGGCGTGATCACCGATTTGCTGGTGCGCGATGGCGACGAAGTGAAATCCGGCGACGTGCTGGCCCGGGTGGCCGACCCGATGGCACGGGCGACCCGTGATGATCTGAGGGTGCTGCTCGGCGAATGTCGGATGCGGCGGGATCGATTCTATCGGGAAGGCGATCCGGTGGCTTATCTCCGCGAAACGAAGGCGATGGCCCGGCTGACTCGCGAGCTGAGCGAGTGGGAACAACAGAGTGACGCCGTGGCGTTGCGGGCTCCCATCAGCGGCCGGGTGCGTCGGGGATGGTTTGCCGAAGCCGAAGGCGACCGCGTGTCCCCCGGCGAGGTGCTGATGGCCATCGAGACCGTCGGCGACGCCGAAGGCGCGGGTGACCTGCTGGCGTCTCACCCGTGAGCTGGATGTTTCGATTCTTTCATGGGATTCAACCCATGAAGAACTTCGATAGAAACGCGAACCAGAGATAGGCGCCGGCGAGAACGCCAGAGAAAACCACCCAAACCAGGAGTTCGGTTCCCTGGTAGGGAGTTGGCACCAGCACCGCAGTGCCGGGATCCGAGGGTTTGTAGTAGGCGCGCCAGGGTTTCCGTTCAGGATTGTAGGGAAGTCCCCCGCCATCCGGTGTCGCCGTCCTTCCGACGAGAGATTTTTCCTCGACAGTATATCGGAACTCGACGAAACCCGCGTCGAATGAGGTGGATTTAGCCACCCAGGGACCTTCGATCGGGAAGGTGAGGATATCGTTGCCTGAAGCAACGATCTCCGCTTCTACCGATGGCCACGATTCGATTCCAGCGAACCTGGCTTTCTTGACGAAGTAAGAGACGGCCAATCCCAGAAAGAGTCCGAAAAAGACTAGAGATCCCCAAACTTTGTCGGTGTTGAGTTTCTTAACCATTGGGAAACTCCAAGTTGGCTGGCATGCTCTGCAAGCAGTGGAATGCAGCAGAAGAGATTTTACTCATCTTGCTGTCTGAAATTCTGTCACGCGACAGGTTGATCGGATTCATTTCTCCGATAGAACCTGATATACACATACCGCAGCATCCGGATGGAGGTGTATTCTTTGCGCCTCCGCAAACTGAACAGCCAGTTTTTCTCGGCGCAGGTTCTCTGGGGTCGAAAACATCGCAATTCGATTCTTCCGAGTCTCATGGTCTGATTCCGGGATGGTTTACACCAAGTGGTAGAATGATGTCGGGAGCCGGAAAAGACATTTCATCTTTTGAGGGGGAGCGAGCGAGCTAGCCCGACGTGAGCGCGGTCAGCGACCGCGCCTACAAAAATTGGGCGCGTTGCGGAGCGGTAGGCGGGATCGTCGATCGCGCTCGAAATCGCCACGGGAAAGGCCTTCGGGGTGAATCCGGCCCTTGCAAAACACCTCACACCGGTGCGACTCAGTAACCGCCGGCGCTGATGGTGACGTTGGCGCCGCCGAAGTCTTTGCCGAGGACGTTGAGGCCTTCCTGAACAGCCACGGCTTGGGCGGCGGTGACGAGGATGCCCTGGGTGTAGTTCTTCAGGTAGGTGAAGACGGTGTTGGGCACCCATACGATGTCGCCGGCGGCGAGACGGGCGTCGGAATTCTTGCCCCGCATGATGTCGTGCAGGTTCACGGTGGCGACGCGGGGGCGGGTCAGAGAGCCGCGGATGACGAGCGCTTTGTTGATGACGGCGTCCTGGCGGGGACCGCCGGCCATGGCGACGGCGGAGAGAACGGTGGCGTCGGTGTCGAAGTAGACGGGGCCGGGGCGCTCGACGGAACCGAGCACGTAGACGGCGCGATGTTGCACCGAGGGCAGGTAGAGATAGTCGCCGGGCCTGACGTAGATGTTTTGACCCATGTCGCCGTGTTCGATGAGACCACGGAAATCGACGGGCATGAGGTCGCCGTCACGAATGAGGATGGAACGGTCGAGATCGACGGTCTCCTGGCTGTCTCCGCTGTTGTTCTGCGCGGAGTAGAGACCGCCGGCGAGGGAGATGGCTTCGATCAGGGTGGTGGGCTTGGCGATGGCGTAGGCGCCGGGATTTTTCACCTGGCCGAGCACGAAGAAACGCTGGCTGTGGGCTTCGGCGAGATTCACGGTGACGATGGGAGAGGGGTAGTCGCCGGCGAGTTTCTCGGAGAGGATGGTGGAGACTTCCTTGAGGGTGTGACCGGAGGCTTTGACGCCGTCGGCGACGTCGTAGTAGAGCATGCCGTCGGGCATGATACGGGAGGCGGCGCGGGTCTTTTCATCCTCGGCGACCTCGATGTCGAGCACGTCTCCCGGTCCGACGCGATAGGCGGTCTGTGGCGGTCTCAGGGCCTCGGGCGGCACCGGGCGGGCGAGATCGAGGGTGAGAAAATCGGGTTCTTCCCCGACGACCTGCGTTTCATCGTAGGCATCGAAAGCGTGCTCGGAGACGGAGCAACCGACGGACAGGAAACCGGTGATCGTGATCAGGAGTAGGGCGGACGAAAGGCGCATGTCGAAGAATCGGTTCACTGGGCGGGAATGCTGATGTCGAGGAATTCGTCGTTCACGACTTCCGTGGTGACGGTCTGCACGAAGGTGAAAATGGCGGAGTCGAGGGCGCGTTCGGCCATCTGGAACGGGCGTTTGTCGACGAAGATGATGTCGCGATTCTGCAGCGGCACGTCGGGGGCCTTGCCCTGGAGGACGTCGCCAATATCCACCACGGTGGTCTCGGGATGATGGATGCTGCCGCGAATCAGGAGCACGCGACCTTTGTAGGCCTGCTTGTTGTAGCCACCGGCCTCGGTGATGGCGCGGGTGACGGTGAGCGGAGTGGCCATCTTGAGACGACCGGGGCGATTGACGGAGCCGAGCACGTAGACCTCGTTCTTCAGAGCGGAGGCGATGAAGATATAATCGTTGGGCTCGAGGTAGGCGTTTTGTTTGAGATTGCCCTGGAAATAGAGATTGGCGAGATCGACGTCGAGCTTGCGCCCGTTGCGGACGACGAAGGAGCGCTCGAGATCGGCGAGTTCGAAATTGGATCCATTGACGGAACCGACCTCGATGCCTTTGGCGAGGGCGAGTCCTTCGAGGATGCTGGTGGGGCGATCGAGCTGGTAGCTGCCGGGTTCGCGGACGCGTCCGATGATGGTGAAACGCTTGCTGCCGATGGTGGCGGGGGTGACGATGACGCGCGGAGATTTGTGATACTGAGCGAGCGATTGCTCGACGGCGCGGCGGAGTTCGGGGATGGAACGGCCGACGGCTTTGATACCGACGGCCTGGAGATAGCTGATGGTGCCATCGGGCGCGATCGGCACGCCCTGGCGAGCGAGATCCGGTCGGTCGTACATGGAGAAATTCAACGAATCGCCGGGACCGAGGGTGTACTGGCGATGCCAGGAAGGGGTCGAGACGGGCTCGATAGGCGGCATCTGGTCGATCTCGCTGCGGACCTCCCGGCGAATGGCATCGAGAGTCGGCATGGCGGGAGGAAGATTGCCGGCCCAGGCCCCGGAAAACTGGCCGTCATTTCCCACTGGGGGAGGGGGGACTTCCGAAGCGGGACGAGCCCAGGCAAAAGGAGCGAAGCCCTGGCGCGGCGGCGCGGTCGGTTGTTGGGCCTCGGAGCGTGTGGTCGCGCCGATCAGCAGGCAGGAGAAAGCCATGGTGCCGAGGCGAAGAGATCGCCTCGGAACCTGGATTTGTCTGCCGGATGCAGTCGCCTGATGAAATCGGAAACGCATGAGATTATTTTAAAAACCATAATAATCGTAAATAAATAACATTGCAAATGGTGAAATTATGAAAATTACGAACTAGTTGGTTCAATTGGGAGTGGGGACATTGGTTTTCCCATCGCTTTTACCCGATCCGGTCGAAAGCAATCGTACGGGAGCGATCGCAAAGCCGCGCGTCTGGTGGCGCGGTCGCTGATCCGCGTATCCAACGGAGAATGATTTGTGGGCTCGGAGAGAGATCCCTCGGCTTGATCCTCGCTCCTGAAGAACTTAACGCGAACGATCCAAGGTGTAGCGGAATTCGTGAGAATTCCGGCCGTTGCCTCCGATTTCGGAATTCTCACGAATTC
>JAGRPB010000086.1 GCA_020439945.1 Verrucomicrobiia bacterium
GAACTGAGGGAAAAGGCGGCCGGCTCCCGCTACGCGATTCTTGCAGAGAACAGCGATAAGGATTTACCCAACCGGCTCGGACGCATCGCGGCGCTGGCGTCCGACGGACCTGCGGCCTTGCCGGAACTGCTCAAAGCGCTCGACGATTCCGATGCCGCCGTTCGCTATTGGGCGGCGACGGGACTGGGCAATATCGGAGAAGAAGCGAAGACCGAGGGCCTTGCGCCGGCAGGAGAAGCGCTGAAGGACAAATCCGCAGTGGTGCGGGTGGCCGCCGCTCGTGCCTTGATCCGGATGGGCGAGGCCGAGGAGGCGCTCCCGGTTCTGGAGAAAGAACTCGCTGGTCCCGAGCAGTGGACCCGGCTCCACGCCGCCATCGTGCTCGACGAGGCGGGCGATGTCGCCCGGCCCGCACTGCCGAATTTGAAGCAGGCGCTGAAAGATCAGCCCAACAAATACATCGTCCGCGTCGCCAACAAGGCCGTCAACGATCTCGAAGGCACCGAAAACGCGGTGCCATAAATCGATGACCATGACACAGGAAAAGCGTGAGTTTCTCTTGCCCGCTGTGTTCCTTCAGGTTTCTGAAAACTGAACACTTTTTCCTGAAAACTCGCCGATGAAAGCTCTCGTCAAAAAACACGATGCCCCCGGACTCTGGCTGGAGGACGTTCCCGAGCCGGAGATTGGCATCAATGATGTGTTGATCAAGGTCGATCGCACCGGGATCTGCGGCACCGACGTCCACATCCACAACTGGGATGCATGGGCCCAAAAGACGGTGCCGGTGCCAATGGTGGTTGGGCATGAGTTTGTCGGGGAGATCGTGGAGGTCGGTTCCAATGTTTCCGATTTTCATCCCGGCGAAGTCGTCAGTGGCGAGGGGCACGTGGTCTGTGGTCGCTGCCGCAACTGCATGGCCGGGCGGCGCCACCTCTGCGCCCATACGAAGGGCATCGGGGTGAATCGGCCGGGCGCTTTTGCCGAATACATTTCGCTGCCGATGACGAATGTCTGGCATCATTCGGACGATATCGATCGCGACATCGCGTCGATCTTCGATCCCTTCGGGAACGCCGTTCACACCGCGCTGACCTTCGACGTGCTCGGGGAGGATGTGCTCATCACCGGGGCCGGTCCCATCGGCTGCATGGCGGCGGCGGTCTGCCAATACGCCGGCGCCCGCTACGTGGTGGTGACCGACGTGAATCCCTGGCGACTGGAACTGGCCAAAAAGATGGGCGCGACGCGGGTGGTCGATGTGCGGAGCGAACGCATCGCCGATGTGCAGAAGGAACTTGGGATGCAGGAAGGCTTTGATGTCGGTCTGGAAATGTCGGGCAACGCGAGCGCCTTCCGCGAGATGCTCGACAACCTGTGTCACGGCGGCAAGGTCGCCATGCTTGGCATCCCCTCCGAGGAGATCGCCATCGACTGGAACACGGTCGTTTTCAACATGCTCACCATCGCCGGCATCTACGGTCGCCGGATGTATGAGACCTGGTACAAGATGACCGTCATGCTCCAGGGCGGGCTCGATATCAGCCCGGTGATCACGCACCATTTCGACTACACCGATTTCGAAAAAGGTTTCGAGGTGATGAAGAGCGGCGAAAGCGGGAAGGTGATCCTGCACTGGGACCGTTGAGATTTGGAACCGCAGATGGACGCAGATTTACGCAGATGTTTTTTGTTTCGATCCCGGCTCTTGTCGTCTTAGGCGGGGGGATCGAGAGATTTGCCAAACGCTTTCCGCTGAAAAATTCAGAAGAAAAAAGATCTGTGTAAATCTGCGTTCATCTGTGGTTCCTCCCCAATTTTTTCCCATGTACGGTTCCTTCCAATCCCTCCTTACCGAAACGCTCGACTCGATCCGTGATGCCGGGCTCTACAAGGGCGAGCGGATCATCACGACGCCGCAGTCGCCGCACATCGCGGTGAGTTCCGGCGCGGAGGTGTTGAATCTTTGCGCCAACAACTACCTTGGGCTCGCCGATCATCCCGAGGTCGAGGCGGCTGCCCGCGAGGCAATTGAGAGATGGGGTTATGGTCTCTCATCCGTGCGCTTCATCTGCGGCACCCAGCAGATCCATAAGGACCTCGAAAAGGCGCTCAGCGAGTTTCTCGGCACGGAGGACACGATTCTCTATTCGTCCTGCTTCGACGCCAACGGCGGACTTTTCGAGACCTTGCTCGGGCCCGAGGATGCGATCATTTCGGATGAACTGAACCACGCCTCAATCATCGATGGCATCCGGCTCTGCAAGGCACAGCGGTTTCGCTATCGGAACAACGACATGGCCGACCTGGAGGAAAAACTGAAGGCGGCGGCCGAGTCCTCCCGCTTTCGTCTCATTGCCACCGATGGGGTGTTTTCCATGGATGGCTCCATCGCCGACCTGAAATCGATCTGTGATCTGGCGGAGAAATACGACGCTCTGGTCATGATCGACGATTCTCACGCCGTCGGCGTCCTCGGCGAACGGGGCAGGGGAACGCACGAACATCACGGCGTGATGGATCGTATCGACATCATCACCGGCACGCTCGGAAAGGCGCTCGGCGGCGCCAGTGGCGGCTACACGAGTGGGCGAAAGGAGATCGTCGAACTGCTGCGCCAGCGGTCGCGTCCCTACTTGTTCTCCAATTCGGTGGCTCCGGCCATCGTGGCCGCATCGCTGAAGTCGCTGGAACTGCTGACGCGTTCGTCGGAGTTGCTGGATCGCCTGCGGGAAAACACCGCCTTCTTCCGAGGCGAGATCGCGAAGACCGGATTGACGGTATTGCCCGGCGAGCACCCCATCGTCCCCGTCATGCTGGGTGACGCGAAACTGGCCAGCGGAATGGCCGAGCGGCTCCTGGAACGTGGCATCTACGTCATCGGATTCTCGTTCCCGGTGGTTCCGGAAGGGAAAGCACGCATCCGGACCCAGGTCTCCGCCGCGCACACCCGCGAGGATCTGGAATTTGCGGCGCGGGCGTTCGGGGAAGTGGCGAGCGAAATCGGATAGCCGGTGCGCTTCGCTTCACGCCGTGAAGCTGCGGTTTTCGCACGATTCTTGCCTGTTCAGCACCTTGAATGCGTATTTGAAAACGCCTCGTTTCGGCGTTCGCTTTCGGAGTCCGAATTTCCCCGAATCCTTGGCTTTTTTCCCATGAATCACTCTCTCGACAGACGGCGTTTCGTCCTGAAATCCATTGGCGCGACTTTGGCTCTGCCTGGTCTGCACTCCCTGATGGCCAAGGAGGTAGGCGGTGTGAACACCGCGCTCCAGATGACGAAGGGAGCGGGCGTCGGCGCGAAGCGTTTCGTGGCGGTGGGGAACCTGCTCGGATTTCAGCAAAAGTCCTTTTTCCCCGAATCGACGGGGAAAGGCTACGAATTGACCACGCTGCTCCAGCCGCTGGAGGCGAATCGCAAGCACATGACGGTGTATCGCGGGCTGGATCACGGCCTCAAAGGCGGTCACTTCGCGGTGCATTCGTTTCTCTCCGGCGTGCTGAACTCCGAGGCGAAAAACCGCCCCGACGGCAACGTGACCATCGACCAGTTCATGGCCGAGGAAGTCGGCATCGAGACCCGCTTCCCGTCGCTCACCGTCGGTTCGGAAGGCGGCATTCACGGTGGTTGCCAGATCGCCTGGACGAAGTCCGGCGTGCGCGTTCCGCCCATCACCGGTCCGGCCGAGCTTTTCGAGAAGCTTTTTGTCGAAGACACCAAGGAACGTCAGGCTGCCCGGAAACAGGAAAACCAGCTCCAATCATCGATCCTCGATCTGGTGCTCGATGACGCGAATCGGCTCTCCAAGAAGGTGAATCGCGAGGACAAGGACAAGCTCGACGAATATTTCACTTCGGTTCGTGACGTGGAAAAACGTCTCGAACTGCGCAAACGCTGGGCCGATCTGCCGAAGCCCGAGGCTCCCTTTGAAAAACCGGCCGACAGCAATTTCGTCGAAGATCTGCCGCTGCTCTACGAACTGGTCGCGCTGGCGCTCCAGTCCGATTCGACCCGGATTGCCACGCTGGAAATCGGTGGCGATTTCCTGCCGCAGAACCTGGGCATCGACAAGTCCTATCACGGCCTTTCCCACCACGGGAACGACGAAGACGCGATCAAGAATCTGCTCACGCTGGAGACCTACCAGATCAAGCATTTCGGCAAGTTCCTGACCCGCCTCGCCAGCATCAAGGACGGCGACCGGACGCTGCTCGATTCCACCGCCGTCCTGTTCGGCAGCGGCATGGGCAATGCGAATTCCCACACCAACAGCGACCTGCCCATCATCCTCGCCGGTGGCGGCTATCAGCATGGGGAATACCGCAAGGTCGCCGCCGATGGTCCCGGCAAGGTGCCGCTCTGCAATCTCTACCTCGAGATGGCGCACCGGATGGGCGTCGAGATCGATGCCTTCGGATCGAGCACGGGAACCTTCGTGTGAGGCGATCCCCACTCGACGGGCTCAGGGGAGGCGAGCCCGCCGGCGAACGGAACGGAACGAGAAAGAACGCATGAAGTCTTTCATGGCTGACAGCGAACGCGCCGCGGACGACACCACAGGTTTTGGTAGCGGACCCAAGCGGGGCGAATGGAGAATCCTGACCGGGCTTGCCGTGGCGGCCGGATGGGCCGGTTCCTTTTTTGCCGCTCCGGTCGCGTCTGCCGACGATGCTCAGATCGCCTTCGATTTTATCGGGAAATATTGCCTGGAGTGCCACGACAGCCTGAGTCAGAAAGGGGATCGCGATTTTGAAAGCTTCGAGCTGCCGTTGAAATCGAAAGACGATCTGGTCGATGCCCGCGACATCGTGGATCAGCTGCTGCTCAGGGAGATGCCGCCGAAGAAGGCGGCGCAGCCGAGTCCCGAGGAACGTGCCGCCGCGGTCCAGGCTCTGCATGGGGGCATCGCCGCGACGCGCGGCAAGATCGAGATTCCGGCGGGACGCACGGTGATGCGCCGCCTGTCGAACCGGGAATACGAAAACACCCTCGAAGTCCTGTTTGGCCGCAGCCTGGCCACGATGGGGCTGACGCTGGATTTTCCGCAGGAAAACACCACCGAACACATGGACAACATCGGCGATTCGCTGGTGACGTCCGGGTTCCTGCTGGACCAGTATTTTCAGGCCGCCAGCCGGCTGGTCGAGTCGCGGCTCGGGCACCCCGGCACGCCGGCGAAAAGCTGGGATTTCAAGGATCACTTCCTGCAACCCGAGGAACTGGCGGGTGCGCACAAGAAGGCTTTCAACTATCGCTACCTCTGCGTATACGAGCAGCCCGATACCGACACGCGGCAGGGCAGCTACGGCTACATCAACGATTTCCTCGAGGGCGTGCCGGTTTCCGGGCTCTACGATTTGGAGGTGCTCGTTCAGGGCATGCACCGGGACACCCACTACGATCCGACCATCTTCGGGATCGACTTTTCCGAGCCTTTTGAGATGGCCATCGTGCCCGGCGACGCGCGGAAGGGGCACATTCACTACCCGCAGAAAGTCGAACCCATCCTGGGCCGGACGATTCTTCCCGATGATAAAGCGGAATGGAAAAAGTTCCGCGTGTATCTCGAAGCCGGGCAGACCCCGCGTTTCATCTTTCCCAACGGTCCCTACGAGTCGCGGGCATCGGTCATCCAGATCAACCAGCGCTACAAGGACGAGTTCAAGAATCCGCCGTCCAGTTCCGGCGTGGATCGGGCGCACATCCTGACCGAGGGCGAACTGCCGCACATTCGGATCTCCGAGGTGAAGATTCACGGGCCGATCGCGGAAGAGGGCGGTTCGAAAGAGGAGATCGCGGTGTTTGGAGAAGGCGGTTTCCAGGAGAATCGCGCGCTGGAGCAGCTCTATGCTTTCGGCGAAAAGGCATTCCGCCGACCGCTGATCGACACCGACAAACAACACATCGAAGCACTCTATCGCAAGCGGCTTGAGGAAAAGGCCGCGCCCCGGCAGGCGGCGCTCGATACGCTGAAGCTGATTCTCTGTTCGCCATCGTTTCTCTATCTCGCGGAATCGACCCCCGAGAACGAATCGCAACTGCGTCCCTACGATCTGGCTTCGCGTTTGTCCTATGCCCTGTGGGCTGGGCCTCCGGACGAGACGCTGCTGGCGTCGGCCGCTTCCGGGGCGTTGACCGATCCGAAGGAGCTGAAGGCACAGACGCTGCGGATGCTGAAAGATCCGCGCTCAATGGCGTTCGTGAGCGCCTTCCTCGATAGCTGGCTCGATCTGCGTGATCTCGGCAGCCAGCCGCCACCGCGGAAATCGGCTCCGGCCTACTACGCGGAGAATCTGCCGAAATCGATGAAAGAGGAAGCGCGACTGATGTTCCGTCACTTGCTCGATGAGAACGGCCCGGTGAGCGATTTTCTCGGGGCCGACTATACCTTCGTCGATAAGAAACTGGCCAAACTCTACGGTCTGCCGGAGAAAGATAAGCTGCGGCTCGCCGATGGGTTTCAGCGGGTGAGCCTGCAGGGCAACGCTCAGCGCGGTGGATTGCTCGGGATGGCCGGCGTGCTCACGGTGAGCGCCAACGGAGTCGACACCTCGCCCGTGACTCGCGGCGTCTGGGTGATGCAGAATATTCTCGGCATCCATCCGCCGGCGCCTCCGGCCTCGGTTCCGAAGATCGAGTCCGACGTGCGAGGCGCCACCACCATCCGCGAACGTCTCGCCAAGCACGCCGCCGACAAGACCTGTCAGGAATGTCATCGCAAGATCGATCCGCTCGGTTTCGCACTGGAGAGCTTCGATCCCGTGGGCCGCTGGCGGACGCATTATCCCGCGCCCAAGGGCGGCGCTCCGGCTCCCAAACCAGCGGCCAAGCCGATGCCAAAACCGGAGCCTGAACCCAAAGCGAAGGAAACGCCAAAGACGGATTCTCCGCCGAAGCCGAAACAGGAAGCGAAACCCGAGGCGACGCCCAAGGCGGACAAGCCTCCGGAGAAAAAGCCGGAGCCCAAACCTGAGAAGGCGCCGGTGCAGCAGGTGAAAAACGACACCAAGCTCGCGACGGCTCCGGACAAGAAACAACAGGATACCGGCGATCAGGAATCCCAGTCCGTACCCGAGGCGAAACCGAAGCCGGAACCGAAGCCGGAACCGAAGCCGGAACCGAAGCCGGAACCGAAGCCGGAACCGAAGCCGGTGGCGGCGAAACCTCAGGGGCCGGTGGCTCCGAAGGTGGATGCTTCAGGAGAGTTTCCTTCGGGAGAGACCTATACGGATTTCGCCGGATTCCGGGATTACCTCGCGGAGAACCGGGAGGAACTGTTTGCCCGTGGCCTGATCGAAAAACTCCTGATGTATGCCACCGGGCGCGAGATGACTCCGGGCGATTTCTACGAAATCGAAGACATCCTGGAGAAGGTCAAAGCGGACCATGGCGGTCTCCAGACCATGGTGGTCGAGGTGATGACCAGCGAGATCTTCCGGTCGCGTTGACGGGAGGGGCGACAATCCTGTCTCGCCCGGCAATCCGAGCGATCACCTGCAGAGAAAGGGCGACATGATTGTCGCCCCTCCTTTCGCACTCAGATCCCGTCGATCACTGCATTCAGCGCACCGCTGGGGCGCATGGCGGGATCGGCCTTGGCATCGTCGGGCTGGTAGTAGCCTCCGATATCGACGGGGCTGCCCTGAACGGCGATCAATTCGTCGTAGATGGTCGGCTCACCGGAAGCCAACGACTCGGCCACGGGTGCGAATTCGGCCTTGAGATCGGCGTCTTCGTCCTGGGCGGCGAGAGCTTTGGCCCAGTAGAGGGCGAGGTAGAAATGGCTGCCGCGATTGTCGTTTCCGCCGACCCGGCGGGTGGGCGACTTGTTCTCCATGAGGAGTTTCTCGGTCGCGGCGTCGAGCGTCTTGCCGAGCAGCTTGGCCTTGGCGTTGTCGAAGGTCTCGCCGAGATGCTCAAGCGAAACGGCCAGGGCGAGGAATTCGCCGAGGGAATCCCAGCGGAGGTAGTTTTCCTTCACGAACTGCTGGACGTGCTTGGGAGCGGAACCACCGGCGCCGGTTTCGAACAGGCCGCCACCGTTCATCAGGGGCACGATGGAGAGCATCTTCGCGCTGGTGCCGAGTTCGAGGATCGGGAAAAGGTCGGTGAGATAGTCGCGCAGCACGTTGCCGGTCACGGAGATGGTGTCTTCCCCGTCCTTGAGGCGCTCCAGGGTGAACTGGGTCGCTTCCGCCGGGGCCATGATGCGAATGTCGAGCCCGTCGGTGTCGTGATCGCTGAGATACTGGTTCACTTTCTTGATCAACTCGGCGTCGTGGGCGCGTTTTTCGTCGAGCCAGAAAATGGCCGGCGTGCCGGTGGCGCGGGCGCGGTTCACGGCGAGTTTCACCCAATCCTGCACGGGAGCGTCTTTCACCTGGCAGGCGCGCCAGATGTCGCCGGCATCGACCTGATGTTCGATAAGGACGTTGCCGCCGGCATCGACGACGCGGATGGCGCCGTCGCCGGGCGCTTCGAAGGTCTTGTCGTGCGAGCCGTATTCTTCGGCTTTCTGCGCCATCAGGCCCACGTTGGGCACGGTGCCCATGGTGCGCGGATCGAAGGCTCCGTTCTTTTTGCAAAACTCGATGGTGGTGGCATAGACCGGCGCGTAGCTGCTGTCGGGAATCACCGCGAGCGTGTCCTGGGTGTCGCCATTGGCGTCCCACAGCTTGCCGCTGTTCCGGATCATGGCCGGCATGGAGGCGTCGATGATGATGTCGCTCGGCACGTGGAGATTGGTGATGCCGGCGTCGGAGTTGACCATGGCGATGCCGGGGCCGTTCGCGTAAATGGTCTGAATATCGGCCTCGATCTCGGCGCGCTTGTCGGCGGGCAGTTCCTCAAGTCTGGCGACGAGATCGCCAAAGCCATTGTTGAAATCGACGCCGATCTCTTCAAACAAGGCGCCGTGCTTGGTGACGAGATCCTTGAAAAAGACCTTCACCGCGTGGCCGAAGATGATGGGGTCCGAGACCTTCATCATGGTGGCTTTCATGTGCAGGGAAAAGAGAACGCCTTCGTCCTTGGCCGCCTTGACCTGATCGTCGAGGAAGGCGACGAGCGCTTTCCGGCTCATCTTGGTGCCATCGATGATTTCTCCGGCGAGCAGCGGGGTGGATGCCTTGAGCACCTTGGTCTCGCCGTCCGCGCCGACGAATTCGATGCGGACATTGGTGGGCTCGGCCACGGTCACGGATTTCTCGTTGGAAAAGAAATCGTCCGACGTCATATGAGAGACGCGGGTCTTGGAATCTGGCGACCACGCGCCCATGGAATGCGGGTTCTGCCGAGCGTATTCCTTCACCGCCTTGGGAGCGCGGCGGTCGGAATTGCCCTCGCGCAGGACGGGATTCACGGCGCTGCCTTTGACCTTGTCGTAGCGGGACTGGATGTCCTTCTCTTCGTCCGTTTTCGGCTCCTCGGGATAGTCGGGCAAAGCGTAACCCTGCGATTGCAGCTCCTTGATGGCCGCTTTCAACTGCGGGACCGAGGCGCTGATGTTCGGGAGTTTGATGATGTTTGCCTCGGGCGTCTTGGCCAGCTCGCCCAGTTCCGTGAGCGCGTCGCCGATGCGTTGGTCCTCGTTCAGGAATTCCGGGAAAACGGCGATGATCCGGCCGGCCAGCGAAATGTCGCGGGTCTCCACATTGATGCCCGACGACTTGGTGAATGCCTGAATGATGGGCAGGAGAGAGCGAGTGGCGAGCGCGGGCGCTTCGTCGGTCTTCGTGTAGATGATGGTGGGTGCGTCGGACATGGGAGGGAATAGGGAATGGATTCCAGAAAGGGCCAGTAAAGCGAAAGACGGCCCCAGGTCAAAAGCAAAGCCGGTGAAAGGGCGGGCGAACGCGCACTGGCGGGAATGCGATTTGCTTGCCGATTGACCCGTCTCATTCCCCACCCGAGTATCGATGAAAACCGAAACTCCCTGACACTCAAAATGCGCCTTTCCATCCTGTTGTTGTTCGCCTTCACCGCCATCGGGTTCGCCCAGGAACCTCCCTACGACAATCCTCCGCCGGTTGAAGCTCCCTACTACCGGGTTCGCTATCAGGCTTCGGAAAAGCCGGGCGAGCTGATTTTTCCCGTTCAATATACCGTCTGGATTCCAGAAGGGGTGGACACCTTGCGAGGCGTCATCGTTCACCAGCACGGCTGTGGTGAAGGGTCGTGCAAATCGGGTCAGACGGGCGCTTTCGACCTGCATTGGCAGGCGCTGGCGGCGAAACACCAGTGCGCGCTGATGGCGCCGTCCTACGAGCAGCCGCAGGAAGCCGACTGCCAGATGTGGTGTGATCCGCGGAACGGTTCCAGCGATGCGTTTCAGAAAGCGCTCGCCGATCTCGGCAAGCAGAGCGGCCATCCCGAACTCGCCACCGTGCCATGGGCGCTCTGGGGGCACAGCGGGGGCGGTCACTGGGCCGGGGGAATGACGCTCCTGCATCCGGAACGTGTCGCCGCCGCTTGGCTGCGTTCCGGCGTTCCGCTGATGGAGGCGAATCCCGATCGCGCCACCATCAAGCCGCACGAGGTGCCGGACGCCGCGCTGAGCGTTCCGATCATGTGCAATCTGGGGACGAAAGAGGGGGTGACGGTGACTGAGGGCCGGTTTGCCGGCAACTGGCCGGCCAACCAGAAATTCTTTCACGCAGTGCGCGGAAAAGGCGGCCTGGTCGGGATCGCCGTCGATCCTTTCACCTCGCATGAATGTGGCAATCAGCGCTATCTCGCGATTCCCTGGCTCGACGCCTGCCTCTCCGCGCGGCTTCCCGATAAACCCGGTGATCCGCTGAAGCCCATGCCGACCGACGACATCTGGCTGGCGCCGGTGCTGGGAACCGAAGCGGTTGCCGCTGATAAATTCGAGGGCGACAAGAACGCGGCCATCTGGCTGCCGAATGAAAAGATCGCCCGGCTCTGGGAGCCCTATGTGGTTGATACCTCGGTTCCGGACAAGACTCCGCCGCCCGCCCCGGCCGAGGTGGTTGCGAAAGATGGCGAAGTGACCTGGGACGCCGACGCGGATCTGGAGAGTGGCATCGCCGAATTCATCATCCAGCGTGACGGGAAGGAAATCGCCACCGTGCCCGACAAGTCGAAGAACCCATTCGGGCGCCCGATTTTCCAAGGCCTCCAATACAGCGACACTCCCATCGCCCCGCTGGTCGAGATGGAATTTCACGACCCCGATTTTACCCCCGAGGCGAAGTATCGGGTGATCTCAGTGAACACCGCCGGCTTGAAATCGGAGTGAGCCGACCGGCTCAAACCAGAAGTGACTGCCATGACTGCCTCACTTTTCCATCGTTTCGGCCTCTCGACGGCGATCATCATCCTCGCGTCTCTCCACTCTCCAGGGCATGCTCAGGAGAATGGTAAGGACGATCCCTACCTCTGGGCCATCCGCGCCGGAGGGACTCCGAATGGGGAAAAAGTCCGCAGCCTCGCGGTGGGAGAGGATGGTTTCATTTACATCACTGGGCAGTTTGATGGGGAAGCCGATTTCGGTGAACACATTCTCGTTAGTCGAGGTGCGCCCGACTGTTTCATCGCGAAGATATCCTCTGCGGGAGAGTTCGTCTGGGCCCGACAAATTGGAGGTGAAGCCACCGAACGGGGATACGGGATCGATGCGGACAAGAATGGGAACGTCTTCGTGACCGGACATTTCCAGAGCAAGTCCCTGCATTTCGCAGGGAAAGAGGTCGCCAACACCAGCGAGGACTACGACGCCTTCACCGCCAGCTTCGACAGGGATGGCAACGAGCGCTGGATTCGCACCGGTGGCGGACCGGGATACGACTACGGGCACGGCCTCGACCTGATGCCGGGCGGCGGATGCGTCATCGCGGGAAGAATGGCGGGTCCAGCAAGTCTGGGTGGGAAAGTTCTCGAGACTGCAGAGAAAACCTCCCGATTTTTCGTCGCCCGGTACAGTGATGGCGGGGAACTCATCTGGGTGAAATCGGGTGGAGCCCCGACTTCCGGGTCCGCCGATGACGTGGCCGTGGACTCTTCGGGGAACGTGTGGGTTTGCGGGAGAGTCTCGAAAAAAGCGACCTACGATGGACAAGCTCTCGGAAAGGAAGACGGCGGTTCTTTGCTGGCCGCAAAGATTTCCGGCGAAGACGGTTCGCTGATCCAGGCGACCCGGTTGGGCGGTTCCGCCGAAGGTCACGCGGCGGGAATCATTCCCAATGAAGTGAACGGAGGCTGTTACCTCTGCGGCGCCTACGAAGGTGAAATCCAGGTGTCATCCGACACGATCAAGAGCGTGGGCGACAAGGATGTGCTCGTGGCCAGTATCGACGCGGACGGCAACGTGGAGTGGGTGCGGACCAGCGGCGGGCCGGGTTGGGATCTCGCGCTGGGGATCGGGATCGATGCGGCCGGAAATGTTCTCGTGACTGGTTTCATCACCGAAAAGGGTGAGTTCGGTCAAGGATTTCCCCCGATCGCCGGAGAGGAGCGCGAAGGCTTCGTTTCCTCCTACGATCACCGGGGAAAGCTCCTGTGGGTGGTTGAGAACGGTGGTCCGGCCAACGAGATCAACGAAGACGTCGCCGCGGACAAAAAGGGAAACGTCGTCAACGGCGGAGGATTTCAAACGGAGGGAACCTTTGGCCGCTTCCGCCTGAAGGCCAACGCGAGCACCGGACGCAGCCAGGACATCTTTGTGGCGAAATTTCGGCCGCCCGGGAAAGCCGAGTGATTAAGGGCCATCCATTTCCGGAAAGAAAGCTACCGACGGCGGGACTCGAACCCGCACGGGAGTTACCTCCCAGCGGATTTTAAGTCCGCTGCGTCTACCATTCCGCCACGTCGGCTTGGAGGGTTGCCCTCAAGCAAGTGAGCAGTTTGCCAGCGATTTCGGCAACTGCCAGAAAAATGCTTTCGGTGACTTCGCGTCGACCTTTTCCCATCCGAGTTTCGAAGATGCCTTCGTGGTGTGCATCGGCCAACGAATCAATGAAATCGCAAAGAGAACAAATCGGCCTGTGTGGCGACCAGCCGAACGCGGACGGGTTTCCCGGAAAGCTCAGAAAGATCGTGACCGCCCTTCCACGTCACGGTGGCTTTGACGGAATCGCCGGTGAGCGGGGTGGCATCTGCGAGCGTGAAACCGTCGATCGGTTGTCCGTCTGCGTTCTGGAGTTCGATTTTCACTGATCCTCTCTTAGCCAGAGTCGTGTAGTTCAGCGTGAGATGATTTCCGGAAAAGGTGAGCGGTTTGGTGAGCAGTTCGCCGCCGTCATTGCCGGTGCGCATCGAGACGAACCCGTCCAACCGATAAGCGAAGCGGCGCACGCGACCGGGCACGGGACCGTAATAGGCTTCGGTGGCATAGACGGAAATCTCGTCGGGCTTGCCGGGCAGCCTGAGCATGCCCCAGGTCATGTAGTTGCTGCGGTTGCCCTGCCGATCGGCGGGCGCTGACTCAGGAATCACGGGTTCGTTGAAGCGGCGGAAATTGACCCCATCGCGACTGATCATGAAGATTGGCTCAACCCGTTGGCCTTCGTCGGGCAGATAGCGAGTGGGAAATCCGATCAGGATCTGTGGCGCGCGGAAGTAGGGCTGCACGGCGTTGGTGTAGAGATGCTGGTTAGGCGTGCCCTCCGGGTAGGCCAGGTCGTGGTGCGGCTCCCAATGGACGAAGTCCTTCGATGCGGCGGTGCGAATGGCTCGGTAGCCGCCGGGTTTCCACTGCTTTTCATTGACCACGCCCTCGGTGAAAATCCGCCAGTGGGCCCGATACTCTCCGCGTTCGCTGTCCCAGAAGGCGAGATTCTGCGAGTCGAACGCGCCCTCTGTGATCACCGGTTCCTCGCCCACCTGTTCCCAGTGGATGCAATCGGCGGAGCGAAAATACATGAGGCCGTGCTTGCCCTTTTCCTTCGATCCGCCGAGCGCCTTGTAGCGTGCTTCGGGCGGGCAATCCGGGTTGCTGTCTTTGAACGCGGTGAAATTGTGAATGCCGTTTCCGGAACGGATGATGATGTTGTTGTCTTTTGATCCTTCCCACTCGAAGAGTCCGAGGTTTGGTTTTCGCCAGTGGATGCCGTCGTCGCTCTCGGCGTAACAAGTGACCTCGGCTCTGAGCTGTTTTTTCGTTTCCGGATCGTGAGCCCATCCACGGTAGATCATGCGGTAAAGGTCTCCATCTTGAAAGAGGGTGTAGTAGCCCGAGGTATTCCCCTCCCACGGCGCGTCGGCGGTCAGGACGACTTCCTTCGGCTCCGGGCGATGAAGATGACGCTCGAGATCGCCGCTGGTTTCTCCGACGATGAAGTCATCCGCAAAAAGCTCGAGATGATCACCGAGAGCGACCGGTTCTGCGACGGCGGGAAACGCAGGGAAAAGGGCGAGGCAGAACAGGGCGGGTTTCAGGAGCCGGATCGTCATGAACCGACTCTGACGGAAACGCGCAACCCTGCCGAGTCCGAGATCGCGCCTGCCGGTGAGTCGAGGGCTCTTCGCTACGTGAAACGGTCTTTGCGAGCGCTTGACCATTTTCGCGGAACCCGGAGAATCGTCAACATGACCCCTCGCTCAACCCTCTATCGTCCCGGACTCAACCCTGTTCGATGGCTTTTCCTGGCTGCTCTTGCCATTGTGTTGCCAAGCCTCGCGAAAGCGGGGCCACGGGATGATGACAAGACGGTTCTCTGTTTCGTCTCCCACAAAACTTCGCATGGTTTCGGCGCTCACGAATATGCGGCGGGTTGCCGACTGATCGGGCAATGGCTGGAGGAGAGCTATCCGGATGCGAAGATCGAGTCGCGCTACTCGATCAACTGGCCGGAAAATCCGGAAGCCTTTTTCAAAGACGCGGATTCCGTGATTTTCTTTTGCTCCGGTGGCGGAGGTCACCTGGTCAACGGTCACGTGCCGGAGTTCGACAAAGTGATGCGCACGGGCGCCGGACTGGCCTGCCTGCACTATGCCGTCGAGGTGCCGATCGGTCCGAGCGCAAAGGGAATGCTCGCGTGGATGGGTGGCTATTTCGAGACGGATTGGTCGGTCAATCCGACGTGGAAACCGAAGTTTGAAGTGTTTTCCGATCACCCGGCAGCGAACGGATTGAAACCCTTCGAGATCAATGACGAGTGGTATTTTCACATGCGCTTTATGGGCGATATGAAAGGCGTGACGCCCATTCTCTCCGCCGTCGCGCCCGACGAAACCATGAGCCGGGCGGACGGAGCACATTCGGGCAATCCCGCCGTACGGAAGGCGGTGGCAAATCACGAGCCGCAGCACGTGGCATGGGCCTATCAGCGCGGCAGCGATTATGCGAACGGTTGCGGATTCGGATTCACCGGATTGCATTTCCACTGGAACTGGGAAGACGACAACTTCCGCAAGACGGTGCTCAATGGCGTGGCCTGGTCGGCGGGCCTGGAGATTCCGAAAAACGGGATCGAGACAAAGACGCCGACGCGGGAGTTTCTCGAGAAAAACGCGCTGGAATACGGCGGCGAACAGAACCGGAAGAAGGAGGCGGCGAAGCAGACCTCGGCACCGAAGACGGGAACGCCCGGAGCGAAGCCGATCTACGAATCGCCGGTCATCGCGCATTCGAATCCGCCTTCGCACAGTGTTGATATCGACGTCGAGCTTCCCGCGGACTCGAAGGAACTCGTCCTCGTGATCGCGGATGCGGGCGACGGCATCTCGAACGATTGGGCCGGCTGGGCCGAGCCGCGCCTGGTGATGGCGGACGGTTCGGAGAAAAGCCTGACCAGCCTGAACTGGAAGATCGCCAGCAGCGGCTACGCCGGGGTGAACAAGAACGCCAACTGCCAGGGCAGGCCGATGCTGGTGAAAGGCAAGCTGGTCGAGGACGGTATCGGGGCGCACGCGAATTCGGTCATCGTTTACGATTTGCCGAAAGGGGCGAAACGCTTCAAGGCGCGAGGAGTGCTCGATGACGGGGGAACGGTTCGGGCCGGTATGGAAAAGACGCCGACCTCGGTACGGTTTGTGGTTTTCAATGAAGCCGGAGGAACGCAGGCCGCCGATACCTACGTGAAAAAGTCCAGCGATCCCGGCCGCGACGCGAGCGAGGCTGTCGAGTCGCTCGAGATTCATCCGGATCTCGCGGTGCAGTTGTTCGCCAGCGAGCCGATGATCACGTCGCCCAGCTGCATCGACATTGATGCGAAAGGGCGCGTCTGGGTCTGTGACGTGGTCAACTATCGCCGCAACTCAGGCAAGCGACCCGAGGGCGACCAGATCCTGATCCTCGAAGACACCGACGGAGACGCGAAGGCGGACAAGAAAACGGTATTTTATCAGGGGCACGATGTGGACTCGGCCCACGGCATCTGTGTGCTGGGAGACCGGGTCATCATCAGCTGTGGTGATGAGGTCTTTTCCCTCTACGATCGTGACGGCGACGGCAAGGCCGATCCGGACAGCAAGGAAGTGATGTTCACCAAAATCGGTGGCAAACAGCACGACCACGGAATTCACGCCGTTCATTTCGGACCCGATGGGCGTCTCTATTTCAACTTCGGCAATGCCGGCCAACAGCTCTGTGATCCGGAGGGCAACCTGATCACCGACATCCACGGCATCAAGTGCACGAACCAGGGCAACCGTCCCTACCAGGAGGGGATGATTTTTCGCTGCGAACTCGATGGCACCGGCGTCGAACTGCTGGCGTGGAACTTTCGCAACAATTGGGAAGTCTGTGTCGATTCCTTCGGCACGATGTGGCAAAGCGATAACGATGATGATGGGAATAAAGGAGTGCGGATCAACTATGTGATGGAGTTTGGCAACTATGGCTACAAGGATGAGATCACCGGTGCCGGCTGGCGCGATCCGCGCATCGGCATGTCCGAGGAGATTCCCGAGCGTCACTGGCATCAGAACGATCCGGGTGTGGTGCCCAACTTGCTGGTGACGGGGGCTGGATCTCCGACAGGAATCTGTGTCTATGAAGGCGATCTATTGCCGGAGATTTTTCACGGCCAGATGATTCACTGTGACGCCGGGCCGAACGTGGTGCGCAGCTACATCACGAAACCCGACGGCGCTGGATACAAGGTGACGGAGACGGTTGATTTGATGCGTTCGACAAAGGACCGCTGGTTCCGTCCCAGCGATGTTTGCGTGGCGCCGGATGGTTCCCTTTTCGTGGCCGATTGGTACGATCCGGGTGTCGGAGGTCACGGAATGGGCGATATCGAGAAGGGGCGGATTTTTCGGGTGATTCCCAAGAGCAATGTGGGTGCAAGGGCCTACCTCGCTGATTATTCACACTCTGAAAATGGAGATCGTTTTTCAGGGGCCGTGAAGCAACTGGCCAATCCAAACGCTGATGTTCAGTTCGCGGCATGGCATTCGCTCAGTAAAGCGGGAGATGAAGCTGAATGGGCCCTTTCCAAAGAGGCGGCATTGAATATTAAATCGGGTTCACGCCACAGGGCACGGGCGATCTGGCTTCTCGGTCAAATGGAGAATCTTCCTTCGAAAATCATCAAACAACTCCTTCGAGATTCCGACAGCGACATACGAATCACGATGGTGAGAGCTTTGCGAAAGCGATTTCGAAGCAAACCGGACGAACTCTTGAAGTTCATAACTGCCGAAGTCGCGGAGAATGATCCTGGGCTGTGTCGGGAAATGGCCTTGGCGTTGCGTTTCATGGATGGTGACAACGCCGATGAGTTGTGGAGATTTCTGGCTCGGCAATACGATCCCGGGGATGCTTGGATGCTGGAAGCCTTGGGAATCGGGGCCGAAGGACGATGGTTGAGGCGTTTGCGTGGACTACTTGCAACCCTGGAATTTGATGTCGTTCCGCGGAATGATCCCGAGTATGTGCGATTTCGACGTATGACAGATGAATTGATCAACCGAAATCGAAGTGGGGAATTCTTTGATGCATATGTGGTAGCTGGAGGAATTGAACTGAAGAATCCGTCAGAGAAGTTTCTACGAATGCTTCACTTCCTGGATGATCCCGATGCGCAGGCCCGAGGATATCGACGTCTGTTCATGCAGGGCTCTCCAAAAGCTTCGCTTTTCGCTGCTTCAAAGATCGGTCCAAAGGAAATTCAGCAAATCGAAGGAGGACCAGCGCGACTCGACGCACTGCTGGCCCCGGTTCGCGGGACGGCCGAGTTTGTGAACTTGGCGGAACGGCTCAACCTTTCCGGATTTCCCGATGAACTCGCTGCCTTCATTGCTGGGCATCCCGACGCGCCGGAATCGGTGAAGGCGGCGCGGCTGCTCCTGCAGACGAATCGCGGCAAGGTGACCGAATACCTGCGCGATTCAAAGAACCTCGGCCGCGCGTCGGCCATGGCACGAGCGCTTGGCAAGACCGGCGACCGTTCGGTGGGCGACATTCTCGCCGCCGAGCTGAAACGCCCTGAAACCCTGGCGCCCCTGGCGATCGAACTGGTCAATGCCATGGCGATGAATGGTCGAAGCGGTCGCGATCTGCTGAAGCTGGCACAGGAGGGCAAGCTCGACGATTCCCTGAAACCGGTCGCTGCGCTGGCGATTGCCCGCAGTCCCGATGCCGGATTGCGGAACGACGCGCGGGATATTCTGCCAGTTCCGAAAGCGGCGGGTGCCGAGAATTTTCCGCCCCTACCCGAGCTGGTAGCGCAGAACGGCGATGCCTCGAAAGGGCATGATCTTTTCGTGAAGGCCACCTGCACGACTTGTCACCTGGTGAAAGGGGAGGGCGTTGCCTTCGGACCGGATCTCAGCGAGATCGGCAACAAACTGAGCCGCGAAGGAATGTTCGAGGCGATTCTCTATCCGAGCGCCGCCATCAGCCATGGATTCCACGGCGTGAGCGTGACGAAAAAGGATGGCTCCGCGCTGGTGGGCTACGTGACTGGCGAGACGGACGAGGAAGTGCAGTTGCGCCTCCCCGGTGGTGTCGATCTGAGCGTGGACAAGGATGGTATCGACAAACGCGAAGAACTTTCACTGAGCCTCATGCCGCCCGGTTTGGCTGCCGTGATCGGCGCTGACGGCTTGGTGGACCTCGTGACTTGGCTGCAGACTTTGAAGTAAACCAATGAGTCTTCTCGATCGATTTTCCCTGGCGGGTCGCCGTTCGTTCATCACTGGCGCAAGTCGTGGGCTGGGGCGTGAGATGGCGCTGGCGATTGCCGAGGCCGGGGCGGACGTGATTCTCACCGGTCGCGACGAGGAGAGCCTCCAAGCGACGGCGGGAGAAATTCGCGCGCTGGGGCGTCAGGCTTTTCCGCTGACCGGTGACATGGGCGATCCGGCGGCCTGCGAATCGATTTGTCGCCAGGCTCTCACGGAACACGGCCCGATCGATATCCTCATCAACAATGTCGGCGGGCGTCTGGTAAACGTGCCGATCGAGGAGCAATCGCTCGAGGACTGGCAGCGGATCATGGATCTGAACGTCACCAGCACCTTTCTTTGCACCAAGTTGATCGGCGGAGAGATGGTGAGACGGGGAATGGGCGGACGCGTCATCAACATTGCATCGATTTCCGGGATGATTGCGAATCGTGGTATCGGTGGCTGCAGCTATGAGACTTCAAAGGCCGCGATCATTCAGTTCACTCGCGCCACGGCCGCCGATTGGGCGCCGCATGGGGTGACGGTGAACGCGATCTGCCCGGGCGGATTCATGACCGAGCCGAACCAGCGTTGGTCGAGGGAGAATCCCGAGGTCATCACCGAGTTCGAGAAAGCGATTCCGATGGGGAAATTCGGCGAACCGGAAGATCTCGGACCGCTGGCGGTTTACCTAGCGAGCGATGCCTCTCGCTACATGACCGGTGCGGCTCTGGTGATTGATGGGGGCTATACGCTTTGGTGAAGATCGGAAGGGCGATTTGCCATCGCCCTCATGCCTGATGCCGGCGATAGCAAATCGCCGCTCCGCTACCCATGACGGATAAACGCGCTGGCGGACGGGGAGCGTTTTGCCCAAACTCTCCTCATGCAGTTTCGACCCCTCCTCATCATTGTCTTGGTTGTTTTCTCCGGTTTCCGATCGGTGGACGCCGAAGACGATGCCCTTTTCGTGGCCAAGCCCTTCACGGATTCGGAGACCTTCACCGGCGGTATCGAGGGACCGGCCTGCGATCGCGAGGGAAATCTCTACGCGGTCAGCTTTCAGGACAAAGGCAACATCGGGGTCGTCACTCCCGATGGTGCGGCGTCGCTTTTCGTGACCTTGCCCGAGGGCAGCACCGGCAATGGGATTCGCTTCGATCGCGAAGGGATCATGTATGTGGCCGACTACACTGGGCACAAAATCCTGCGCATCGATCCGGCGACGAAGGCGATCTCCGTTCTTGCCCACGAGCCGAAGATGAATCAGCCGAATGATCTCGCCATTGGTCCCGACGGCACCCTCTACGCGAGCGATCCGAATTGGAAAGACGGCACCGGCCAACTATGGCGGATCGATCCTGACGGAACGGTAACGCAACTGGCAGAAAGTCTCGGAACCACCAACGGCATCGAGGTGAGCCCGGATGGGAAGATACTCTATGTGAACGAAAGCGTGCAGCGAAAGATCTGGGCCTTCACGCTCACCGAGGAAAAGACGATTACCGACAAATGGCTGGTAAAGGAATTCGCCGATCATGGCTTCGACGGCATGCGCTGCGACATCGACGGCAATCTCTACGTGAGTCGCCACGGCGCCGGCAAGGTGCTCAAGATGACGCCGAAAGGTGAAGTGCTGCGGGAGATCGATGTGCTCGGTTCCATGCCGAGTAACCTGTGCTTCGGTGGATCCGACGGGCGCACCGTCTATGTGACCGAGGTGGAGAAAACGCGCGTGGTCACCTTCCGCGTCGATCGGCCCGGCCTGTCCTGGCAACGCTGGCAGGAGAGTAAAGGTGGCAGCGCGACCTCGGTGACGGAGAAGGCGAAGAAAGGGGAGGTTCGGGATCTCTTTCTCGTGGCCGGTCAATCGAACGCCGTCGGTTTCGATGCCGATCCCGCGGAGCTGTCCGCTGATCCCAACGATGCCAAAGTTCGCTTCTGGTATCGGGCCGGTGATCCACCGCCGGACGAGCACGACGTCACCAGTGGTGATCGTTGGATCTCGCTGCAACCTCAGCCAAAGGGAACGCCGAAGCCGAAGGAAGATGGCGTGCCGCGCCAATACGGAAACTTTTCCCACGCCGCCGGTGGATTCGGCCCCGAGATCGCTTTTGCGAGAACGCTGCTGGCCAAACAACCACAGCGAAAGATCGCCATCGTGAAGGCGGCCTTCAGTGGCACCGGCATCGGTCAGGATTGGGATCCGGACGATCCCGGTGAAGCGGGTTCGTGTTACCGTGCGCTGCTCGAAGAAGTGAAGGATGCGACTGCCGCCGCGAAGGCGGAGGGCACCGTGCTCCGGCTCCGCGCACTGCTCTGGGTGCAGGGCGAAAGCGACGCCAAGCCAGGGGAAGTCGATCTCTACGACGAACGGCTCGCGAAAATGATCGCATCGCTTCGCGAAGATCTCGGGACAACCGATATGGCGGCGCTGGTCGCGGTGAACACGCAGTTTGGCCTCGGGAAAAACCCGCACATGCCGGCGATCGTGGAAGCCCAAAAGGCGGTGGCGAAAGCCGATCCGCGAACGGTTTATGTCGATACCGCTGCGGCTCCGATCATCAACGCCGCGCACTACAGCACCGAGGGAACGCTCGATGTGGGGCGCTGGTTTGCTGAAGCCTGGATGAAACTGGAGGGCGCGGGAGCAAAACCGACAGCGGCGGCAGCGAGCAAGGCGAAAGGGAAACCTGTGCCACCTGCGCCCATCAAGATTCCTGCGGACATGACCGTGCATCGCGGGATCGACTATGCGATTTTTGGCGAGCGAAAGGTGGCCATGGATGTGTTTGTGCCTGCTGGTGACGGACCATTCCCGGGCGTGCTCCTCGTGCATGGGGGTGGCTGGACCGGAGGGAAGCGCGAAGCCTTCGAACCGTTTGCCGTGGAGCTGGCGAAGCGCGGTTATGTGGTTGGTAATGTCGATTACCGGCTCGCGACCGAGGCGAAGTTCCCCGGAGCGGTTCTCGATTGCAAAGCGGCGGTGCGCTGGTTGCGTGCCCACGCCAAGGACTACCGGCTCGATCCCGAACGTATTGGCGGCGTTGGTGGTTCGGCGGGCGGTCATCTCACCGGAATGGTTGCGACGACGGGCCACGATCCCTCGAAATTCGAGGAGACTGGCAATTCGCCGGGGCAATCAGCGGCGTTGCAGGCGGCCGTGCTGATGGGCGCCGGGGTCGATCAGGTGACTCGCGTGAAGGAGGCGAAGAACCAGCGCATCGAGAACTGCGTCATTTTCTTTGGTGCCGAGTTCTCGGAGAATCCAGACATCTATGCCCAGGGTTCACCCATCACCCATGTGAGCAAGGAAACGCCGCCGTTGCTGTTCCTCGATGGCGAGTTCGACATGCCCGGCGAGCGGTACGTCGAGATGCGGAAGAAACTCGACACCTTGGGCGTGCCCAACGAGTTCGTCATGATCCCCGGCGCGAAACACGGACAGTGGGGGCGCGAACCCTGGCTGACGCCGTTCGTTGATACGGTGGATGCGTTCTTTCAGAAGCATCTGAAGTGAGTCGAAAGCTTGGACCGCGACGATCCTTCGTCGCATCAGTCGATCGGGGCGACGAGGGATCGTCGCGGTCCGCTGTATTCATCCCTTCGCGCCTTCCCACGCGATCAGAGAGCGCTTTCTCCCGACGCCCCAGCGATAGCCGGAGATCACGCCCGTCTCGCGAATGACCCGGTGGCAGGGAATGAGCAGGGCGATGGGGTTGGCTCCGATGGCGGTGCCGACGGCTCGTGAGGCACGGGGTTGCCCGATGGCTTCGGCGATGCGGCGGTAGGTGGTGAGTTGGCCGGGCGGGATCGCCAGCAGCGCGCGCCAGACACGCACTTGGAACTCGGTGCCGCGCACCCAAGCCCGGAGGGAAGGTGACTGAGAATTCGACCGCGTAAAATGCTCGCTAAGAAGGTTCGCGACGCGTTTGTCATCCCG